>JBBRLG010000169.1:0-12900 GCA_038231495.1 Gemmatales bacterium | reverse complement strand
CTTGACCAGGTTCCACTGCTCGTCGGTCAAATCGGATCGGTACGGTTTTCGCATGGCTTCCTTGCTCCGGGGTTAGCTCCTTGTATCATCTCCTTGACTCTCCTATGACTTAGGGAGAACCCCGGTTTCCGGATAGCCTTTCAATCGCAACGGCGTGACTTTCTGGGAGTCGCCCACGCAACTTTACGCCATCAGTTACCGCACCGTGCGCGGCACCGAAGACCCGCACCTCGACGCCTGGACTGAGGCGTTGACAGTCGGCGAACCGTTGCCGACGCTGCCGTTGTGGTTGGAAGTCGATCTGTGCGTGGAACTGCGGCTGGAGGAAAGCTACGCCGTCACCTGTGGCTCGCTGCGCATGCGCGGTTGAGGCCTACAGCAACCGCTCGATCACGCCGTCGGCGACGTACTTGCCCGCCCGCGTCAGGCACACGCGCCGCCCGTCGTCGCGCAACAAGCCCAGTTCAACATGCCGCGCGACCGCCGGTCCCGCCACCGTGTCCAGGTCGAAACCCGTTTGTTCGCGATAAGCCGGACGATCAATCCCTTCGCAGCGGCGCAGCTGCACCGCCATCGTTTCCTGGGCGCGCTCGAACGGTGCCAACTCCTCGCTCTGGAACGTCGCCGGCTCGCCGGCAAGCGTCCGCCGCAAATAAGCGTCCAGGTCGCGGGTGTTCAGTTCGCGCTTGCCCCGGACGTAGCGGGCCGCGCCCATGCCGAAGCCGAAATACGCCTCGTTCGCCCAGTACGTCTGGTTGTGCAACGAACGCCGGCCGGGTCGCGCGAAGTTCGAGATTTCGTAATGCTCGAAGCCGGCCGCCTCTAATGTATCAATTGCGATCTTATAAAGAGTTAATTCCGCGTCCTCGTCGAGCGGACGTAGGTCGCCGCGCTGCCGTTGCGTCCACAGCGGCGTGCCCTTTTCGTAGGTCAGGCCGTAGGTCGAGAGGTGGTCGGGCGCGAGCGCCAGGGCGCGGGCGATGTCCGCGCGCCACTCCGCCGCGGTCTGGCCGGGGACGCCGAAGATCAAATCCAACGACACCTGGCCGATGCGGCGGCGCACGGCCTCGACGGCGCGCGGCACGTCGCCGGGCGTGTGTTCGCGCTCCAGCACGCGCAGCAGGTGCGGGTGAAACGACTGCGCGCCGAGGCTGACGCGCGTGACGCCGTGGTCGGCCAGCACGTTGACCTTGGCGGCGTCGAGCGTGTCGGGGTTGGCCTCGATCGCGAACTCGTGTTCCGCGTCGAGGGTCAGCGGCAGCCAGTGATGGACGGACGTGAGTAACTGGTCCAGCTGCGCCGCGCTGAGGTGGGTGGGCGTGCCGCCGCCGAGGTGAAGGGTGCGCACGGTCTGCGGCGTTTGCAGCGTCGCCAGCTCGGCGTCGAGGGCGTCGAGGTAGCGTTCGATCCGGTGGTCCTGACCGACGGCGATGGCGAAGTCGCAGTAACCGCAGTGGTGTGCGCAGAACGGCAGGTGCAAGTAGGCGGCGCGCGGCCACTGCCACGGCGGGAGCGTCGTCCGGTCCACGGGAGCAGGGTCCTTTCTGACGGCGCTCGGTCGGAGCCGCGATTGTGCCTGTACCATAGCAAAAGTCCGCGCCGGTTTGCCGCTTGCGGCTGAGCGCACCAGCGCTCAGCCGCAAGCGGCAAACGTCCTTGCATCACTTATCCTTCTTCTCCGGCACGACCTCCAGAATCACGTCCACCGGCGTGTCCTTCTCCGGAATCTTGTCGGTGACGGCCTTGTAAACGCGGTCGTCCAACCCCTTGGGGCTGCGGACCGGCAGGTCGAGCATCGCGGTTTCCATGTTGCACACGCAGATCACGTCGCCCTGGTTGGCCAGGTAGATGTCGGGCCTGGTCTTGTCGTCCGGGTCGGGCAGGAACCGGCTGCCGCCGAACACCCAGCTTTGTTGCAGCGGCTTCTTGGCGGCCGCGTCGAGGACCCATTCCTGCGCGGATACCGTGACCAGCTTGTCGCCCTGCTTGTAGCGGAGCGTCACCTTGATCGTGCTGCCGTGGGCCGGCGCGAACTTCGGGTCGAACTGGACGGGGCTGCCCGGCTTGCCGCGGGCCGCCACGAGCGCCGCGTGAATGTGCCGGGCGTCGGCGTCGGCGGCCAGGATGTATTCGTGCTCTTTCGTAAATTTACGACAAAGAAGACCTTCCAACTGGCCTTCGCGGAAGCAGACGTACGCCTTGACGACGACGCGCCGCTGCTCGCCTTCGGTCTCGAAGTAGACGTTCTTGCCGATCTCGGTGCGCTTCACCGCCTCGACCTTGGCCGGCTCCTTGGCATCGTCGCCGGGGGCCGACCGCGGCGCGACCAGGACCAGGCCGGCAAGGAGGGCGGACGGGAGGATGGTTCCGTTGCGCATGGGTTTCCCTTTCGCGAAAAGGCCGGTACGGCGGCGGACCGCGGACGCATCCAGTCTAGTCCATCGCGGCGGCGGAGCGAACAGGAAAACAGCGGGAATGCGGGGTGGACGGGAAGGCGAGCCGCCCGCATACCGCGCCGCCGGGCCGATTTTTCTGGACGTACCACCACCGATCAAGGTATGCTAATAGTTCAAAGTCGCGTCCAGGGGGAGGTCGGGGTGCATGCAAGCGGTCTTGCTCGTTGAGACGGGTTATGCCAATCCGCGCGTCTGCAAGTTGAACGCCGACGCCGCCGTCCGCCTGGGACGCTATCGCACCAACACCATCGTCGTCAACGACCCGCACGTCTCGCGCTTTCACGCCGAAATCTACGCCGAGAACGGCGGCTGGTACATCCGCAACTGTAGCGTGACCAACGGCACCCGGCTCGACGGCGAACCCATCTCCGAACCCACGGCGTTGCGCGACGATCACGAAATCCGCATCGGCGACTGCCGGCTGCGCTTCCGCGTCGAAGCCGGCGGCACGCTCGACACCGACAAGCTACCCGCGTTGCCGGCCGCGGGGACGCTCAAGCCGGTGGCCGAGCCGGAGGCGGATTCCACCACGCACCTGTGGGCCGACGAACTCAGCGTGCTCAACCAGTTCCTCACCGAGGCCCTGCTGGAAACGACCGTGCGCGGCGTGGTGGCCCGGGCGCTGACGGTGTTGCACAAGGGCACCCACGCGGACCTCGTCGGCTTCCTGAGCCTCGACGCCGACGACCCGTTGCCGCGCGTCGTCTGGCCGCCGCAGCGGACCGTCGATCCACAACTCAGCCGCCGGCTGACGCAGCAGGCGCTGGCGACCGGCGCGATGGTCTGGCTGGCGGAGGCGCGGGGCGGCGAGTTGCAGGGCCAGAGTCTCGCCGCCTTTCGCGACGCCGTGTGCGTGCCGCTCCGCGCCGGCGGCGGCGACGCGACGCACGGTGCCCTGCACCTGTACCGCGAGCAGCGGCCGTTCAACTACCGCGAGGTCCGTTTCTGTCAGGCGCTGTCGATCTGCCTGGCCAACAACCTGACCGTCCTCCGCACCCGCCGCGTGCTGGAGGCCGAGAACGCCCGGCTGCGCGTGACCGGCTCGCGCACGCCGGACCAGCTCGTCGGCAACAGCCTGCCGCTGCGGCAGCTGCGCGAACAGATCGCGCGCGTGGCCGACTACTCGTGCGGCGTCCTGATTACCGGCGAAAGCGGCGTCGGCAAGGAGTTGGTGGCACTGGCGCTGCACCAGCAAAGCCGCCGGCAGAGTGGGCCGCTCGTCGCCGTCAACTGCGCGGCCATCACGTCCACCATGCCCGAGGCGGAGCTGTTCGGCCACGAGAAAGACGCCTTCACGGGGGCCAGCCGCGAGCGCCAGGGCTATTTCCAGCAGGCCGACGACGGCACCCTGTTCCTCGACGAGATCGGCGAACTGTCAACCGAGTGTCAGGCCAAGTTGTTGCGCGTGCTGGAAACCAAGAGCTTTCGGCCGCTGGGCCAGGACCGCGGCGAGATTCAGGTCAACGTCCGCGTCGTCGCCGCCACCAACCGCGACTTGAAGCAGGAGGTCGAAAAGGGCCGGTTCCGCAAGGATCTGTTCTTCCGCCTGGGCGTGACGCTGGCCGTACCGCCGCTGCGCGACCACGCGGAGGACGTGCCGGACCTGGCGGCCTACTTCCTCGCGGGCCTCAACGCGGAGTACCACCGCAACGTCCGGCTGTCGCCCGCGGCCCTGAAAGGTTTGGTGGCGTACCCGTGGCCGGGCAACGTGCGTCAACTGCGTGGCGCGCTGGAAAGTGCCGTGGCCATGAGTATCGACGAAGTGCTGGAGCCGCGCGATTTTCACCTGTCTGGCGAAACGCAAGCCGACGACGACCAGCCCAGCACGCTCAACCTGGAACAAATGGAAGCCCGGTTGATCCGCAAGGCGTTGCAAAAGTGCGACGGCGTCCACACCCGCGCCGCCCAGGAGCTGGGCATCCACCGCGACACGCTGTTGAGCAAGATCAAGAAGTACGGCATCGAGCGCGGCGGGTGAGGAAGTTTACCGCTTGCGGCTAAGCGCGCTGGCGCGCTCAGCCGCAAGCGGCAAACGTACGCTCGTCACGCCGCGCACGAAGCCGGCGAACGCCTTGCGCACGGGGTTGTCGCTCGGCCGCTCGCGCCAGACGGTGCCGTGCGCCGCGGCCTGTTCCTCTTCGGGCCGGCCGTTGGTGTCGTAGTACAACGCCAGCGACTTGCGGGTGCGGCCCGGCGGGCAGGCCAGCTTTTCCGGGTGGCCGTGGTACGACCAGTCCGTCGTGCTGAAGACGACGCAGCGGTTGTACACGGGCAGCACCTTGCGGACGCAACGGCTCATCGACGAGTCCCACAATTCCAGGTGGCCCTTGTACTCGTCCCGCCAATCCTCGTTCAGATAGACGATGAGGTTAATCCGGCGGTCGAGCTTGAGGCGGTTGTGGTAATTGAAATCGGTATGGACTTTGAGGAAGCCGCCCGGCTCGATCTGGTGCAGACCGCCGCCCTCAAAATAGGGATCGGGGATAAGGCCGGTAATGCCAGTCAGCGTCTCCAGGAAGCGCAAACAGGCGGCACTGTTAAAGTGGGCGAACACCGCGCGGGTAAAGGTGCCGAGGTGCGAATCTTCCGTGGTCGCGAGCTTGCGACTGTGATGGCGCTCGAAGCGCCGCCAGTCTTCGCGTTCGGCGGACGGAAACTCGGCAAGCAATCGGTCGCAAAGGTCGATCGGCAGGAAGTCTTCGATGACCGCGTGCGGAAAGGGGTCGGCGGCGGCGTAGTGCGGTCGGTGTTGTTCCGCGAGGAGGTTGTAGCGGTCTTGCTGAAAGATTTGCACGGGTATCCCCTCCAGAAAACGGCACTGCCGACCGCGGGGCTATAGCGGACGGGCGGAAGGGAAGTCAACAGGAGTCGGGGCATTACAGGGCTTGCAAGAATTGGACGAGCGGTTGAAAAGCGACGGCGTACCAGGGCCAGAAACCCCTCTGGGCTGCCTCCCCCAGACGCAAGTCCGGGTCGTCCTGGGAAGCCAGCCAGGCGTGGACCCGCGCCTTGGCCGTCGGCGTGTGCTGCCGTGCTGTCGTGCGGCGGACGCACTGGAAATAGTCGTCCACGCACGCAATGGCACCGTCGGTTTGAACCGCGTCCAGGCAGAGGTCTTCGAGCATGCCGTTGCGCCGATTGTCCGGCAGAATGAACACGCCGACGCGCGGCGGACCGGCGGCGATTTGACCCGACGCGGTAGGTGCGGGCAGCCCGTTGTTCCTCAGCGAGGTGCAGACACTCTGGAAAGCCTGGGCCACACTGCTGTCGGCGTCGCGCGTGATGCCAAGGCCGACCACGTTCGGGCGTCCCGGCCGAAGGCCGAACTCGCGCAGGTAATTCTGCAGGTTGGCCTTGCCGCCGTACTCCTCGACTTGCACGTCGGTCACGCCCAGATGAACGACCAGAGCCTTGAAAAAGTTCTCTTCATCGCGGCCCTCTCCGATCAGCACTTTGGGCTTGGTGAATGGCGGCGTTGGTCGGACCCGTGGCATCACCGGACCTCGTGATTCATTTCGGTGGCGTAGTTCAGGATTTCCGGGTCGTAGGCTGCAACCTGAATTTCGTCGTTGATCCGGTCCAGCCGGTACAGGCGCAGATCGTCAGGGCCGTTATCCCGGAATGCCTCGTTGGCCGCCGTGATGCATTCGTAGCTGTGCGTCGTGGCAAAAACCTGGGCATCCACCCGGCGGGCAGCCACGGCGATCGCCTTCCACACGTCCGTCATGACCGAGTAGTGCAAGCCGTTCTCGATTTCGTCGATCAAGACGACGCCGCCGGGGGCGTTGGCGATGGCCAGCACGATGGACAGGACGCGCCGCAAGCCTTCGCCCATGAACGGCAGCGGCACCAGTCGTGGTAGGCCGATGTCGCCATGAATTACGGATTCGCCCGCAAGGGGAACCAGAGACAACCGCTGGAGCCGAGGTTCAAGGATTTGCAAAGCCGGCAGGATTTCCTCCTGGCGCTTGGCGGCTTCCAACTCGCCGAATAATTTTACGTCCTGAACTGCCATTGCCACGCCGGAACTCAGGTAAACGCTGGGCATGTTCCAGGTAATACGGGCTCCTACCCAAGCGGAACGGGTTCCCCCGGACCCTCCTGCCCCCGCACCGATGGATATTCGCTCCGGTTCATTTGTTTGGTCGTATTTCAAAATCAGGTGGGAGGGATGACCAGTGCTAAAGGTTCCATTGTAGCCTGGGGCGAGCGCCTTCTCAGCTTCGGGGAAACGCTCTCTGGATGTTGCCGCATCGAGGATCAACAAGGTCAGGGTGCGCGTGATTCCCTTGTCATCCCAACTCTCCACTTGCAGCCCACTCGCAACGTGTTTGTTCCAGAAAAGCCAGCCACACACGTCGTCCACAGCCTTGAGCGGCTCATCAATGCCTCGAACTTTACTGATGTCGATAGCTAGGGGCCAGTTCGTCGGGTTGTTGTGTAGGTGAATAGCCTCCAGCAGCGCCGTCTTGCCGGTATTATTTTTCCCCGCAATCAGGTTCACGCGGCCCAGATGCTTGAGCTGGAGGCCCGCGAAGCAGCGAAAGTTCTTGATGATGAAGTGCTCGAACATCGCCGCCCTCTCTTTCCACGCCATTTGCAGAATAACGGACGAGCCGATGGCGGTTGTCCGCATCTCTCCAACCGGGTTACCGCTTACTGGTCATTACAGTTTAGCAGACGACCTCCTACCGACGCAGGGTTTCCGTATCCCAATCCTTGGGTGCCGCCAACCCGCCGACCTTTTCAGACCATCGCCCGCACGGAGTCGTTATGACCTTCGACCCGCTCGCCGCGCCGCCGCTGTGGACGCACGACTTGCCCGGCACCGGCGGCCGCATCAAGGGCGAACCGGAAGACTTCGAGGTCGAGGAAATCCCCGCCTACCCGCCCAGCGGCCAGGGCGATTTCCTCTACCTCTGGGTCGAGAAACGCGGCATGGGCGCCGAGTATTTCGTCCGCCAGGTCGCCCGCCGACTCGACCTGCCCGTCGGCGAGGTCGGCACCGCCGGCATGAAGGACCGCCACGCCGTCACCCGGCAAATGGTCTCCGTGCCCGTTGCCGCCGAGCCGCGGCTGCCGCAGCTGGAAGGCGACGGCGTCCGCGTGCTGTCCGTCAGCCGGCACGGCAACAAGCTCAAACCGGGCCACCTGCACGGCAACCGCTTTCGCATCCTCGTGCGCGGCGTCGGGCCGGACGCGGTGGAACGGTTGCCGCCCTTGATCGAACGACTGCGGCGCGACGGGTTGCCGAACTTCTACGGACCGCAGCGCTTCGGCCGCGACGGCGAAACGGGCCGCCTCGGCTTCGCCCTGTTGCGCCAGGAAAAGCCGCCGCCGCGCAACCCATTCTTGCGCAAACTCGCCCTGTCCGCGGCCCAGTCGGCGCTCTTCAACCACTACCTCGCCCGGCGACTGACCGACGGCCTGTTGCGCCGCGTCCTGGCCGGCGACGTGATGGCCAAGTGGCCGTTCGGCGGCCTGTTCGTCGCCGACGACGTGGCTCGCGAACAGGAGCGTTTCGACCAGCGCGAGACCGTGACCGCGGGGCCGATCTTCGGCCGCAAGACGTTCGCCGCCGCCGGCGCGGCCGCCGCGCGCGAGGCGGAGACGATGCCCGCCGCGGGACTGACGCCTGCCGCACTGCACGGCTTCGGCAAACTGCTCCAGGGCACGCGCCGGCACAACCTCGTTTACGTCGATGACCTCGCCGGGGCGGTCGAGGCGGACGGCATCCGCCTGCGTTTTACGCTCCCCGCCGGTTCGTATGCTACGTTGTTGGTACGGGAAATTACCAAGACCGACACGCTCGACGCGACCGAGGAAGCCGAGTAAATCCCGCCCGAATGCGGCGCACGGACCCCGCGCCCGGTTCCGGCAGGGGGGCGACTGCATGGCCGATGCGCACGACGATCCGCCGCCCTACTTTCCGTCGGCGGACCACGAACCCACGTTCCGCACAATCCTGTCCCGGCCGCCCGTGCCTACGCCCCTGGCCAAGGGCGAGCGCACGAACGGGCTGGGCCACGCCACCGTTAGCAACCGCAAGCCGCCGCCGGCCGACGCGCCCGGCCGGCTGCCAGCCGCCGTCGGCCGCTACACCATTTTGGGCGAGGTCGGTTGCGGCGGCATGGGCCGGGTCTTGCGGGCACACGATCCGGAACTGGACCGCACTCTGGCGATCAAGGTCCTGCTCGGCAAGCACCAGGATCAGCCGGAATTCATCCGCCGGTTCCTCGAAGAGGCGCGCATCAACGGCCGCCTGCAACACCCCGGCGTCGTGCCCGTCCACGAGCTGGGTCGCCTGGCCGACGACCGGCCTTTCTTCACCATGAAGCTCGTGGAAGGGCAGACGCTCGCCGCCTTGTTGAAAGGGCGGCAGGACGCCGCCGCCGACCACGACCCCTTGCTCGCCATCTTCGGCCAGATCTGTCAGACGATCGCGTACGCCCATTCCCGCGGCGTTATTCACCGCGACTTGAAGCCGGCGAACGTCATGGTCGGCGCGTTCGGCGAAGTCCAGGTGATGGATTGGGGACTGGCCAAGGTGCTGAAAGGCGATGCCCGTGAAGAACCGCCGGGCACCGCAGGCGAACCGGTGACGCTGGCCCCGGCGGCCGGCCTTTCCGAGGCCGGCGCGGTCCTGGGCACGCCCGCCTACATGGCCCCGGAGCAGGCGCGCGGTGACGTGTACGCGCTGGACGAGCGGTGCGACGTGTTCGGCCTGGGCGCGATCCTGTGCGTGCTGTTGACGGACGAGCCGCCCTACACCGGCTTGACCTCGGCGCAGACCTATCAGAAGGCGGTGCGCGGCGACCTGGCGGAAGCGCGGGCGCGGCTGGAGCGCTGCGCGGCGGACCCGGAACTGGTGCGGCTGACGCTGGCCTGCCTGGCCGTCGATCCCGCGGACCGGCCGCGCGACGGCGGTGTCGTGGCCCGGCTAGTCCAGGCTTACCAGGCTGGCGTGCGCGACAAGCTGCGGGCGCTGGAGCTGGCCGGTGCCGCCACCAAGGCCCGCGCGGCCGAGGAACGCAAGCGCCGCTGGGTCCTGGCCGGCGTCGTCGCGTTCGCGGCCTTCATGCTGATCTGCGGTCTTAAACAGGCCGAGTCGCGCCACCAGTACGAACACGAAAACGCGGTCGGCCGCCGGCTGGCCATCGACCGGGAGGTCAACGGCCTGATGGACCAGGCACGCGACCTGCGCGGCAAGGCGCGCGACGCCGCGCCGAACGACTTGACGGCGTCGGCGGCCGCGCTGGCCTTCGCCCGCAACGCGGAGCAGGTCGCCGCCGACGGCCCGCCGGACCTGTACGTGCTCGACCGCCTGCACACCCTGGTCGCGGAGTTGGAACGGGAACACAAGGACCGCACGATGCTGGCCGCCATCGAGGAAGCCCGCGTCCGGCACACGCAGGTTCGCGCGGGACGTTTCGACCGGGAGGCCAGTGCCGCCGGGTACGCCGTTGCGTTCGCGGAGTACGGCATCGACCTAAGGCAAGGCGACGCCGCGGCGGTCGCCGCGCTCGTCGGCGAGCGGGCAATCCGGGTGGAATTGGCGGCCGCCCTGGACGACTGGGCGATCCTCACCGGCAACGCCGCCGAGGGCGCGCGGCTGGAAGCGATCGCCCGTCTGGCAGACCCCGATCCCCTGCGCGGCCAGGTGCGCGCGGCCCGTGTCCGCAAGGACGTGGCCGCCTTGCGCGAGTTGGCCGGCTCCCCCAACGCGCGCGAACTGCCGTCCGCCACCCTGGTCTTGCTCGGCCTCATCCTTGCCGAACGCGGGGCCGTCGAGGAGGCGCGCACCCTGTTGCGCCAGGCCCAGCAACGCCACCGCGACGATTTCTGGATCAACCACACGCTCGCCTACGTCTTGCATTTCTGTGGCTCGCCGGCACTGGACGAGGCGTTGCGCTACTACACGGCCGCCCTGGCCGTGCGCGGTCAAAGCCCCGGCTTGCAGCTGAACTATGCGATGGCCTTGAACGCCAGGGGTGAGACGAAAGAAGCCGTCGCCGCCTTGCGCGAGGCCATCCGGCTCCAACCCGATTACGCGGAAGCCTACAACGACCTCGGCATCATCCTGGCAGCCGGCAACGACCTCGACGGCGCGGTTGCGCAGTATCGAGAGGCAATCAAATACTACAAGGATTACTCCCGCGCCAACCTGAACCTCGGCAACGCGCTGCGTAAGAAAGGCGATGCAGCGGGGGCGGCGGCGGCCTATCGCGAAGTGGTGCGGATCGCCCCCGACTTTCCGGGCGGTTACGTCAACCTCGGCCTGGCCTTGAAGGATGCGAACGACCTACCCGGTGCGGCCGCCGCCTATCGCAAGGCCCTGGCGATGAAGCCGACCGCCGAGACCTACAACTCCCTGGGCGTGGTCCTCAAACGTGCCGGCGATTTGAAGGGGGCGATCGCAGCGTTCCAGGATTCGATTCGGCTGAACCCGGACTATGTGATGCCCTGGTTCAACCTGGGGAACGCCTACGACGAAGTCGCGGAGTTCGACAAAGCCATCGCCGCCTACAAGGAGGCGCTGCGGGTCAAGAACGACGACCCCAACATTCACAACAACCTCGGCATCGCCTACCAGGACGCGAAGCGGTACGCGGAGGCGGCGGCTTCCTACCGCGAGGCGATCCGATTGCGCAAGGGCTTTTACCAGTCCTACGTCGGCCTGGGGGGCGTGCTGGAACGGCAAGGCCAATACGCCGAGGCGGTGGCCGCCTGGAAGCGGGCGCTGGAGTTTGCGCCGCCGGCCGAACGCCGTCGGGCGGAGTACGAATTCCTGGTCCGTCACGGCGAACGGCTCGCACGCCTTGAGACCAGGGTGCCCGCGCTGCTGGCCGGCAAGGAAACGTTGACCGACGCCGCCGACCTGCTTGCGCTGGCGGGGATGTGTTCTGTGCCGCGCGGCCACTACGCCGCGTCGGCCCGGTTCGCCGCCGCGGCGTTCGCCCTGGACCCGAAGTTGGCGGAAGACCTGTCCGGTTCCTACCGCTACACCGCGGCCGCGGCCGCGGTCCGCGCGGCGGACGGCCAAGGCGCGGACGCCGCCGCCTTGACCGACGCCGCGCGGACGGGCCTGCGTGTCCAGGCGTTGGCCTGGCTCCGCGCGGACCTCGCCGATTTGACGTGGTTGGCAGCCGACGACATCGACCGCGGCGGGCTGCGTCGCCGCGTGGACCACTGGCTGCAAGACGTGGATTTCGCGGCCGTGCATGAACCGGATGCCCTGGCCCGACTTTCTGAGGCGGAAAGAGAGACGTGGTGCAGTTTGTGGTACTATTTGGATCGATTAAAGGTCAATCTCAGTGTAGAAGAAGGTAAGTAACCGTTCACTCCCCCTTACGCAAGGGGGGGTAGGGGGGTGGAGTGGACGCCCTGCCCGAGTACTTCCGTTCTTGCCCCCCCCCTACCCCCCCTCCGAGAGGGGGGGAAGTTGATGCCGGTGAACGGTTACGAAGGTAAATAGGCGTCGCAAACAGGGGCGAGCCGGGAGCGTAAGCGACCGGAGTGAGTTTCAGTGGTACACTCCGGTCGCTTACGCTCCCGGCTCGCCAATCCGCGTTTTGCGTACTGAAACCTCGCCTCACACCCGGACGGCCGGCCCGCGGCGCGGCGCACCCATCACCGGCAGTTTCAGCCGCATCAGGTAAATCTTCGGCCCCGCGCCGACGTAAGCCCCGGCAACGGCCGCGACCATCGACAACAGCGTCCCCAGGAACGCCCACCACGCCACCTTGGCCGCGCCTTCGGTCGCCGCCCGCTGATTGTTCGGGTCGGTAACGGCGGCACCCGTCGCGGCGGGCGCTTTCGCCAACTTCTCTTTCCAGCTGTCGATGTCACTCTGCGACATGCCGGCTTGCCGCGCGGCCGACTCGAAATTCTCCGGCGACGCATTCCGCGTCGCAACCTCGCCGACGTTGGCCATGCCCATGATCGCGTGAAAGCCCGTACTCAAGGTCGAAGTCGTCAGCAGTAGCAGCATCCCGAACACGACGCCCCAGACGACGACGCCGTAAATAATGGCCTCGTGCTTGGTCTCGCCCACGGTAAACTGGCTGGCGACGCAACCGCCGGCGAACAGCGCCAACAGCGTCACGGCAATGGCCCACAGGGCCGCGCCGCTGCCAATGTTTTCGGGCCGCACGCGACCGGTGACGGACAGCCCGATGGCCGCCCCCAGCAGCGTCAGCAAAAAGTACAGGGCCAGCGCGACCATTGCACCCGCGAAGATCGCCCCCCAGCTGATCCGGCTGCGCACCGGCAGCACCTCTTCCGTCCGCACCGTCACTTGTTCCGCCATGCCCATCGCTCCTCTATATAAATCGTTCGACCCCGACCGGCTGATGACAAAGCTCCCATCGGCCCCATCATTACGGCCCGTAAAATCGATTGCATTTATCGTGCCGGGAGGCGCGGAGACAATAGGCGAGCGTCG
>JBBRLG010000168.1:0-12993 GCA_038231495.1 Gemmatales bacterium | reverse complement strand
GAATATCGTCACGACCGCCAGCCAAGTGCCGTGGCCCCTGTCCCAGTCTGTTTTACCCAAAGGCTTGGTGTAATACGACTTAACCTTCGTTACACACGGAGCAGCTTGTCAACCCCAAAGGAAGTTCCTGGGGCGGCGTCTCTTATCTGTCAGCCACTGGACGCGACCGGCGACCCGATCCGCTGCTGCGAAGTTGGCCCAGTCTGGTGCCGCCTGCTGCGAAGCCGCAACTCGGCCGACCGCTCCGGCTGCCCCGAAGCCGCGATTCTTCGACTTCTTCGCTCGGTTGCCCAACCGCTGAACTACTGATTAAGTGATCGGCGCCGATGCTTTTTGGCTCGCGCCGATGCTTGATGGCCGGCGCGACTTCCCTTGATGGCCGGTGACTTCCCTTGATGGCCGGCGCGACTTCCCTTGATGGCCGGCGACTGCGCTTTATTGCTACAGCGCGCTCGCCGGGGGTAAGCCGAGCCTCCATCGGCCTAGTAGAACACAGCGACCGATCCCCGTCAATCAAACAGGCCTCAAAAACTTTTTTTTTCTTGACAGTAGCGGTTTGCCTTGAGTACACCTGAATACGGAACAGGCGTCTATATCACCCGGGAGGATTCTATCCTGTCCGACGACGCTCCACTCACCTCGGGTGCCCCATCTCCACCGCCGCGCTTGCTCGATCAGTTCCGTGCCGCTGCCCGCGCGGTCGGTCAGCCGGAATCCTGGATCGAAACGCTGCCCAGGTGGGTCGTCGCCTTCATCCTCTTTCATGGCAAGCGGCAGCCACGCGAACTGGGACCGGCGGCGCTTGACGCCTTTCTCCAGCACGTCGCGCAAACGCGGAAGAATCCATGAGCGGCGCTCGCGGCGGCGCGGACCGCGCTGCGACTGCTGTATCCGGAGGTACTACGACAGAACGTCGGTGAGTTGCCGCAACCGCGGCCGCCGTTGCTGCTCGATCAAATGCGGCAGATCCTGCGGTTGGGGCCTTACGCGGCGACCACGGAGGATAGCTAGTGCTCTGTCACTCGTAGCCGGATGAATGGTATCCTCTTGGCATGGTTGGATGGAAGATCGATTTTTCGATGCCAAGGAGGGTGTGATGGAAAAGCGTTACCGCATCACGTTAACGGAACAAGAACGGGGAGATCTGCAGAAACTCGTTTCCACGGGCAAAGGGGCCGCGAAGAAGCTTGTGCGGGCGCGGATCATGCTGCTGGCGGATCAGGCCCCAAGCGGACCGGGCAAGCGCGACGGCGCGATTGTGGAATCCCTGGGTTGTGGTCGAGTTACCGTCGAACGTGTGCGGAAGCAGTTTGTCGAAGACGGGCTGGAAACCGCGTTGCAACCTCCGCCAAGGAAGCGTGTTTACGAGCGGCGGCTCGATGGCAAGGCGGAAGCCCATTTAGTGGCTCTGGTCTGCGGCAGTCCGCCGGCAGGCCGGGCGCGGTGGACCTTGCGGTTGTTGGCCGACCGCATGGTGGCCTTGGAATACGTGGAGGAAGTCTCCTATGAGACCGTGCGGCGGACGCTAAAAAAAACGAAATCAAGCCGTGGTTGAAGAAAGGCTGGTGCTTGCCCACGGGGCCCTCAGCCGAATTCGTCGCTGCGATGGAAGATGTGTTGGAGGTCTACCATCGTCCTCACGATCCCAGCCGACCCCTGGTCTGCATGGACGAATGCAGCAAGCAGTTGATCGCCGAAGTCCGCGAACCGCTTCCGGCCCGCCCGGGCGACATCGCGAAGTACGACAGTGAATACGAGCGTCGCGGCACGGCCAATGTATTCCTGGCGGTCGAACCCCTGGCCGGCAAACGGACCGTGCAGGTCACGGACCAACGGACCCGTACCGATTGGGCGTTATTCATCCGCTTCCTGCTGCTGACCGTCTATCCCGAAGCCGCCGTGTTGGTGCTGGTGATGGACAACCTCAACACGCATGGGATCGCCAGCCTGTACGAAGCTTTCGACCCGGCAACCGCCCGTGCCTTGGCCGCGCGGCTTGAGATTCACTACACGCCCAAGCACGGCAGTTGGCTGAACATGGCGGAAACGGAATTGAGCGTTCTTTCTCGCCAATGCTTGGACCGGCGCCTTGAAAGCAAGGAACTCATGACGGGAGAAGTCGCCCTTTGGGAAAAGGAAAGAAACCAAGCCTGCACGAAAATCGACTGGCGTTTCACCACCGCCGATGCTCGGATAAAATTGAAACGCCTTTATCCCTCGTATCAGGCGTGACAGAGCACTAGGTGCGGGGGGTGAAACACTACATCCTGTTTCACGACAAACGGCATCCGCGTGACATGCGGGCGGCGGAAGTCGAGCAGTTTCTGACCCATCGCGCCGCACAAAAACACGTCGCGGCCAGCACGCAGAATCAGGCGCTCAACGCTCTCGTCTTTCTCTAGGGCCGGGTGCTGGACATCGATCTGGGACGAATCGAGGCGATGCGCGCGCGACGCGGGAAGCGGTTGCCGGTGGTGCTGGCACCGGAGGAGGTCGGACGAGTCCTGGCGCGCGTCGAAGGGGCGGACGGGGCGTTTCGGCTGATGGCCCAACTCCTGTACGGGGCCGGCCTGCGGCTGATGGAGTGCTGCCGGTTGCGCGTGCAAGACCTGAATCTGGAGCGGAACGCCATCCAGGTGCGTGCGGGCAAGGGGGACAAGGACCGGGTGGTCATGCTGCCGCGAACGGTACGGCCGGCCCTGGAAGTGCAACTCGCCAAACGGAAACAATTGCACGAGCGCGATGTGGGGCGCGGCGTGGCCCGCGTCGAACTACCGGACGCCCTGGAGCGGAAGTACCCGCGTGCGGCACGGGAATTCGGCTGGCAGTTCGTGTTTGCGTCGCGGCAACTATCGCACTGCCCGCGGACGGGGCGACCGGGCCGGCACCACGTTTACGAAGCGTCGTTGCAACGCGCCGTGGCGGCGGCCGGCGCGGCGGCGGGACTTGACAAGCGCATCCATTGTCACACGTTCAGACACAGCTTCGCAACCCACCTCGTCGAGCGTGGCACGGACATTCGTTCCATCCAGGTCTTGCTAGGCCACCAGAGTCTGGAAACGACGATGATCTACACCAACGTCGCGCGCAAGGGGGTGATCGGCGTGACCAGCCCGCTCGACCTTCTTGACAACGTGAATGCCGACGACGTACAAGCGGCCGTCGCGGCCACGCGAGCGCTGGACCAAGAAAATCAAAGGTGTCAAGAAAATCAAAGGTGTCAGGAACCTTTAACGGATAGGCAGTCGGCCGGACGCCCCCCGCGGCGTCCATCGACATCGGCTGTCTGTGGAAGGCACGGCAGCCAACGGCGGTTACAGGCGCTCCGCGACACGTTTTCACCGTTTCCAAACGGCGATTTGGAGCGCGGCTGAATGACACCCCTGCGGCCGGCAAAACCGTGCCGTGGGCTGCCCATGCAGAAGATATTCGGTAACCGTTCACTCCCCCCTTACCCCCTACCCCCCCTTCGTAAGGGGGAGTGAACGGTTGCTCCCCCCCTTACGAAAGGGGGGTAGGGGGGGTGGAGTGGCCGCCATGACGGAATACTTCGGTTCTTGCCCCCCTACTCCCCCTACCCCCCCTTCGTAAGGGGGGAGTGAACGGTTACTAAGCCGCGGCACCCCTGCCATAGCGCAGAAGTTGGCAAGGGTGCCTATCGTCATCTTGCGGGCCGCGCGCGGTCGGCACCGTGGATGGCGTTGTGGCAGCGAACTTGTGAATCGAACCGCTAGGTTTTCGCCCGCAACGTCCCGTTCATCAGTCCGTACTTCTTCATCTTCTTATACAGCGTCACCCGGCTGATGCCCAGCGCCGAGGCGGCGCGGGCACGGCTGTAGCCGTTCTTTTCGAGCGTTCGCTGGATCACGTTGCGCTCCAGCACCTCGCGGTTGTGGATCAGCGTGTCGGGGTGGACCGGGGCTGCCGAACCGCGGTAGGCCGGGCGCTGGTCGCGCACTTGTTGCGGCAAGTGGGCCAGCAACAGTTCCGCACCGCTGCTGACCAACACCCCTTGCTGCACGAAGTTTTCCAACTGGCGGATGTTGCCCGGCCAGGGGAAGTTTTCCAACGCCTCCATCGCGTGCGGGCTGACGTCAAACAGGTCCTTGCGGAACTTCGTGTTGAACCGCGCCGCCAGGCCGCGCACCAGCGGGGCGATGTCCTGCACCCGCTCGCGCAACGGCGGCAGGTGGAACGACATGACATTCAGGCGGTAGTAGAGGTCCTGGCGGAACTTGCCGTCCTGCACCGCCTCTTCCAGGTCCCAGTTGCTGGCCACGATGATGCGTGCCTGGCACTGCCTCGTCTCGTTGCTGCCCACAGGCTCGTATTCGCCCGTTTCGATGACGCGCAGCAGGCCGGCCTGTTGTTCCATGCCGAGCGTGTCGATCTCGTCCAGCAGGATCGTGCCCTTGCCGGCGGCCTCGAATTTGCCGACCTTCGCCCGATCCGCGCCCGTGAACGCGCCGCGGACGTGGCCGAAAAAGGCGCTCTCGACGAGGTTGGCCGGTTGCGCGCCGCACGGCACCGTCAGGAACGGGTCGTTCTTCCGCGGCGAAAAGTCGTGCAGCAGCCGGGCCAGGTACGTCTTGCCGGTGCCGGTCTCGCCCGTCAGCAGCACGGTCACGTCGTGGGCCGCGCCCAGGGCGATGCGCTCCACCAGCGGCGTCAGCGACGGCGTCTGGCCGAGTAGCCGGCGGCGGATGCGGCCTTCGACCGTCTCGTCCTCCTGCCCCACGAAATGACTCACCCGGCCCGTACGCTCGCGGATCAAATGGGTCAAGGCGTTGGCGTCCTCGGGCCAGCGCAGCCGTTGCGAAACGTAGGCGTCGAGCGCTTGCAGTTGCTTGCCCAGTTCGGGGTTGGCGTCCTCGACGATCATGATGATGGGCGGCAATTTCTGGATGTAGATTTCCTGGACGAGGCGCAGCACCTTTTCCGATTCGGCGCGCGAGGCGGCGGCGAGGAGCAACAGGGCGTCGGTATCGCGGCCGAGGTGATGGTGGATGGTCGCCAGCGTGCATTCAAACGCGACCTGGCCCAGGGCCTTTTTGAGGTGGGCCTGGATGGAACTGGCGAGGCGCTGGTCATCGGCGACCAGGGCGAGCCGACTGCCGCTCATCACGTTGCTCCCAACTGACCGCGTCCGCCCGGCGCAGGGTTCGGCAGTCGAATGAATCACACTCCGTCGCGCAGGTCGGGACCGGCGCGCGTTCGGATTACGACCCCCAAGGGTCCGTCAGCCGACGCGGGCCATTACGCACCGCTCACCCGTCTCGACGAACCGGAGAGTCTGTTACGGGAGGTAAGTTGTTGCGAACAAACCTGGGCCAAGCAGCAAGAGAACGACCGCCGTGACGGCGGCGTCTCCCGTTCCTGTTTTGTGCGTCATGCACGTCCCCGTGTTAAACTAGCGAACGGAGCTAGTTTGAGTGGAAAGTAGAATTTAGGTCAACTGGCCAGTTGTGTCAAGCAACTTTCGGCTGAATCCGGCTGGGTTTCGTCCCTTTGCTGCCTTTTTGTCCTCTACCTTCGACCCGATTATGCGGACCGGCGCAACCCTGCCAAAGCATTCTTCAAATACAACCCCTTGTCAAGCGAATCGAATGCGCAGCAGTGGCGAGCGGCGGACGAAAGTCCGCCGTAGTCGCGTGGTAGCCACGGCGGACTATCGTCCGCCGCTCGCCAAGCTAATTGTCGTAGCCGCAAGCGGCTCGCTTGCCGGCTGAACCCGCGCAGAAGCCAGCAAGCGAGCCGCTTGCGGCTACGGCCGACGGGCAACTAGCACCCGCCACAACCGAAAAAGCCCGCGCGGGCCGGCGATGGGAGTTATGCTCCACACCATCGGACCCGCGCGGGCCTGGCGTTCGCAACGCACAGGGCGTTACGCTTTACTGCGGTTTACCGCCGGCATTGACCTGGATCAGCCCGGACGGGCTCGGAGCGTTACCGAACGATTGCCCTTGGGGGCCGTAGCCGGTCGTAAACTGCGGTGTCGCTTGCGGGCCGTTCACGGTGGCCGGCGTGAACCCTGGGGCCGCGTAACCGCTTGCCAGCGTCACGCCGCTGCCGGTTACCGGCGGCAGCGCCTGGTGGCTGGCGTTGGCCTGGGCCGCTATTTGGCTGTTGCTGCCGTTGTTCTGCAAGGTCAACAGGCCGCTGTCCCGGTACAGAGGCATCCCGTCCTTCGTTGGCTTGAACATAACCTGGAGCTGGATGCGGCCGATGTCTTGCCGGTACGTCGTCCACGGCAGGCCGATCGAATAGCCCCAGCCGACGCCGTTGTCCTTCCGCGCCGACAGTTTCAAGCACTCCGGCGTGATTTTCCACATTTCCAAGGGCACCGGCGCGCCGTCCGGCCCCAGCTGCGGGTGCTCTTCATACAGAGCGACAGTCATCATGCCATCGACCACCACCATGCCGTCTGTCTGCCCGTCGAACAGGTAGACACGGCCGGTCAGCGCCGGGGTCGAACGGCCGTGGTTGGCCGGGTCTGGGGCGAAGACGACGTTCTGGTTCCACATCGCCATCACCTCTCCCGCTTGCCCCGCCGGGGGCAGTGCGGCGACCGGCTTGGCGGAGTGCAGGGTCTCGCACCCGACCGACCACAATACCAGCGGCGCCAGGAGGATAAGCCACCGGGACGACGCGCGGCGAACGGGAACTAGCGTTTGGGGAAGAGGCGCCATCGCTCGGTCTCCTTACCTTGAGGGGCGGCCGGTTGCGCGTCCTGCGCTACCGGAATCAGGGGCGTCGTAAGCGTTGTCATTTTCGCCGCGTTCGGCCCGTAACCGCTTTCCGGACCCGTGGGCGCACTCTGCACCGATGTGATGACGGCAGACGGCGACCCGTTCGGCGGCAGCGGCACGAACGCCGACATCGGCACAGACGACGGGCCTTGGGGCAGTGGCGCGGCCGGGTTCAGGGTCGGCCCCTGCTGGCCCTGATCGTTACCCCCCGGCAGGCGGCGGGGCAACGGCACTTCCACCGGCGTCGGCAGCGGCGGCATCGGCGCCACCCCCGGCAAAGTCAGTGGTTGGGCCGGCGGAATCACGACCGACGGGCCTTGGTTTGCTGGTACACAGACCCCACCCGACCCGCCGTTGATGCCGGGGATCGGTGCGACGCCCGGCAAGCTGCCCCCACGGGGCGGCAGGATCGGTTCCATGCCGCTGGTGCCGTGGACGCGGAGTACATCCCCCGTAACCCAGTCGATGCGCGTCCGCTCTTCCGCCAGGATGCGATCCGCCTCCATGCGGTTGCGCACGATGTGCGGCGTCATGATGATTAACAGTTCCTGCTTGGTCTTGCCCTGCGTCCGGTAGCGGAACAAGGCGCCGACGCCGGGCAGGTCGCCGAACCACGGAATCTTGTTCTCCGCCTTCGAGTCGCGCCTGGTGATGAGGCCGCCCAGCGCCACCGTCTCGCCGTCGCCGGCGATCACCGTCGTGTCCACCGTCTGCTGGTTGATTGCCGTCGCCGTCACGCCGTTGCCCAGCGAAACGTTCGTCGGCGAGGTGGACGACACTTCCGGCGTGACCCGCATGATGATCTTGCCGTCGGGCGAGATGCGCGGCGTCACGTTCAATTGCACGCCGACCGGCGTCGGCGTCACGGAAGCTGTGATAACGCCCGTTGGCGTCACGTTGCTGCCGTTGACGATGGGGAACACCTGGCCGGCAAAGACGCGGGCCGTCTGGTTGTCCATCGTCATGACCTGGGGCCGGCTGAGCAGTTCGATGCGGCCTTGCGTCTTCAACGAACGGATGAGCAGGTTGAAACTGTCACTCGCCGCGGAGAAGACGAAGCCGCCGATGCCGCTGGTCGGCGACACGCGGCCGACGCCCAGGCTGCCCAACCCTTGCAGGCCGACCGTCGCCGGGGCGACGAGCGGGTTGCTGCCCAGGGCCAGCCCCGGGTTGTTGAAATTCAACCCCGGCACCGCGCTGGGGTTGATGCTGTTGTTGACCGTGACGCCCGCCGGCACGAGGGTGGTCCCCGTTGTCGCGGCCGTGTAGCCGACGCTGCCGCCGTTAGCGAAGTTCGAGGCGAACGACGCGGGGATGATGCCCCGCTGGAACAGGACCGGACTTTGCAGACCGAGTTCGACGCCGAACTCGTCGGTGTCGTTCAGGTCCACCTCGGCGATCAACACCTGGATGACGACCTGCGGCGCCTCGGCGTCCAACTCGGCAATCAGCCGGCACAACTCGCCAAAGTACTTGTCGGTCGCGCTGATGAGCAGCTTGTTGGTGATCGGCTCCGGCACGATGACGACTTGCTGCAACACCGTCTGGAAGCCGATGGACGCCTGCCCCGCGACCTGGGCCGTGAGGGAGCTTGTCAGGAAGCTGTTCAGGGCGTTGGCCACGTCCACGGCCGGCGCGTTCTTGAGGTGGTAGACCTGGTTGTGCCGCAACTGCACTTCGTTGTCGAGCCGCTGCACGATGGCGTTGATCACTTCCAGCTCGCCGGGGGGTCCGACAATGATGATGCTGTTGGTGCGGTCGTCGATGTTGATGCGCAAGTCGATCAGGCCGGCACCCGGGGCGTTCCCCGAGCCTTCGATCGGCACGAGGGGCCGCGTCTGGTTGGCGGCACCCGGCGCGCCCGTGTTGGCACCGGGCAACCCGCCGCCCGGCCGCGCGGCGCCGGTGGTCGTCGTGCCGAGGAACAGCGATTGCAGCGTGTTGGCGACCGAGGCCGCGTCGGCCTTTTTCAGGGTGAAGACCTTGATGCTGGCGCTGTAATTAGGCAGTACGTCGAGTTCGTCGATGAGCTTCCACAAAAGCTGCATCGTCTTTTCGGGGGCCGACAGCAACAGGCTGTTGGTCCGCAACTCCGGCGTGATGTGGACATCTTCGAGATAACCCGACTGCACCACGCCGTCGGGGCCGGTCGTGATGAAGCGGAGTGAGCTTGACCGCGTCGTGATGCCCGCCGGGACCGTGGTCTGCGTGCCGGTCGCCGCGCCGGGCCGATTTTGGCCGGCGATGCCGCCGCCCGCGCCGCCGCCGGCACCACCGGCAAAGCCGCCGGCACCTCCCGCCCCGCCGAAGCCGCCGGCACCGGCACCGCCCGCGGGCGCCGTCGGTAAGGGCGACAACGGCACGACCGAGTCGTTGATCGCCTTTTGAAGAATCTGCGCGAGATCCTCGGCGCTGGCGAACTTCAACTTGCGAATGCGCAGGTCGTTGATCCCCCCCGACTCCGAACTGTCGATCCTCTTAATCAGATCGCTAATCTCTGCCAGGTCGGCGGGGGCCGCCTGCACGAAGACCGTGTTGCTGCTGTCGTCGAAGGTGACGCGAATCTGGTTGCCGACCGCGGTTTCCGGCGGATAGCGGCTGCCCCAGAACTGCGTGATGACCTGCGACATCCGCGAAGCCGACGCCTTGCGGAGAGGGAACGCCGTCGCCTGCGCGGCCGGCGCCGCCGGCACGTCCAACTTCGCGATCTCTTTTTTGATGTCGGCCATCCGCGCCTGCGGTACGGCCACCAGGATCGAGTTTTGCCGGGGCAACGGCAGCAAGAACACCGAGGCCGGCCGCTGCTGCGTCTGCGTGATGTTGCCGCCGCCTGGCAATTGCGTCTGCGAAGTCGTCGGTGAATTAAGCCCGGTAGAGTTGCCCGCGGCGTTCACGTTGACGCGCGAGTACAGCTGATTCAGGATGGTCACGACGCTGGTGGCGTCGGCGGACTTTAGCTGCACCACTTCGATCGCGACGTTCGAGGCCGGGACGCTACCCTGGATGACCTTGATCAAAGCTTCCAGTTGCCGCATTTCTTCCATGTTGCGTGCCCGGAGGATGAGCAGGCCCGCTTCCGGCAACGGCTCGGCGGAAAACGGTCCGGGTGGAATCGAGATGCCCGGTCCGGGCGGCGCGTCCCCCAGCCGCGGAGGCGGCACGAGTTCGGGCTGACGGGGAGGTTGTTCTTGAAAGCCGACGTTTTGGATGTCGCCGGCAGCCGGCTGGCTCCTGCCAGCCGGGCTGCCCGAATTCAACTGCGAAGAGGACTGCTCAGCAACCGTGCTGTCGTGGTGCGGATCGAAGAGGAGAGACGGCTGAGGGTCATCCTTGACCCGGTCGCCGAAAAAATCGGGTTCTCCCGAGCGCTGGCCACCGCCACCGGGGAAGGCAGGTCTACCGCCCCCACCTCCACCTGGTCGTCCGCCGCCACCGCCGCCGGGGAAGCCACCGCCGCCCCCACCGGGGAAGCCACCACCACCACCGCCGGGGAACATGCCGCCGCCACCGCCGCCAGGGAAGCCACCGCCGCCGCCAGGGAAGCCACCACGGCCGCCACCGCCGCCGGGGAAGCCGCCTTGGTTATTGCCCGGTTGGGTATTCGTGCGGACCGGAACGGCCTTGCCCTGGAAGGCGAGCATGGCGTCTTGCAACACCTGCGGGTCGATGTCCAGTTTGATGACCTTGATGACTGAAGTGTTAGCCTGCGCCGACTCGTCGAGGTCTTTCACGAGCCTCTTAATGTCGTCGTACATCAACTCGGAGCAGTTGAACACGAGGCTATTCGTCTTGTCATCGACGCCCAGGGATAGGCTGATGGTGCGGTTCGGGTCGGAACCGCCACTAAGGGCACGGGCCAGGTTGATGCCGCGGAAGCCGCCCACCGTGCTGGCCGTCGCGGTCGCGTTCATCTGCTCGCGGTAAACGTCCTTGATGACGTTCGCCACGTTGGTCGCGTCCGCGAACTTCAGCGGGTAAATCCAATTCTTCTGCACGGCCTTGGAATCCACAATACCGGTGTCGAGAACCTTGTCCAACATGCTGCGGATGGTGAGCATGTCAACCGCGCTGGCCTTGACTAGCAGCGTGTTCGAGGACGGATCGGCCACGATGCGGATGCGGTCGGCCGTCGGGTTCGCCGGGGGCTGCATGCCGCCCGGGAAGCCGCCTCCTCGGCCACCGCCAATACCAAAAGCGGCGAACGGGTTTTGCTGTTGGCCGCCCGCCGCGGCCTTCGTGCCGTTGAACCACTGGTCGAACAGCTTGGCCATTTCCACCGCGTTGGCGTTCTTCAACCGGATCGGCTCGAAGTCGCCGTCACCGGTGGAGCTGAGCATCACCCGTAAAATTTCGTTGGCGTACGCCAGCACCGCGGGGTCCTGGCAGGTGATGAAGACCTTGTTGCCGATCGGCGTGATGATGATCGGTGCGCCGGTCGGTGCCGGCCGATCCGTGTTCTTCGGACGCTCCTGCGGATCGACGATTTGGTTGGTGTCGGCCGACACGAGCAAACGCCCGGTGCCGCCGAGTTGGTTGCGCGACTCGTCGCGGGGTCGCTCCATCGGCTTGACGGGCGGCCGGTCGGACGAGGGCGGAAACACCGACGGCCGGTCGGACGCGGGCGGCACCATCGGCGGCAGCGTGTTGGACGACTTGCCGTCCGGGCCGTTCGGCGAGATAACCTGCACCGGGTTGTTCCGCATCTGGGACATGACCCGACCCAGCGCCTCGGCGACAGCGGTGGCGCTGCCTTCCTTGATCGTAATCACCGTTTGCGTCGAGCCGGGCTTGCCGGTCGCCCCCTGGCCGGTGATCTCGTTGACGGCACTCTGCACGTCGGTGATCTGGATGCTGGAACCGCGGACGAGGATGGAGTTCGACTCCGTATGGACCGTGATGATGGGAGCGCCACCCTTGGCCGGGTCGCCGAACATTTTGCCGAGCATGTCCGCAAGCTTGTCCGCGTCCATGATGCCGGCGTTGATCTTTTCGGTCTTGAGACCGGTGTCCTTGCCGTCCGGGATTTGGGCGAAGATGTCGAGTTGATCGGCCGGCGTGGCGTAGACGAGCAACGCCGAGCTACCGGAGTTGGAAATCCGCACGTTCGGGGAATTCTTGTACGATTCCAGGAGCGCCTTGGCCACCGCTTCGGCATTGCCGCCCGGAACCAGGTACTGCTTCAGAGTGTAATCCCCGCCACGGTTTTCCTTCTGATCCGCGTACGATTTCACGTCAATGCGCTTCATGATGTCCTTGGCCAGCGCCACCTTGTCGGCAGGCCCGGACACCAGCACCGTGTTCGTGCGGTCGTCCACGCTGATGAAGTGCATCTTGGAAATCTTGGCCGTCGGGACCGCGATGCGCTGGCCGCCGCCGAAGCGCGGATCGCCTTGGAAACCGCCGCCACCGCCGCCGAAGCGCGGGTCGCCGCCGCCGCCGGGGTTCATCGCGGCCGCGATCTGGTTGGCCATGGCCCGCGGGTCGCCGAGCTGCTCCTTGAGGATTTCCACGGCATGACGCGGCCTGATGTACTTGCACTCGTAGGACATGCTTTCCGCATTGCCGTCCTTGTTGTCCTCCATTTCCAGAATCGTCTGGCGGAGGATTTTCAGGTTGGCGACGGTGTCCTGCAAAATCAGCTTGTTGACGACCGGCAGAGCGACCACCTCGCCGAACGGGCCTTTCAGCTGCTTGAGGATGGGGGCGATGTCTTCCGCCACCGTGGTCTTCAACGGCATCAGCATCGACACGATTTCCGTTTCGCCGTGCTGGTCCAACTCCTCCGGCTTGATGCGCTGGAGCAGGACCGGGTCGATCTTTTCTTCGGCCGACACCACGGTGAAGTTGCGCGGGCCGTTGATCAGCACGAACTTTTGCGTCTGGCTGTTGCTGAGCAACCCGGCGTTGATAATGTCGATCACTTCCGGGATCGAGTATTTCTTGTTGTCGGGGGCGATAAACGTGAAAGTGCCCGTCGGAAAAATGGGCCCCATGACCTCTTTATCCGTCTGATTGGTGAGCCACTTGAATACGCTGGCCCACGGCTTGCCGTCCATCGCGAAGGTGACGGTTTTGCGTTCTTCCTTTTTCGGCTGCGGAGGTGCCGGCTGCACGGGCGGCTTGTCGCCGTCCGGCTTGGCCGCCTTGTCAGCCTGTGCGGGGCAATCGCCGCTTGCCCAACCTCCCAGCAGGATCGCTCCCGCAAGAAGGAAGCAAGAGCGCCCGCTACCGACTCGACCTGCTG
>JBBRLG010000167.1:0-13012 GCA_038231495.1 Gemmatales bacterium | reverse complement strand
GGGCCGCTTGTGGCTACGGGCGTTTGTGAAACTCCCGGATTTTGCAGCCGGCACGCGCCAACCGCGTATAATTCCAACTGACCTTCCAAACGCCCTCCGGCGAGCGGACGCGTTCGCTCGCCTTTTCGGGCGTTTTTACCTTCAGCGCTGATCGTGTTTCCGGGAGACGCTAATGCCAAGTCGTAACCTTTTCGCCCGCTTGTTCCGTTTGCCTCGGGTTTGCCGGCCGCAACGCTCCGCCCGCCCCCAACTGGAGCACCTCGAAGACCGTACCACCCCCACCGCCGGCATCACCCTCCTTGCCAACTCCTACGACGTTCCCAGCGGCCGCACCGAGCTGGTGCCGCTTTCGCTCCTGTCGCCGACTAACAATCCCGTGACCTACAACGCGAAAAGTTCCAACTCCCAGGTCGCGGTGCAAGTCCTCAACTCCGGCGTGACGTGGGACCTCACCGTCACCGGCAAGGACGCCAATGGCGCCACGTTCAACGGCGACATCAAACTGCAACTGTTCCCCGACAAGGCACCGGCAGCCGTGGGCCGCATCGTGCAGCTCACCAACGCCGGGTTCTACAACGGCCTGACGTTTCACCGCGTCTTGCAGGGTTTCGTCGCCCAGGGCGGCGACCCCAAAGGCGACGGCACCGGCAGCAGCGCCCTGCCCAACTTCAACGACGAGTTCAGCACCGACCTGACCTTTAACAGCCCCGGCCTGCTCGCGTTGGCCAACTCCGGCTCCGACACCAACAACGCCCAGTTCTTCATCACCGACATCGGCCTGCCGTTGGCCACAGAGCCGCAGTTCCTCAACTTCCGCTACGACACGTTCGGCCAGCTGGTGAGCGGCTTCGACACGTTCAGCCGGCTCATCAGCACGCCCGTCGGCACGAACAATTTCGGCGAGACGAGCAAGCCGCTTACGACCGTGACCATTACCAAGGCCCAGATCATCAACGACCCGACCACCGCCGTGCTGAGCGTTTCCGCACCAGCCGGCTTCAAGGGCACGACGACCGTTAACCTCACGGCCAACGACGGCAGCGGGCCGAGTACCGCCGCGATCGGCGTGAACTTCGTCGCCCCCACGGTCAACAATCCGCCCTTCCTGGCGCCGCTCGCCAACCAGACGACGTACGCCAACTCGCCGGTTTCGTTCCAGATCCCCGCGACCGACGTGGAGGGCGACACCCTGACCTACGTCGTCCGCGACCCCGCGAATTTCGCCAACCCCCCGACGAACGTGACGGTCAACCTCAACCAGGCGACCGGGTTGGTGACGGTGACGCCGGCCGCCAATTTCACCGGCACCGTCAGTCTGCTCGTCGGCGTCCGCGACCAGACCGCACGCAACCGCTTGCCGCTGGACGCCAAGGGCCAGTTCGATACCAACCTCATCACGCTGACCGTGCTGCCGAACGCCAGCAGCCAGCCGCCGGTGGTCAACCCGATTTCGTTGCCGGTGGTCCCCGACGGGACCACGCTGACCTTCACGGCCTTCGCCACGGCCCCCAGCCCCGACGGCAACCCGGTGGCGTTGACCTACAGCCTGGCCGCCGGCGCGCCGACGGGGGCGAGTGTCAACGCCCAGACCGGCCAGGTGACGTGGACGCCCGCGCAAGCCAACGGCCAAGGCCCGGGCCTCTACAACCTGACGGTTCAGGCGACGGAGACGAACGCGCCGCAGCTGGTCGGGTCGGCGACGTTCAATGTGCTGGTCGGGCCGAGTTCCAAGAACCAGGGTTCCGGCCTGACGGCCCGGCAGACGGTCGCCGTGGGGCTGACGCAGAGTGCCGAGTATTACTCGACTTTCATCGTCGGGGCCTACAACAAGTATTTGGGCCGGGGTCCGGACGCGGGCGGCCTGGCCTACTGGGTCAAGCTGATGCAGGGCGGGCTGTCGGACGAGCACCTCGAAGCCGGCTTCATCGGCTCCGACGAGTACATCCAGAACCACGGCGGCACCGGGGCGAAGTGGGTAACGGGTTTGTACACCGACCTGCTCGGTCGTCAGCCGGGCCAGACGGAGGTACAATTCTGGGTCAATCAGCTGGGCAGCGGCAAGGCCCCGTCGGACGTGGCGTTCGGTTTCGCGGCCAGCCAGGAGCGCGAATCGCAACGGGTGCAGGCGGACTACCAGGCGTATGTGGGCCGCAGTGCGAGTGCCACGGAGGTGCCGTTCTGGGTCAACGTATTCCTGCACGGCGGCAGTAACGAACAGGTGATCGGCGGGTTCGTCGGTTCGCAGGAATTCTTCCAGAAGAATGGCGGCAACGTCGTCGATTGGTTGTACGCCGGCTACCGCGCGGTCCTGAACCGCCAGCCGGACGCGGGCGGCTTCACGTACTGGCTGGGCCAGTTGCAGTGAACACTCTCCCCGATTGGCCGCGGTTCGCCGAACCGCGGCCAATCGGGATTGTCTTAGATAAGACGCTGCCGGGCCTGTAGCTCAACGGCAGAGCAGGGAGAGAGTTCATGAGGTGCATCGTGTGTTCTTCACTTCTGAAAGGACGGCAACGGCGTTTCTGCACTTACCGTTGCAAGGTCAAAGGGCAATCGAACGCCGTCTACGCTAATCAGAAGAAACGAGGAGTTTCCCGAAAGAACAGCCTACTGATCGAGATGGGCGGAAAGTGCGTCCGCTGTGGTTATAATCGGTGCCTACGCGCTCTCACGTTCCACCATCGCGATCCTGCTGCCAAAGTATTTCCCCTAGATGCCCGGAATTGCTCGAATCGCTCGCTTGAATTGCTTGCCGCCGAGGCGGAAAAATGCGACCTCCTGTGTGCTAATTGCCACGCAGAGGTAGAGGAGAAGCTCTATCTGACGCGGGCGCGACTCGAAGGCTACGCGCGGAAACAGCTTGCTCTGAGCGCAGAAACCGGCTAGGAAAACAATACTTGGGCCTATAGCTCAACGGCAGAGCGCGGAACTCATAATTCCTCGGTTCCTGGTTCGAATCCAGGTAGGCCCATTGATCGCAACCCCGGTGTCACCAGCAAAAAGGCGAGCCGGGAGCGTAAGCGACCGGAGTGTAGCTCCGAAGGTAGACTCCGGTCGCTTACGCTCCCGGCTCGCCCCAAAAGGTAGAACAGATCGGTCGAGAACGCAGTTCGTCAGACTCGGCGGGCGGCAGGCACAAGCGAAAGATGCTGCCCCGGCCGACCTCGCTTTGAAACGTGGCCGTCCCACTCAGGGCCGCGGCGATGCGCTGGACCACGGCCAACCCCAGGCCGACGCCGGCCGTGGGCAGCGAACGCGGCGAACGGTAGAACGGCTCGAACACGTGGGGCAATTCGTCGGCCGCTACCCCACAGCCGCAGTCTTCCAGCGACAGGCAAACGCCGTCCGCCCCCGCCGCCACACGCAATACAAGCGGCGTCCCCGGCTCGCTGTACTTGCAGGCGTTGTCCCACACGTTGTCAACGAGTTGGCCCAACAGCGGCGGCTGGGCGTCAACCCACAGCGGCACGTCCGCCGGGCACTCGACGCGCAAGTCCGCCGCGCGGGCGTGTCCGGACCAGGTGCGGGCGTGGTCCCGCAGCCACGCCGTCAGGTCGATGCGGTCGAGTTGCGGCCGCTTGCTCTCGGCGTCGGCGCGGGCCAAAAATAACAGCATCTCCACGATCTGCCGTAGGTGTTCCGCTTGTTGTCCCACCAGGCCCAGGACACGCGCGTACTCTTCCGGCGGTCGCGGGCGGCGCAGGGCAACCTCGACCTGGCCGAGCATCGCCGCCAGGGGCGTACGCAGCTGGTGCGAGGCGTCGCCGGTAAAGCGCCGCTGCCGCTCGAACGACTCTTGCAGCCGGGCCAACAGGTCGTTGAACGCCCCGCCCAGGTCCGCCAATTCGTCGCCGGTCGCCGGCGCGGGCAGCCGCTGGTCCAGTGCCGCGGCGTTGATGCCGCGCGCTACGGTCGCCATGCGCGTCACCGGCCCCAGGGCACGACGGCACAGCAGGTAGCCCCCGCCCGCGGCCAGCACCCACACGGCCAGCGACAGACCCACCAGCGTCCCCGCCAGGTTGCGCAGCAGGGTTTGCATCGGCTCCAGGGAGGCGGCGGTCGTTAGATACAACGTCTGGTAGCGGTCGTTCGGCAGGGGTTGCCCGCCGCCTTTCGTGTCGTCGAGCCGCCGCCGGGCGAACCGCCAGGTCTTCCCATCGACGCCCACGTCGCGCGGTGCGGCATAGTCTGTCCCGAAGGTGAATAGCACTTCGGCGAGTTGATCGTCGCCTATCACGTTGGCCGAGGCACCCGCCCGTCGCGCGCGGTCGTCGCGTACCAGCCAACGCACCTGGTCGGCGGCCCGGTTTTCGCCCAGGGCCAGGCGGCGGTCTTTCGCCTCCCATTCCAGGCCCAGCTCGTCCCGGTCCACGAGGGCGTCCAGAGTGGCCAGGGCGGACGCCAAACGCTCATCGACCTGGTGGGACAGGTACGATTGGGCCAGCAGGTAAAGGCTGACGGAGAAGCCCGCCAGCACGAGGGCCAGCGTCCCCTGGAAGAAGACGAGTAAACGGGTCGTTAAACTCAGGTTCATAAGTTGTCAACGGCTCGCGGCACCTACGCCGAGTCCTTCTTCAGGCTCCGCCCGCCGTCTCCCCGAACGAATAGCCGCGGCCGCGCAGGGTGTGGATCAGCCGCCCGCCGTGGGCCTCCAGTTTGCGGCGCAATTCCATGACGTGAACTTCGAGGGTGTTAGACAGCCCGTCGTACTGGTCGCCCCAGACGGTCTCGTAAATGCGCGTCCGCGACAGCACCACGTCGGGGTGGCGCAGGAACAGCACTAACAACGCCTGCTCTTTCGCCGTCAGGTCGAGCCGCTGGCCGTCACGGTCCGCACGGTGCGTGGCCAGATCGACGCGCACGTCCTCGTACGTCAGCACCGCCGTCTTGTCCGGCTGGTGCCGGCGCGCCAGGGAACGGACGCGGGCCAGCAGTTCGGCGAACGCGAACGGCTTGCACAGGTAGTCGTCGGCACCGGCGTCCAGTCCCTTGACCCGGTCCGACACGGCGTCGCGTGCCGTCAAGAACAGCACCGGGGTCGCGTCGCCCGCGCGCCGCAGCCGCTGCAACAGCCCCAGGCCGTCCGGGCCGGGCAACGACCAGTCCAGCAGCACCACGTCCCAGCCGCCGTTTTCGAGCAAAAACCAACCCGTCTCGCTGTCGGCCGCGTGTTCGACCGTGAAGCCTTCTTCGCGCAGGCCGCGGATCAAGAAATCGGCAATCGACGCCTCGTCCTCGACGACCAGGATGCGAATGCCCATCGGCGCCGTCCTTCGATCCCGAATGACAAATGCCCGCGGAAGCGCGGGGTGCCCTGCTTTGGTTCTCCAAAGCATGCTTTCGAGTACGAAAGCATGGCACCCAATGCTCCGGCGGGCACGGACAACCAACTTACCCTACCTTACTTGTCCTTCTTCTCGTCCTTGTCCTTCTTTTCTTCCTTATCCTTGGGCTTGTCCTTCTTCTCTTCCTTGTCCTTGGGCTTGTCCTTCTTCTCGTCCTTGTCCTTGGGCTTGTCCTTCTTCTCTTCCTTCTTCTCGTCCTTCTTTTCTTCCTTGATAACCTTGCCGGCCGGGTCGATCACGACTTCGATGGACTTCTTGTCGGCCGTGGTCAACTCAATCTCGTACTCCGCGATCTTGCCGTCCTTGGTCACTTCCTCGATTATGTTGTACTTGGCCTTGGGGTACTTGTCTTCCAGGGTCTTGGCAACTTCCTTGGGCAGGTCCTTCGCTTCGATCTGCTTGTCGATGGCGATGAATTTGCCTTCGGGGGTGCATTCGACTTCGTACTTGTGGTCCTTGAACGTGAACGAGACTTCGTAAACGACCTTGTCGCCGTCGGTTTCCTTGGCCGCGGCGGTCAACTTGGCGTCGGGGAACTTGGCCTTCACCGCGTCCAGCACCGGCTTCGGCACCTTTTCCAGATCGATCTTTTCCTCGTCGGCGCGGACGAACGCGATCGTCGCGATCGCCACGACCGCCAACCCTGCCAGGCCGCTCAGAATCTTACTCATGTGGTCCTTCCTCTCCGCGTTTGCGGAGTACCCCTTGTGGGCCGCGTTCCCGGACGACACCGCCCGACGCGACAGAAGGTATCCTAGCCGACCTGCCTAAGAAGAGACTGAATCGAGGATAAATTCTTTCTCATCGTTGGCCGCTTGCGGCCGAGCGCATTCCCGCGCTCAGCCGCAAGCGGCAGGCGCTGCGTTGGCTTAATAGCGCCATTCAACCGCGAACGTCAGTCCCTGCGCCCAGAAGTCGGCGTCGTGAAAGGCGAACGCCGGCCGCGAGCCGCTCGTCGCCGCACCCGTGGGCTGCGTGGACGGGATTTGGTTCGTGCTCAACACCCGGTCGATCTGGTCGCCGGCCCGGACCACGTTGCTCCAGTAGAGGAAGTTGTACCCCACCGACGCGCGCACCGCCCGCGTCACCTGGTAGCCGACACTGAGGCCGAACTCGGGCGCCACGGCGAAGGTGTCGTGCTTGTAGACGCCAAGGTTCGAGGGCAGGGCCAGCAAGCCGCCGGGTGCGTTGACCGTCGCCAACCCCGGAGACGTCAGGCCGGTCGAGCCGTTGATGGTGACTTCTTCGTGGCTGCCGCCCAGGGCCAGCTTGCCGGTCCACACGGCGTCCCAGTTGCCGCGACGGATCTGCGCCCGCGCGCCGAACTGGCTGGCGTAGAAGGCGGAACGGGCGTGGAAGCCGTCGCCCACCAGGAAATGGCTGCCGCCGAGGCCGGGGACGCCCGGCAAAACGGTGAGGTCCTCCAGGACGTTGACGCCCTCGTTCAATTCCAGGTAGCGCAAGCCGGCGATGAGGTCCAGCCGCGAGCAGCAGTCGCTGCACAGGTTAAACAGGGCGTTCAGCTCCGCGCCGTCGAGCCGGCTGTCGAGGTTGGCGCGCACCGTGCCCGCGAGGACGCCGGGGAAGGCGACCAACTCCGAGTCTTCGCGGTTGCCGATCGCGTTAAAGAAGGGCCGGGCCACCAGCGGACTGCCAGCGGCGCCGTCGTTGCCGCCGACGAAGGACACCGAGCGCGAACCGAGGGTGAAGTAGCTCCCCTCCACGCCGATGGTTTGGCACTCGTCCAGCCAAAAGCCGGCGGTGAAGCGGACGCCGGAATACTCGTGGAGATTGACGCTCGCACCGCCGAACGCGACGGTCGTTCCCGGCGCGCCGATGATCCCGCCGGACGACGCCGGGCCGGTCGTAACCAGGGCGGGCACGTTGGCGTCTTTCAGCCACCACAGCAGGTACTCCGCCCCGCCCCACACGCGCGGGAACGGCGTACACGGCGATTCAAAAGAATCGCACCGCTCCGGCTTATATTGCTGATATGGGATGGTGCGCGGGGCGATGCCCGCCGGCAAAAGGGGCGGCTCGGTGAAGGTCGGCGGGTTGGGGTTGTAACCCACGCCGATCACGTTGGGGTCGTGGATTGCGGGCGGCGTCGGTTCGCCGGTCTGCCAGGAAGTCGGGGGGAACGGCCGTGGAGCGGTCGGCTGGGCCGAGACCGTGCCGACTGCCAGGGCCAAAACGGCAAGTGCAATAACCTTCTGGAAGCGCATGACTCCCCCGCATGAATGGCACGGGCGGCGGCAGGGCCGCATGTGCAAACCAGGACATCCCCTCGATATTTCGGTGAGCCGGCTCCTATAAGCCGCGACTTGAGAAAAAACAATCCGAATCCGGACGTTAACCGTTCACTCCCCCCCTTACGAAGGGGGGGTAGGGGGGGTCAAGAACGATTGCAGTACTCGGTCATTGCGTCCTCTCCACCCCCCTACCCCCCTACCCCCCTTCGTAAGGGGGGAGTGAACGGTTACTCCGGACGTTCGGGAAAAAGGTGTCATTCGCCTGGACCGCGGCGTATAAAGTCGTCGGGGGGGACGACGCAGTCCCCTGCACGACGAACCTGGGGTTCACAGCATTGACAAGGGGGAAATCATGATCCGCAAGACGAAATTCGTGTGGCTGGCACTCGCCGCGCTGGCAATCCTGGTCGCGCCCGCGGTGGCCGACGACAAGAAAGAGAACACGGCGGTGAAGCCGTCGATGAAGGACGAGCCACGGCACAAGGGCTTCGTCGAAATCGCCAAGAAGGGCGACATCGACGTGGTGTTCTTCGGCGACTCGATTACCGACGGCTGGCGCGGCGGCGGCAAGGAGGTCTGGAAGGAACACTTCGAGCCGCTGAAGGCCGCCAACTTCGGCATCGGCGGCGACCGGACGCAGCACGTCCTGTGGCGCATGGAGAACGGCGAACTGGAAGGCTACAAGCCCAAGGCGATGGTGCTGATGATCGGCACCAACAACCTGACCGCCAACAGCGTCGAAGAGATCGCGGACGGCATCACCGCGTGCGTGAAGGATTTCCAGAAGGACCAGCCCAAGGCGAAGGTGTTGTTGCTCGGCATCTTCCCGCGCGGGGCCAAGGCGGACGACGGCAACCGCAAGAAGATTGCGGACATTAACGCCATCATCGCCAAGTTGGACGACGGCAAGAAGGTGCATTACCTGGACATCGGCGACAAGTTCCTGGAAAAAGACGGCTCGATCTCGAAGGAGATCATGCCCGACTACCTGCACCTGTCGGCGAAGGGTTACGGCATCTGGGCCGACGCCATCGACAAGCCGTTGAAGAACCTGGTGAAGTAAATCGCGATTTGTTCTCCGGTGTCGAGTAGGCGAGCGTCGAGGCGTAAGCCCGACGTGCGGTTTCACGGCCGGAACCAGGAAAGCACCGCGCGAGCAACGAACAAGCCCCCGGCAGGACCGACCTGCCGGGGGCGTTCCTGGATCAATCGCGACCCTCCGGCTTGGGCGTTCCAGACGATTTCGCCGGGCTGAGCAGGTCGTTGAGTTTATACGTCGCATTTGCCAGCGCGTGGGCCGCCCGTTGTCGCCCTTCCGCATCCTTCGCATTCTGGTACGCTTTCAAGGCCGCTTCGACTCCCTTTGCCGCGCCGGATACGGCGTCCGTAGAAAGCACATCCTTCACATCAATCACAACGTTCAGATCCGTGAAGTTGTGATCAAACGCCAGCCCCCCCTTGGGGAAGCGTTCCAGGCGGCCATGCAGCCCCCGCAACTCGGCATCCTGGGCGCGGATCTTCTCCAACAAAACGTTGTTGTTGATCTTGAGCAACTCGTTCTCCTTGCGGAGAGCGTCCAGTTCGCTCAAGGGTTTGCCGGAGGCGTCCAACACTTCCGGCGTAGACCTCCCTTGTGCCGACGCTTCGTCGCCCGGCCGGCAGGTGAAGCCGACCGCCCCCAGCGCCGCCAGCACCATGACCGCCCCCACCACCAGCCGCAGTTTCTTCAAGAACATGGCTTGCATTACCCCTTTCATAAGAACGACGGCCGGCCCCGAGGCCGCCGCCAGTTGACCGGCCGCGACCAGCGCCGCGACCCGCACCGTGGAATTCGCCAGCGCCGCCGGCACCTGCGCCGACGCCGCGTCCGCCGCCAATACCACTGCCAGCATGGCCGCCGGCAACCGAACCCCGCGGGCCGCCAGCCGCTTCGCCAGGAGCTTGCGCGCCCGTGTCAAGCGGCTCGACAGCGTGCCCTCGGGTACGCCCAACAGCCGCGCGGCTTCCTTACGGGGACGCCCTTCCAGGTCGCACAGGACGACCGCCGCGCGATAGCGCTCCGACAGCCGGCTCAACTCCTGATCCAGCACGGGACGCCAATCGGCCGCGGCTGCCGAGACTTCCGCGGCGGCGGCTTCGGGGTGCGGCACGTCCTTCACCTGCCTTTCGCGGGCGCGCCGCCGGGCATTGCCGGCAGCCGCCTCCAGCGCGGTGTGATAGGCGACCGCGTACAGGTAGCTGCCGACCGACTCGCGCTTGACCACTGCCGCGGCCTTGCGCGCCAGCAGGAGAAAGGTCGCCTGGAAAGCGTCCTCGGCGTCATGGGAGTCGCGCAATACGCGCCGGCAAACGCCCAGGACCATCGGGCCGTGCCGTCGCAACAGGGCCGCGAAAGACGCCTCGTCCCGCCCGGCGACGAACCGGCCCAACAGCTGACCGTCGCTCAGGCCGCCGCCCGCCTCGCGGAGTTGTTCCAGCATCTTGGGCAAGCCGGTGTTCATGGGGTTTGTCCTCGGGCCTCACACTAATAGAGGGTTAGCGTAGGCGCGCGCGTCCCTCAGTTCGAGGAATATTTTTCCGCGGGGACGGGAGCTTCGTTGGCGCGCGCGATGAGATGGGGCGAACGGGCTAATTGTATTTGCCGCTTGCGGCTGAGCGCTCAGTGTTTCGGAAGGTTTACCGTCGCGCGGGGTTCGCCCTGCTCGGCGGGGGAGGCCACCACGTCGGGCGCGACCGCCTTTACCGCGTCCGCCACTTTCAAAGCAGCCTTCACTTCCAGCTTACGCAGGTAACGGTAATAAACGAACAACCCCACGCCCACGGCGGCGATCACCGCCGCGAACAGGGACCAGTTCTCCAGGTAGTGGATCACGCTCATCAGCGCTTCGCCGCCGAAAAAGACGATGCCCACGCCGACGACGCCATAGATGAGGTCGGCAAGGATAAAGCGCACCACCGAAAACCGGATGGCCCCGGCGACGATGAACACGCCGGAACGCAACGGCGGCAACAACCGGGCGGCGAGCAGGAACTTCATGCCATGGTTGTGGAAGCGTCCCTCGATTTGCAGGCGGCGTTCCAGGGGCAACATGCGCAGCATCCAGCGGTGGTTCAAGAGCCGTTCGCCCCAGAGTCGGCCGACGCCGTACAACGCGAGGTCGGCGGCTAAGATGCCCAGGCTGGTGGCGGGCCAAGCCAGCCACCAGTGGACCTCCGGGTGAATAGCGGACAACCCGGCGGCATAAAGGATACCGGCCTCTTCCGGCACGGGCGGCAAGCCGATGCCTGTGAAAAACGACCACAAGAATACGGACGCACACCAGTAAAAGGCTTCGGGGGTCACGGCTATTCTCCTGGCACGACCGAGCCGGCGTCCGTTTAGCTGTTGTGGCCGGCGTGCATGTGGCTCTTGACGTGATGAACGTACTGCCGGGACTGTTCGTGGGTGAGATGAAGAATCTGGCCGCCCACCAGGTAAACGGTGACCGACTGGTCGTCTTTCTTGATTTCCACGGCGCTGACGTGGTCGTTGCGGACCATCAACTGCACCTCCGTGGCGGCGTCTTTAAGCAAGGCAAAACTCATGGCACATTCTCCGGGGGCTTGACCGCTATACTGCCGACATTGACACCGGTAATGACAAAGCCCCCGGAAAGTTCACCTGCCGGGGGCTGCTCTGTTTCAACTGCGATCGCCAACCCGAATCACACGGCGGCCCCGGATGCCGTCTTTCTCAGGGCTGCCAGCACCGCGTTGGCATCTGGCAAGGTATCGCCCTCCTTTTGGGCCACCACCTCCCCAGCCACCGACACCGTGAGTTCGCCATGATTGCCGTTGACCACCTCCACCTCGACCCCCGGCTCCTTTTTCAAGGTTGCCGCCAGACTGGCGGCGTGGGCACGGAGACTGCCTCAGACGGGGCATTGCCGAATTACTACTTTCCTCATCGCAAGCACTCCTTCTTAATTGGAGGGCGAATGGATTGCCGGCGGAGCATTGTGCAGATCTTGTGCCAATCCACACGCCTTGGTGCGATTCGATGAAAGCTAAACGAACCTATTTTCCCCCGTTAAACTCCTATTCCGTCTTCGCCGACTTGCCTCGGCGTCACTTCTCGCGGGCTGCGTCAGTGGGCAGCGCATCGGCAAGCGCGGGCGCGTCCTCGGGCCGGTCTTTCTCCAGTAGGATGAGCGAAAAGGCGACCGCGGCACCTCCCGTGGCGCTGGCGCCGCCCATGCCCGACTCGCGCACCGGCAGCCAACCGCGTGCCAGCAGCTCCTGCAAGTCTTGTCGCTGCTCGTCGCCGTACCACGGCACCTGGAGGAACCCACCGATGGGCCTGGGAATTTCGCGAGAAATGTCCCAACTCGCCCCGAAACTGCTCAAGATGACGTAGCGAAACCTTTTCATCCAATCCTCCTCCGCGCCGCCGAAGTTACTCCGAACGAAGGGGCCGCTCACGCTTGCGAGCCGTTGGTTTTCGGCGGCGGCGGCGGCTGTTGCAGTTGCGCACGCAGTCGGGCCAGTTCCAGTTCGGCCCGGTCGGCACGCTCGCGTTCGCGCAATTTTTCCTCCCGTTCGCGGAGCTTTTCCGCGCGTTCGTGAAGCATTTTCTCGCGTTCGCGGAGCTTTGCTTCTCGTTCGCGCAGTTTTCTCTGCCGTTCCGCCTCTTCCGCGAGGGGCACCAGTTCGCCGGCCGCCGTGTACATGCGCAACCAGGTGGCCCGCAGCCCATGATACTCACCGAACCAGCTTCCTAGCCACAGACCCAGTTCTTCGCTCCACAGCCAGCCTCGATCGTTCGCCGGCAGCGGTGCGTAGCTGCCGCCGATCAGCCGCCAGCCTTCCAAACGCTCCGTGTCGCGGTCGTATACGAAATACTCCGGCGTTCGCAGCGTTTGTTCGTAAATCGTGAACTTCGTCGTGCGGTCCGCGCGTTCGGTGGTCGGCGACAGCAATTCGACAATCACGTCAGGGCACCGGCCGTTCTCCTCCCACACGGCCCAGTACTCGCGCGGCTGTGCCCGATCGACGCCGTCCTTGATGAAGAAGTAATCGGGACCGCGGTAGTCAAGGTTGCGTGCCTGGTCCGGGTTGAAGTAGATGAAGTTGTTGCCCCCGACCCAGTAATCGTTGCGGCCTCGGCAATAGGACGCCGTGACGCCGATGAGCAACGTCATGCACCAGGAGTGCCAGAAGCTTTCCATGGGGATTCCGTCCTCGGCGACGAGGTCGACCCCGGCGTAGGCGGCGGGATCGAGCACCAGGTCGTAGCCGGTCGCGGCGGTCTGCATCGGCCGTCCTCCTCGTCAGCGGGCGCCCGTAGCCGCAAGCGGCTCGCTTGCTGGCTTATGCGCGGGTTCAGCTCACAAGCGGGCCGCTTGTGGCTACGGGCGTAGCCACAAGCGGCTCGCT
>JBBRLG010000166.1:0-13012 GCA_038231495.1 Gemmatales bacterium | reverse complement strand
TGGGTCCCGCTGGTGTTGTTCTTATAATTACCCCCCGCGGTCGCCCCCCCCCCCGGGCTCGCCATGCGGTTCGGACGCTCAGCGTTGATAGATCGGCAACACCGCGTTGTCCAACTGCATGATCGACAGAAACACCGCGGTCGAAAACACCGGGCCGGCGTGCTGGCCGGGCCAGCTGCCGTCGGCCTGCTGCGAACGCACCAGGTTGTCGAACGTCGATTTGCGGTACTTGGTCCAGGTGATGCGGTCGTCGCCCTTGGCGTCGGGGAATAGCTTGTTCCAGCCGTCGTCGCCGAGCATGTAAACGCACTGGGCGAAGTAGTAATGAGTGTACTCGTCGTGGCCCATGCGGCCGTCGCCGATCGTTCGCAAGTGCGACTGGCAGAACTTGAACCACTTCTTGACCAGTTCGGAGTTGTAGTCGCCGGTGCTGAAGCCGCAGCAGATTGCCGCCGCCGTCAGGGCCGGACGACCTTCGCCGCCGCCACCGCCGCCGAGACTGTAGACCACGCCGCCGCCCGCATTGTTGGAGGCGTCCTTCAAATACTTGATGGCGTCCTTGATCGCGTCCGGCGGCACCACGATGCCGGCGTTGCGCGCGGCCCGCAGCGCTTGTACTTGCGTAACGGTCGTCGAACCTTCGTCGAAGTTACTGCCTTCGCGTGCCGAGACGTAGCCCCAGCCGCCGCGGTTGGTCTGGGCGTCGCGCGTGAACTTGGCCGCGCGCGTCAGGATGTCTTCGAGCTTCTTCCGGCGGTCACCTTCTTCTTCCTCGCCGTAGATGCACGAAAGGAACATCAACGCGAAGCCGTGGCCGTAGGTGTAACGGCCGGCCTCGCCGGGGATGTTCGGGTTGCCGAGCATGCCGTTGGGGCTGCTGCGGGCCATGAGCCAGTCGCAGGCCCGGCGAATGTTTTCGTGGTACTTGCCTTCGCGGATGGTGCTGCCTTCCTGGAGGAAGGCCATGCCCGAGACGGCGGTCATGGTGATCGGGTACTGGCCGCCGAATGCTTCAAAGTGGCCGTCCTTACTTTGCTGCTTGGCCAACCACTCCAGGCCCTTGGCGATGGCCGGGCGGTATTCCTTGGGAATTTCCTCGGCGTGGGCCGGGGCGGCCCCGAACGCCAGCAGGCCAACGCCGCACAACAGGGCCGGAACCAGGAACCGCGCTCGCATGGTGTACGCTCCTCGACCAAGAATCCGCTTTGGGGGTGGCGACCCTGTATTCCGATCTTATGAAAAGACGAATGAGCTGCCGTTTTCTGACACCCGGCCTGAGAAGCTTTTCCCACGGCGGGGTTTGGGCAAAACGACGCCGCTTGCGGCTTTGCATTTTTGCAAAGCCGCAAGCGGCAAAGAAAGCATACCAAATATCCTACCGGCCCTTCTTGCCCCCACCTTCAGGAACCGGCTTGTCCGACGGCTTGTCGCCGACCTTGCTACCGTCCGGGGCCAGCAGGTGATGCACCAGCTTCTGGTTCCAGCTGGTCAACTCGATCTTGCCGCCCTTGAGGTCCACGTTGAGGCCGTGGAACTGCTGCATCTGGTTGTTGGTGTTCTCGCTGTAATACTTCAACTTGCCCGACCGCTTCTCGATCGACTCGGTGGCCACGACGTTCATCACGCCGCGGTTCACCGCCCCCTTGGTCCACGTGTTGTACCGCGCCGTGAACAGCAAGAGCGGCATTTCCTTGAAATGCTCCATCACGAGCATCTGGTTGGGCACCGGGTTGTGCCAGTTCAACTCGCCCGTCGCGCGGTCGAAGGCGTAGAACTCGCCGTTGACCGGGATGCTCCGCAAACCCGTGCCGGGCATTAAATTGGACGTGACGCCGCCCCACGGCATGAGGTTCTGATCGACCTCGCCGTTGCACGCGAGATAGATGTTCTTGTCGTCGCCGAGCAGGACGAGGCTATGCACCTTGACGAGGTGCTTGGGGTCGATCTTGGCGTCCTTGAACAACTCCTTCTGCGTCCGCACGTCAAAGACCCGGAGCTTGCCGTCCGGCTCGACCATGCCGGCGAGGTTCGCCTCTTCCGAGTGTACGGCGATCGAACCGGCCGGGAAGTCCTGCTTCCACTGGTCCTTGGCCGCCAGCACGTCGTACAGCCGCAGCGACACCGTCTTTTTCACGGCGTCGGTCTCGGTCAGCAACAGGTTGCGGCCCGACATCCGCAGCCGCTTCTGGAATAGCAGGGCGAAGTCGGTCGACTTCAGCGACACGCCGTCCTGGGCGCGGAGGACGCGCGTCGAACTCGGCACGTTTTCGTTATTCAACTCGACCACGTAGAAGTGGTTCTCGTCGGAGAGGATTTGGTTGTGCGGGCTAAGGTCGGCGCGCGTCCACAACGTCCGCCCGCTGAGCGGGTCGATCGCCACCAGCCCTTCCTTCGTTTGCAGGCAAACAACCTGGCCCTCGAGCGAACTCGTCTGGCCGATGCGCTGCATCCAGCCGTCGGTGTAGGCAATCTGCACCGAATTGTCGCGCGGGTCTATCATGATCGCAGGCAGGCCGTTCTGCTGGTTGCCCATCGGCGGCACATTGCCGGCACCGCCGGGCACCACGCCATAAAGGTTCTTCTCCCACAGCACTTTCTTGTCCACCGGGTCGATGCCGAAGACCATGTGGCCCAGCGGCAGCACGACGAGGTGGCCCATGTTCAGGAAGTGGTACTTGGGGCTGACCTGGCCGCCGCCCTGCGGATTCCAGGGGGAGAGCATCTGCGCGAAGGCGGTGGCGGTCAGGTGCTGGTCCATGCGCGGCAGCTCGTCCACCAGCCGGTTCGTGATCCGCAGGTTGTGGGTGTTCGTCTGCAAGGAGATGCGGTACTGCTTGAAGAACGGCAGCTCCTCGCCCAGCTGGTCGAAGGTGTACGCGGGGTTCGTGTTCTGGAAGCCGCTGGGCGGCGGCTTGACCTCTTCGCCCTTGCTCACCTTGCCGGTCAGCGCGACGGGCGCGGCGTCGTAAAGGTGCGGCAACAGGAACTTGTTGCTCTCCATGTCCGCGAAGATTTCCGCCCCGGTCTTGCCGTTGCGGACGACGACCTGCGGGTAGCGGTCGCGCAGGATGCGGTAATAGTAGGCCGCGTCCGGCAGCAGACCCTTCTGGGCGTTGAGCCGGGCCAGGGTTTCGACGGCGCGGGCGGCAATCTGCGGCTCCTCGGTCGGGCCGCGGAGCATCGCCAGGTTCAACTCCGCCTCGATAAGCGACTGCGCCTCGGTACTCTCGATCAGGCGGTTGGCCAGTTCGAGGCGGGCTTCCTTTCCGGCGGGAAACGCCGAGCCGAACAGGCGGACGAACTGCCGGATTTCATCCAAGCTCTTCGCACTCTTCTTGAGGTCGTCCCATTCGAGGGCGATCTTGTCCTCCAGCGGCTTGCGTTGGGCCGGGGCGGCGGCATCGACCATCGCCTTGATGCGGGCGCCGGTCCACACGTCGGGGGCGGTGCGCACCGCCAGATCGTCGGGGACCGAAATCAACTTCTCGGTGCCGGCAACCTTGCTAAACTCCTGATACTTGTCGAACGCCTCGACCAGCTTGCCCTGTCCCTGCCGGCCCTTGGCCACGAGGTACAGGAAGGTGGTCCTGCGCCGGCGTTCCTCGGCCTGGGCCTTGTCCTTCAGGTCGTCCGAACCGACTTCGACGTTGCAGAGTTCCTCGTACCGCGCCAGGAACGGTTCCGCCTTGTTGAAGTCGTCCTTCAGGTAGTCGGTCAGCGATTCGTAAAGCTTCAAGCGGGCCTTTTCACGGGTGACGTCATCCGGCTTGTTGTCGAGAGCCTTGCCGAGGTCGTCGATGGCACCGGGCAGTTCACCCCGGTCCAGGCGCAATTCGCCGCGGTTCGTCAGGCCGATCGGGTCGTTCGGGTTGCTTTCCAGCAGCGCGGTGACTTCTTTCTCGCGCACCTCCAGCTGCGGGTAGGCGACGATCTCGCGGCTGGTCTGCGACAAAACGTCGCCTTCGTAGAAGAGCAGGCTGCCGGGCACCTCGCGCTTGCCGTCCTTCTCGCGCGACTTGGTGTGCGCCTTGATCGCGCCCTTCTCCACGTCGACGATGCAGATTTCCGGCTCCCGGGTCTGGGCGGATTCGCGGACGGGTAGGTAATACTTGTTGTCGCTGGCGACGCCGAAACCGCTGGGCACGCCGGTCTCCAACTCCCAGAGCTTTTCGCCCTTGGCAAGGGAATAGCCCTTGGTGAAGTGTTTGCCGACGACGAGCACCTTGCCGTTGTAGACGCCGCCCAGGTACAGGTCGTCCTCGGCACGCTTCGCGGTCCAGATCGGGGTGCCGTCGCGCAGGTTCAGACAGTGGACGGAGCCGGCGTCGGGGGCGGTGAAGACGACGCGACCGTCCTGAATGATCGGCGGTGTGACCTTCCACTGGTTGGTGGGTGCCGGCTGACCGCCCATGCCGTTGGGGTTGAAGCGTATGCCCATGTTGGGCTGGGCGTGCGGGGTCGTTTGCTCCTCGCGGTAGCTGTACGCCCACACGAGGCTGTTGGTCAGGAGATCGACGCCGAGGACCGCACCGGCGTTGGTCGGGCAGACGAGGATGCCTTCGCCGTAAGCGAGGTGGGCGGCCTGGGTGCGGCGGCCGATGTCCACTTGAATCTTGTCGCGCGTCGTCACCAGCACCTGGGTCGAGAGAACCTTGCCGGTGGCGGCGTCGATGCACGCGAGACGGAGTTCTTGCTGTTTTTCGGTCAGGACGTAAACCTTGCCGCCCATCGGCAACGGCGGTCCGAGGAAGTAGGATTCGCCGAGCGGGGTGTCTTTGCCCGGCCCGCCGACCTTCCATTTCAGCTTGCCACTGGTGGCCAATTCAAAGGCCTGCAACTCGCTGCAATTGACGGCCTCGTTGAGTTCCTTGCTGCCGAACTGCGGGCTGGGCTGGCCGCCGCCAAACCCGCCGCCGCCGGGGAAACCGGGGTTGCCCATGAAGTGCGGCGGGGGCGGTACGGCCAGATCCTCGACGGCGTAGACGAAGGTGCCGTCGGTACTCAGCGTGCCGATGGTCGAGTTCTCGTAGAGGATGTTGGGCCGCGCGTTGGACTGCATGTAGAACGGCAACCAGCTGTTGAGCGCCGACAGCTTGGCGCTGGAAGAGGCCATGTTTTCCAGACCCCACTTCGATTGCGCGTCCCAAACCAGCTTGCCCGTCGTCAATTCGCGCGCCTGCAAGCCGCCGTAGTGGCGGTAGACGATCAACGGCTTGGTCGCGCCGTTCTGGTTGACGGTGACGGTGATCGGCTGCATGGCGGAGACGACCGTCTGCCGGCGTTGCAGCAGGGTGTCGGCCGTCTTGAGGAAGGTTTCCGTGGTGCTGCTCGTTGCTTCGAGGCCGTTGCCGAGCAGGGGGTAGCGCCAGCGCGATTCGAGGAACGCCGTGCCGCCGAAGCTCTGCGAGTTGCGGTTGGGCGAGCCGCCGACCATCGGGCAGTCGGCCAGGGCGATGTAAGTCGCCGCCCGCGCGATCTTGGAAACCTGCTCTTTCAAGTCGGTGACGCTTTGCGACTCGCCGGCGATCTTGAGGAAGTCCACGCGGTCGGCCAGCTGCTTCCACATGGCCTCTTCCTTGTCGCTCGCGTTGGCCAGGTGGTAGGCGTAGGCAGCCTCGAACAGCACGATCGCGGGCAGCTTGTCGGCACCCTCGCGGTTCAGCAGCCGTTCGTAGCACAGGCCGGAGGTGATGTAGTCGCCGCGGTCCAGCAGGCGCGTGGCCAGCAGGTGCGTCGCGACGCCGCCGGCGTCGGTGTGCAGGTAGAAGTTCATGACCAGGGCGAGGTCTTCCTTCTTGCCGCTCGCCTTGGCCTTGTCGAGCATTTCCTTGGCGTCGGGGCCGAAGACGCTCTGGTAAAACTCCAAACCCTTGGGCGGCAGCGTGCCGATGAGGCGCTCGGCCTCGCGACGGGCGCTGACCCAGATCGGCTTGGCACCTGCGTTGCGCGTGACCTCGATCATCTTGTCTTCGGGGTACATCAGCAGTTTTTGCAGCGTCCGGGTCGCCGTGGCCCAGTCTTCGATGCGGATGTAATCGACGGCGGCCTCGATCATCTTGCGCCGCTCGTTGTCCTTGGGCAGATCGACGGCGTTGGAGAAGGCGTCGGGTTCCTTCGGCGGCGCGACCGGCTGAAGGCCGGGCTGTGCGACTTGCACGACGCCGACCCGGCGAATGACGACCTGGGCCTGCTGTGACAACGCGACCGAACCCAGCGCCGCCAGGGCGCTCAAAACCAGGGCGGACCGACGGATGCTCCAGGACATTGGCGTTTTTCCCCCTGAACAAAATCCTGTCAGGACGGCGAAAACCGGCGCGGCACTAAATTGTCGCACAGGTCCCGACCGACAGGCAATCGCAAATCCTTATCAGAATTGTAACAATCCGACGGGACCGGCGTAGGCCGACCCTTGGGTTGGCGGCATTATTTTTCCGAAAAAGCGGGCAGTCCCCCGCGCGGGGAACAGCCCGCCCTCGATCTGGAAGGACGACCCAGGCTATCGAAGCTAACGAATGGACCGAACGTCCCGGTTCTTCCGTCATTCCGAACCGAGCGGGTTCTGCTGGCACACCAGTTGCACCCTCTTCCCATCTAGCGCCGTGTACCAGGTCATCTTTTTCAAGGGACGACGCTGCGGGGAACGGTTTGAAGATACCAGAGCACCCAGCGCTGCTCGCCGCTGTCCCCGTCGTCCCGAGGAGGAACCACGCCATGGCCGAGAAAGAACGCGGATTCGCCGCGATGGACCAGCAGAAACAGCGGGAAATCGCCCGCAAGGGCGGTCGGGCCGCCCACCAACGGGGTACCGCCCACGAGTTTACGCCGGAGGAGGCGGCAAAGGCCGGACGCAAGGGCGGGCAATGTGTCAGCCGCGACCGCGAACACATGGCCCGGATCGGTCGCAAGGGCGGCCTCGCGTCGCATAGCCGGGACGAAGCGGGCAACCCGCCCGTCAACCCGAACGGTGCGCGCGAAGAGCTACGCGAGCCGGTCATGCCGACGGTTCACCTGTCGCTGGACGAGCCGAGAGATGAAGCCGACCTGGACAGTGTAGAGATGTTGGCCGAGGGCCGGATGGGTAACGAGAACGCCACGCCGGCGGAAAACCACGGCGGGCACGGGTACGGCAGTTACGAGCAGGAAAAGTCCCCGCAGATGAGCTAAGGGGGACCAGTTGTGCCGCTGGCGGCTGAGCGCAGACCGCAAAGCCGCAAGCGGCAAATCCATTTCATTCATCCCCCGGACGCAGCGCTACCAGTTCATTGCGAACCACATTAACGCCCGGTGCCAGGCGCACCAGCGATTCAAACACGCGTCGTTCTTCGCCCGTGGCAACCTTGCCTTGCAGCACGACGGTGTTGCCGTCCATGACCACGCTAACGGCGCTCCGCGAGGGCAAATCGCTCGCTTCCCCGATTATCCGCACCAGTTCGGCCCGCACAGCCGGCATCGCCGGTGCCGTCGTGGGAAACGCTATCCGCGTGGTGTAAGCCGGGGCGTTGACGCGGAATGCACCGTTGGGGTTGAAGGTACTTGCGGTGCCGGCGGTGGTCGAACGGTTAATGTTGCCGGTGCCGGTGTTGCCGAAGTTCGAGCCGGCGCGGTTGCCGCCGGCATTATTCCCGGTCGAGGTCGTAATCGTGTACAGCGCCGACCCGAAGGCTTTGGTCGTGGTCGTTCCGGTGGTGTTGTTGCTAGGAAGGCCGGCGGCGAGGGGTTCAGCGAGGTACGGTCCCCTCAGGCTGGTCGAACCGTAACTGGTAGTGCTGCCACCGCGGGACGACGAACCGGGCGAATTGCCAGACAGCGAGCTGCTGCTGCTGCCGGTGTTAGTGCCGCCGAGGGAGAAGTTGCTCTGGGGCAAGCCGAAACTGCCGAGAGAGCTACTGCTGCTCCCGGTTGAACTGCCCGTCGAAGTCGATGACGGGCTGCCGCCGGTGGGCCCGCCGCCGGTGGTGGCCCGAATTTGAGCGAAGAGCGACCCGGTCGAAGTGAGAGCGACGGCCCCGGCAAGGGCGAACGGCAGCAGGTATTTGATGCGGGAAAACATGGTATGGCTTTCCTTGGTCCGCAGTTTGGAGGAAGTCGGCTGCTTCACCAGCCAGGAATTATAACCCCGACCAGGGTCGAACGCCCCGAATTTCTCCGAAAACTTCTCGCACCACCCCCGTGGGATCGGTACAAGCGCGCCGATTAGAAGATCGGGGGTCGGAAGAAGAGGGAATCAAAATAGCTGTTAGCTGTCAGCTATTAGCTGTCAGCCAATTCCGACACCCGACACCCGACACCCGACACCCGATCTTCTTCGACACCCGACCGCCGTTTCAAGCCTTGACACCTACCCCTAATAGCGCTAGATTACCCCGAACAGACCATTGGACGATGGTCCACCCGCGGACGACGGACAACGCAATACGCGCGCATTGCCTTGGGGTCCGGGTCGGCCGGGGTTCCTAACGGCCCCGCTTGTGAGCAGGGGCGAGTTGAAACGACTGAAAATCATGCCGACATCTGCCACGCCTCAAGGGGACCTTGGGCCTCTGGACCTTTCGCGGATCGCCCAAGATTTGCAAATCCGCAAAGTCCAGGTCGAAAGTGTGGTGCAACTGCTCGACGAGGGCAACACCATTCCCTTCATCACCCGCTACCGCAAGGAACGCACCGGCGGTCTCGACGAAGAGGTGCTGCGCACGGTCCAGGAGCGCGTCGGCCAACTCCGGCAACTCGCCGACCGCAAGCGGACCATCCTGAAAAGCATTGAAAACCAGGGCAAACTGGGCGACGACTTGCGGGCCGCGATCATCGCCGCCGACAACCCCAAGCGCCTCGAAGACCTCTACCTGCCGTACAAGCCGAAGAAGCGCACCCTCGCCACCGCGGCCCGCGAAAAAGGCCTCGAACCGCTGGCCCTGGCCGTGTGGTATCAGGATCCGGTCGCCGCCAACCTGCCCGAACTCTTGCCGACGCTCCTGAACCCGGAAAAAGAGCTGAATACGCCGGAAGACGTGCTGCTCGGCGTGCAGCACATCCTGGCGGAAACGATTGCCGAGGCCGCGGACGTGCGCGCGATCGTCCGCGTCGTCCTGTGGGACACCGCCAAGCTGTGTAGCGTCAAGAGCGAGAAGCTGGCGGAAGGACAGGGGGTGGATTTCAAGGATTACTTCCAGTTCACCGAGCCGATCCGCCACATCCCGCCGCACCGCGTTTTGGCGATCAACCGCGGCGAAAAAGAGAATGCGCTGTCCGTGAAACTGGAGTGGGAGGCCGACACGGGCCTGCGCGCCGCGCTGGACCGGCTGCCGCTGCCGGCGCCGGGGACGCCGCTGCCGGTCCCGACCGAGCCCGAGTCGCCGCTTGCGGCTTTGCAAGCCCCGGCGGAAGAGGCAATGCCGCAAGCGGCGGAGGCTGCACCGCCGCCCGCGGTGGAAGGCGCTCAGCCGCAAGCGGCGGAAACGCCGGAGCCGCCGCCCGCCCCGCGCGCGCAGTACCACCACGGCATCCCGCCCCGGAATGACTATTTGGGCCAACACGCGCACGGCGACTTTATTCGCAGGGTGGCCGAGGACGCGCTGAACCGCCTGCTGGTGCCGAGCCTCGACCGCGAAATCCGCCGCGAACTGTCGTCCCGCGCCGAAGGCCACGCCGTCACCGTCTTTGCCCGCAACCTCCGCAGCAAACTGCTGGCCGCCCCGCTCCGCGGCAAGGTCGTGCTGGCCCTCGATCCCGGCTTCCGCACCGGCTGCAAGGTCGCCGTCCTCGACGAGACCGGCAACCTGCTCGAAGACGGCGTCGTCTTTCCGCACACCGGCGCCACCAAGCGCGTCGAGGCGAAAGCCCGGCTCGAAGAATTGGCCCGGCGTTACCAGGTCCACGTCATCGCCATCGGCAACGGCACCGCCTGCCGCGAGACCGAGGAAGTCGTTTCGGAAGTGATCGCGGAACTTGAGGCCAAGCGACACGGGCTGCCGATGCCGACACCGACTCCGGAACCCGCGCCGGTCGCGGCTGCGGAACCCAGCCCGGAGGCCGTGGCGCCGGTTTTGAACGCGGAAACCGCGGCGCTCCCGCCCGAGGAAGCGCCGACCCCCGCGGCGGTGGAAGGCGCTCAGCCGCAAGCGGCCGAAGGCGCTCAGCCGCAAGCGGCCGAAGGCGCTCAGCCGCAAGCGGCCGAACCCGCAACGCCGCAAGCGGCGGAAGCGCCCGCCGCGCCGCCCGCGCCGCCGTTGCCCGACGCGCTGCCGGAACTGGCTTACGTCATCGTCAACGAGGCCGGTGCCAGTGTCTATTCCGCCAGCCCCGTCGGCCGCGAGGAGTTCCCGAACTTCGACGCCACGCTGCGCGGCACCATCTCCATCGGTCGTCGTCTCCAAGACCCGCTCAGCGAATTGGTCAAGATCGACCCGCAGCACGTTGGCGTCGGCCTGTACCAGCACGACGTTAGCCCCAAGCACCTGCGCGAATCGCTCGACGGCGTTATCGAGTCCTGCGTCAACACCGTCGGCGTCGATCTGAACACGGCGAGCGTGCCGCTGTTGCGCCACGTGTCTGGGTTGAACCAGTTGGTGGCGCGCGACCTCGTCGAATACCGCAAGAACAACGGCCCGTTCCAGACGCGCGATCAACTCCTGCAAGTGCCCGGCATCGGCGAGGCGCGGTTCGTGCAGTCGGCCGGCTTCCTCAAAATCATCGGCGGCGTCAACCCGCTCGACCGCACCTGGATTCATCCCGAAAGCTATCCCATCGCCCGCCAGCTGCTCACCGACCTGGGCTACGGCCCCGAAGCGCTGGAGGAGCGCGAGAAGGTCGCGGAACTGCAAGAAAAGTTGAAGGCGACTTCGCCCGAAGAGGTGGCCAACCGTCTGCAAGTCGGCCTGCCGACCGTGCGCGACATCCTGACCGCGCTGGCCCGGCCCGGCCGTGACCCGCGCGAGGATTTGCCGCCGCCGATCTTCAAGAAGGGCATCCTCAAGCTCGAAGACCTTGAGCCGAACATGGAGTTGAAGGGCACGGTGTTGAACGTCGTCGATTTCGGGGCGTTCATCGACATCGGCCTGAAGGACAGCGGCCTGGTCCACATCAGCCAGATGGCGAACCGCTATGTGAAAAGCCCCTACGACGTGGCCGCGGTCGGCGACGTGGTGACGGTGTGGGTGCTGGCGGTGGACAAAGAACGCCGTCGCGTGTCGCTGACAATGATCGCGCCCGGCACCGAGCGCAAACCGCCGGAAAAGAAGCCCGCCCCGGCCCCGCGCCGCGAAGGCCCGCCCCGCAGCCGCCCACCGCAAGGGGAGGGGCAGCCGCAGGGTCAAGGTCAAGGACAGGGCCAGGGTCGCGGCGGTCCGCCGATGGGTGCGCGTCGTCCGCCGCCGCGCGGCGGCGCTCCCGGCGGTCGCCCGCAAGGCGGACGCCCCCCGCAGCGCAGCGGCCAGCCGGTCCAGGCCCGTGCCGGCGAGGGTGGTAATGACAGTGGCGGTCAGCCGCGCCAACCGCTGGCACCACCCCCGCCGCCGCGCAAGCCGAAGCGCCAGCCGCCCAAGCCGAACCTGTCGCAGGCGGCGCTAGCCGGCAAGGAGTCGCTGGGCACCTTCGCCGAACTGGCCGCGTTCTGGGACGCGAAGAAGCCCGGCGACGAACCGGCCCCCGCGCCCGCTGCGCAAAACGAAACGCCGCCGCCCGCCCCTGCGCCCGAAGGCGACCCGCAAGGCCAACCGCCGCCGGCGTGACCGGCGACGACGAGGCCGCGCCATGCTCCCCGGCTACAACACCAACGGTTTCGCGCACCACCGCCTCGAAGACGCGCTCACCATCCTCGCCGACCTCGGCTATCGCGGCGTCGCGCTGACGCTCGATTACCACGCCCTGAACCCCTTCGGTGCGGAGTTTCCCGACCAGCTCGTGCGCGTCCGCGACCAGTTGCGCGAAAGGGAATTGCGCTGCGTTATCGAGACGGGCGCGCGCTTCCTGCTCGACCCCTACCGCAAGCACCAGCCGACACTTCTCGATCCCGACCCGGTGCGGCGCGCCCGGCGGCTCGACTTCTTGAAACGTGCGGTGGATGTCGCCGAGGCACTGGACGCCGACGCCGTGAGCTTCTGGTCCGGCACCGCGCCCAAACCAGCACCGACCGCGGACTTACTGGCCCGGTTGGTGAACGGCTGCCAGGAGTTGTGCGTCTACGCGGCTCCGCGCGACGTGCGCCTCGCCTTCGAGCCGGAGCCTGGCATGTTCGTCGATACGATGCCGCGCTTCGAGGAACTGCACCGCGCGGTCGATGACCCCGCCTTCGGGCTGACGTTGGACATCGGCCATTTGCACTGCCTGGGTGAAACGCCGGTCGCGCCGCATCTGCAGCGTTGGAAGGACTGGCTGTGGAATGTCCACATCGAAGACATGCGCCGCGGTGTCCACGACCACCTGCTGTTTGGCGAAGGCGAGATTGATTTCGATGAAGTGTTTGGCGGCCTGCGTGCGGTCGGTTACGAGGGTGGTTGTTATGTGGAACTGAGCCGGCACAGTCACAACGCCGTCGAGACGGCACGGCAGGCGCTCCAATTTCTGGAGAGGAAGGGGTAGAAGGGTATTGCCGCGTGCGGCTTTGCAAATCCATGCAAAGCCGCAAGCGGCAGATGAGGTTACTGCAATTCAACCGACCAGTAGGCGTTGTCCAAAAAGGTGCGCCACGACTGGTACTTGCGGTTGGTCAATTTCAGGTTGAGCATCGGGCTGCGCTTGGGCTTTTCCGGCTTGCGGATGAGGTGCATGTGCGCCTCTTTCGGCGTCCGGCCGCCCTTCTTGACGTTACAGCCCACGCACGCGCAGACGATGTTCTCCCAGCTGCTGATGCCATTCTGGCTCCGCGGCACCACATGGTCGAGGCTCAACTCGCTCGTCGGAAACTTCTTGCCGCAGTACTGGCACTGGTTGTTGTCGCGCGCGAAGATATTCCGGCGGTTGAACTTGACCGTCTGCTTGGGCAGCCGTTCGTAGGTCACAAACAGGATGACGCGCGGCA
>JBBRLG010000165.1:0-13062 GCA_038231495.1 Gemmatales bacterium | reverse complement strand
CGGCGACCACCACACGGTCCCGAAACATTTGCCACACCCAGATGGGCGAACGGGGCAATTGACCGTTGCACGTCCGGGGTCGCCGTGCTATGGTATGTTCGTTCGCGGTGTCGCGCGCCGTGAATTCCCGCCAACCTTCCGGCCGCCACGCCGGCGTTTTGATCCACCCACCCGGGCGCACCATGAAACCCGCTGCAAGCCATCGCCTGAATACGGCCCCGCCCTGGTTCCGGGCGTCGTTTGGCACCGGTTGCGGTCTGGTATTTGGCCTCGCACTGCTGACGGTAGGGGGCCAGGCCGCCGACGCCCCGGCCCCGTCGGAAGCGATCCAGCCCGAATTGGTGAAGCTGGACCATCCCATCGATTTCCGCAGCGACTTGCTGCCGATCCTCAAGGCAAAGTGTCTCGCCTGTCACACCGGCCCCGCCGCCGAGGGCGGCATCAACCTCGAAACCGGAACGGCCATGCTCGACAACGGCGTGGTCGTGCCGCGCCAGGCCGACAAGAGTACCCTCCTGTCGTCGGCGGCGCATCAGAGAAAGCCGTTCATGCCGCCCGCCAAAAACAAGAAGAATGCCACCGCCCTGACGCCGCGGGAGCTGGGCGTCGTGAAGCTGTGGATCGAGCAGGGTGCGAAAGACACGTTGCGCGACGGCGTCCTGGCCCAGGTGGCGGCGGTCGGACCCTTCGTCAGCCTCGACGACCGCCGGACCGGCGCGCCGGCGACCGCGGTCACCTTCGATTTGCTGCCGGCCGAAAAGGCGATTGCGGAAGTCGTCGATTTTTACATTGACGCCCGGCTCAAGGAAGCAGCCGTGACGCCCGCGCCCCCGGCCGACGACGCCACGCTCGTGCGCCGATTGACGCTCGACCTCTGCGGCCGCATCCCGACCCCGGCGGAAACGCAGGATTACGTCGCTTCCAAAGACCCAGACAAGCGCGTCAAGCTGGTGGACCGGCTGCTGGCGTCGCCGGGCTTCCTGCGCCAGCAGGAGAGTGAGTTGTCCACAATGCTCATGGCCGGCACGCGCGGCAGTCTGCGCGTTTACCTGACCAAGGCACTGGCGGACAACCGGTCCTGGGACCAGATTTACCGCGAGTTGCTGACGCCCGACGAAACCGACCCGAAGGTCAAAGGTGCCGGCGAGTTCATCAAGCAGCGCGTCAGCGACGCCGACAAGCTGACGACGGACGTTAGCTCGATCTTCTTCGGCGTCAACATTAGCTGTGCCCGCTGTCACGACCACCCGCGCGTCCGCGACTGGAAGCAGGACCACTATTACGGCATGAAGTCGTTCTTCGCGCGGACGTACGACAACGGCGACTATTTCGGCGAGCGCGACTACGGCGTCGTCAAATTCAAGACGACCAAGGGCCAGGAGCGCGAGGCGAAATTGATGTTCCTGACCGGCAAGGTGGCCGACGTGCCGCGGGTCAAGGAGCCGACCGCCGACGAGCAGAAGAAAGAGCGCGAACGGCTCGACGCGGCCAAGAAGAACAAAACGCCGCCGCCGCCGCCGAGCTTCAGCACGCGTGCCAAGCTGGTCGATCTGTCGCTGCAAGCCGAGCAACGCGATTTCTTCGCGCGGTCCATCGCCAACCGCACCTGGCAGCGGTTCCTCGGCTACGGCCTGGTGGCACCCATCGACCAGATGCACTCCGAAAACCCGCCGAGCCACCCCGAACTGTTGCAATGGCTGGCGCGCGACACGGTCGAACACAAGTACGATCTGCGCCGTCTGATTCACGGCCTGGTGCTGAGCAAGGCGTACGCCCGCAGCAGCCGCTGGGAGGGTGAAGGCGAAGTGCCGCGGCCCAAGCTGTTTGCGGTGGCCAACGTGCGGGCGTTGACGCCGACGCAACTGGCCACGTCGCTACGGCTGGCCACGAACGACCCGGCCTACTGGACCAGTGGTGCCAAGCCGGAAGAGATCGAGAAGCGGATCGGGGAGTTGGACGACCAGTCGCGCGGTTTCGCCCAGTTGATCGAACAGCCGGGCGAGGATTTTCAAATCAGCGTGTCCGAGGCGCTGCTGTTCAGCAACATGGACCGGATGCAGAAAGAGTTCCTCGCCGACAACGGCGACCGGCTTCTCGGCCGGCTAAAGTTGGTCGAGGAGCCGAACGAGGCGATCGACCTGGCGGTGCGTGCGGTGCTGTCGCGACCGCCGACCGAGCGCGAACGGCAGGTTTTCGCAACGTACTTGAATGAACGCAAGGATCGCCCCGTCGAAGCGTACCAGCAACTGGTCTGGGCGCTGTTGACCAGCACGGAGTTTCGGTTCAATTATTGACACGATTCCCTCGCCCCCGTTTTGAGGAGCACGACGATGGCCGGCACCCGACGCAAGACCTTCTGCGGCTCACCCGACCATGCGCTAAGTCGGCGCGGCTTCCTGGGCGCGGCGGCCGCCACTGCCGCGGTCTTCGCGGCCGACATGACGCGGCTCGACGCGCTGGCCTCGACCGAAGTCGCCACGGACCTCAAGAAGCGCCAGAAGCGCGTCATCCTCCTGTGGCTGGCCGGCGGGTCGAGCCAAATGGAAACGTGGGATCCGAAGCCGGGTGCGGCGACGGGCGGTCCCTTCCGCGCGATACCCACGTCGGTGCCGGGGGTTCACATCTCCGAGTTGATGCCGAAGATGGCGAAGCGCATGCAGGACACCTGCATCATCCGTTCGCTGAACACGAAGAACGGCGACCACGGCGGCGGCGCCAAGCTGATGATGCTGGGCCGGAACGATGAGCCGAGCCTGAAATACCCCGACCTCGGCGCGGTGGTGGCTCGCGAACTGGGCCGTGCCGACAGCCAGGTGCCCGATTACGTTTCCTTCTACTTCCAGACGGAAGGCCGCGGCATGGCCCCCGGCACCGCGGGTTTCCTCGGCTCGCGCTACGCGCCGATGGAGTTGTACAAGAGCATGATCCCGGAGAACATCCGCCGGCCCGGCGACATCTCCGAGCTGGACCACCAGCAGCGTGCCGACCTGCGCGACCTCTTGAGCAAGGAGTTCGCCAAAGGCCGCAACTCAACCACGGTTGCCAGTCACAACGAGGCGTACCAGCGCGTCCGCGGCCTGATGGCGAGCGAAAAGTTGTTCGACATCGACCAGGAGCCGCAGAAAGTACGCGACCGTTACGGCAAGACGCAGTTCGGCGAGCAGGCGTTGGTCGCCCGGCGGTTGGTCGAAGCGGGCGTGCCGTTCGTCCGCGTCGGCCGCGCCTGGTGGGACAGCCACGGCCAGAATTTCGAGACGCACCAGGAGATGGTGCCGGAACTGGATCACGTCATGTCCACGCTGCTCGACGACCTGGGCGAGCGCGGCCTGCTGCAAGACACGCTGGTAGTGACGCTGGCGGAGTTTGGCCGCACGCCGTCGATCAACGCCAGCCTGGGGCGCGACCACTTCGCATCGGCGTGGAGCACGACGCTGTCGGGCTGCGGCATCAAGGGCGGCAGCGTGTACGGCAAGTCGGACGCCAGTGGCAACAAGGTCATCGAGGGCGAGGTCGGCGCGGCCGAGTTGTTCGCGACGATTTACAAGGCGCTGGGCATCGACCCGCAGAAGAACTATCACGTCGGCGCGCGTCCAGTCCCGCTGACCGAGCCGGGGACTAAACCGATTGACGCGGTGGTGGCGTAACCCCCGATTTTGCCGCTTGCGGCTGAGCGCTCAGCCGCAAGCGGCGGAGGAAAGAATCATGGCTTCCCCCAACCCCGACAAGCTCAAGCAGATCAAGGACATTTCCCGGCCCGGAATCTTCTTCTCGGTGGCCCGTGTCCCGAACTCGACGCGCCTCTTCCTGGGCAACTCCGACTTCAAGGTCTACGAAGTCGATCTCGCCGCGGAGAAGGTCGAGCCGAAGGAGTTGTACGCCCACGGCAGCTACGTCACCGGCGTCTGCCTGGCCGGTAAGACGTTGATCTCCGGCAGCTACGACGGCAAGCTGGTCTGGTGGCACACCGACGACCGCAAGCAGGTCCGGTCCGTCGAGGCCCACCAGAAATGGATCCGCGGCGTGACGGCCAGTCGCGACGGCAAGACGGTCGCCAGCGTCGCCGACGACATGGTGTGCCGACTCTGGAACGCCGAGGACGGCAAGCTGCTGCACGAGCTGAAAGGCCACGAAGCCGAGACGCCGACGCACTTCCCGTCGATGCTTTACACTTGCGCCTTCTCGGCCGACGGCAAACACCTGGCGACCGCCGACAAGGTGGGCCACGTCGTTGTCTGGGACGTGGCGAGTGGCAAATCGCTCGCCACGATGGAAGCGCCCGGCCTCTACACCTGGGACCCGGTGCAGCGGCGGCACTCGATCGGCGGCGTCCGCTCGGTGGCGTTCGCGCCGGACGGCAAGACGCTGGCGGTGGGCGGTATCGGCAAGATCGGCAACGTCGATCACCTGGAAGGCAAGGCCCGCGTCGAGGTATTCGCGTGGGAGAAGGCCGAGCGCACGCACGAATTGCAAAGCGACAAGTTCAACGGCCTGGTCGAGCACCTGGAATTTCTACCGGACGGCGACCTGTTGCTGGGTGCCGGCGGCGCGGGCGATGGCTTCCTGTTGTTCCTGAGCCTGAAGGACAAGAAGATCGTGCGCCAGGAAAAGGTGGCAATGCACGTCCACGACGTGGCGATGAACGAGGCGGCGGACACGCTGTACACGGTCGGCCACGGCAAGATCGTGGTGTTCGAGATGAAGGGGTGATGCGGTCTTTTTATAGACGCGACTGCAATTCGTTGTCGGGAGATGTGTGCTGCGAAAGCAGCGCAGCCGGCATTGGTGATGTTAGAATGGACGATAGGAGGAACGCCAATGTCGGCTACGAGTACCGGTCCAAACGGAACGGTTCAGCAATGGGTCACGGTTTGCCCGGAACCGCAAGGACAATTTACCGCCCAGGTCGTCGGCTTGCCGGACCTTCGGGCAACCGCGCCGACCCGAGCGGAAGCCGTGCGGCAGGCTCGCGTCCTCCTCGGCGAATGGCTCGCTTCCGGCAAGCTGGTACCGATTGAGGTGCCGGCCCCAAATCCGCTTTTGACCTTTGCCGGCCACCTGGACCCAAATGATCCCCTGGAACAAGCGTTTGTGGAGGAACTGGCGCGACTCCGGCGCGAAGACCTCGAACGAACAGTGCGGGAGGATGGTCCGGAATGCTCCAATTCCTCTTCGACACCGATCACCTGACCCTTTTTCACCACAAGCAGCCATCGCTCATGCAACAAATCGCAGCCCACCGCGCGGACGCCGTTGGGATTAGCCCGATTAGCATTGAGGAAACGCTGCGTGGCCGATTAGCTCCCTTGGCTCGCGGCCTCACCGGAATCAATCGCGTCAAAGCTTACGCCCACCTGGCGGCCGCCGTCGAAATGTTGACTTTGTTCCCGCTCGTGCCCTTTTACCTGGCCAGCGAGAGTCAGTTTCAGCAACTACACGCCGCGCGTTTACGAGTAGGAACGCAGGATCTGAAAATTGCGGCCATTGCTTTAACGAAGAACCTAACGCTGCTCACGCGCAACCACCGCGATTTCGGCCGCATTCCTGGTCTGGCCTTGGCGGATTGGTCCGTGTAACATCCCCGGCAAACGGGCGCTTTATTTTCGTTACTGCCTCGAATGGTCTGAGGTTGTTGCGTAAGGGCAATTCGGCTAACGACCTACGCGGCGTCAACGATTTCTTTGGAAATACGACCCCTTACTTGTCCTTCGGCTTCTCCGCCGCGCGCTTGGCCTTGAGCAACTGAATCTCGGCGTCGATGCGGTAGTAAGTGGCATGGTGCATGTCGGTCTCCGCCACGCGTCCCGCTTCAAACTGCGCCTTAAAAATCTGCTCCATCGCTTTCGCAGATGCAATGTAGTCGGTCAGGAGAGCGATGCGGTCCTCCGGCTTGTCATACACCTCCAACCCGGACTGGGCAATACGCTTGTGCGCATCAGACAACACGTTGGGGGTTTTTGCTCCCCTCAGCACCAATTCTAATAAGGATCGCGCCTCCTCCAGAGCCTCGTTGTACCGCTCAATCTGTAACTTCCTTAACTCGTCGTCCTTCGGGCCGGCCTTGAGCGGCTTCCGGTTTGCGAAACCAACCTTTTGTTCCGTCGGCGGTTCCTTCTCCGGGGCAGGGGCCTCGCGCTCCGCCGCCGGCTCTTTTGCCGGTGCTCCCGACTGCTCGTTCGTTCCTTGTTGCGCGGCTGCGGCCGACGGGCCACGACCGGGACCGAACGCCAGCAAACTCATGCCGGTCGCCACGACCCCCAGAGCCAGCAACGCAGCGACCGTAAATTTGATTTGCGTGAGGAACATGCTTTTGAGAACTCCTTCCGCCAGGGTAGTGGCGTGGACCGCAATGCCCCCCGACGCGGCACCCCCGGCGACCGTCCCATGATTCCCAAACCAGTCGTCGCCCCTACGCCGCGCTCTCACTAGCGCTCATTCACACTACTACTTTCCTCGAAAACCTCAGTGGAGCTGGGGGGGCTCGAACCCCCGACCTTCTGAATGCCATTCAGACGCGCTCCCAGCTGCGCCACAGCCCCGCTCATTCAACCGACAGAATTAGACTAGCGAAGGTTCACGGTACTGTCAATTCCGGCGTTGCCGTCCGTCCGAAATCTTCCTGCCAAAAGGAAGCCGCACTCAACCTTTCCCAAAACGGGCGATTTAGGTAACATCCTCCTTCCGCGTCGCCTTTGTGGCCCGCATGAACTACACTGGAGCAGGTAGTTTCGTGCGCCGACTAGCATCCCCGCCGCCGGCAGCGCCCGACCGGCAATGGTTACAGGACCGTATTGTGTTCAAACGCTTAGCGATCAACCTCCTCAAATATCTCGTCGCTTTCGGCGTCCTGGCCTTCGTGGTCACGTCGAACTGGGCGCCGGAAAACGGCCACGGGTTGAGTTTCGTTTGGGAACACCATATTTTGACCGGCGGTGTAGGCGTCCACTGGGACTACCTGGCGTGTGGGTTCGCGCTGTTCGCAGTCGGCGTGTTTCTCACGCTGGTCCGATGGTATCTCCTCGTCCGCTGTCAGGGGTTGCCGTTGACGTTCGGGAACGCCATTCGCCTCGGCATGATCGGCTGCTTTTTCAACGTCTTTCTGCCCGGCTCCGTCGGCGGCGACATCATCAAGGCGGCGGCGCTGGCACGCGAACAAAGCCGGCGGACGGTTGCGGTCGCCACGGTCGTCATGGACCGCGTCATCGCCCTCTGGGGGCTGTTCTGGTTCGTCGGCATGATCGGCACGGCGTTCTGGCTTCTGGGCCAACTCGAAGGCGAGGGCGGCGACAAGTCCAAGCTCGTCATCCAGATCACGGGCGGCTTGCTCGCGGTGTCGCTGGTGGTCTGGGTCGCAATGGGCTTTCTCACCAACCAGCGGGCCGAGGGTTTCGCCCGGCGGCTGACGCGGTTGCCGAAGGTCGGCGGCTCGGCGGCGGAGTTCTGGCGGGCCGTGTGGCTGTACCGCTGCCAGCAGCTCAGCGTCCTCCTGACACTCGTGCTCTCGTGGATCGGCTTCGGCATCTTCGTCACGGCGTTCTACTGCTGTGCGTATACCCTATGGTCGACGGAAATGGGGCCGATGCCGACCTTGCAGCAACACTTCATCCTGGTGCCGATCGGCCTGATCATCCGCGCGGTGCCGGGCTTTCCGGGCGGCGCGGGCATCAGCGAATACGGCTTCGGCGTCCTCTACGTCTGGTTCACCGGTCCGGGGTCGATGGCCAACGGCGTGCTGGCTTCACTCGTCCAGCGCGTGCTGGAATGGACGACCGGCCTGATCGGCTACGTTTTCTATCTTGCGGTGCCCGCGCGGGTCGCCGACGCGACCCTGACGAAGGTGGCGGTCCGCGAACCCGTCCCGCCGCCGGAGGAAGCCCCGACGCAAATATGGCTGCCGGCGCAGGCGGAAAGTTACACGGCAAGCTAATCCTGCCGCCTTTGCCGGTGCTGCCGCCGGGTAAACCGCGACCGGCCGGCGGGGACGCCTTTCGGCCTGGGCGGTTGGCGGATACGATACACCCTGCGTTCCGTGGTTCGTGCGGGGAGAACGGGCATGCGCTTCGCGTTGTACGGCCTGGCGTTCGAGACGCCCCACGTCACTTTTTACCTGTGGTCGCCCTGGCGCGCCGCCCACCTCGAACACCGCCTCTTCGACGCCATTCGCAACCTGCCCGGCTCGAAGGTCGAAGACGGGCCGGACGAACTCCGCATTCAGATTACCGAACCGAAAACGAGCCGGGCCGCAGTGCAGGCGGTGGCGCGCGTGCTCAAGGGCTGGCAAGAAGAGGCCGAGCGCGGCACCGAACGGCGGACGTGGCGCTGGCTGCTGGAGGCGGATACCGACACCGACGGCTACGACCACACCGGCGAGCCGACGGGCATGTGGGGCTTTTTGCGCGTCAGCCTCGAACGCGGCGGGCCGGGCGAACCGGACAAGGGCGAGGACATCGACTTGCAGGGGTTTGGGATTCAGATCGCGGGGGAGAAGGAATGATTTGCCGCTTGCGGCGTTGCGTTTGACCCGCAACGCCGCAAGCGGCAATACCCCTCTACTATTCCTTCCTCCTGGGCTTCCTCGGTGTCTCAACCTTGTCATGCACCCGGAAATCCAGCTGTCGGCGTTGAATGTCCACGCGCACCACGACGACGCGCACCTTGTCGCCGAGGCGGTAACGCTTGCCGGTGCGCCGGCCCGTCAGACTGTGCGTCGCCTCTTCGTAGAAGTAATAATCGTTCATCAACGTACTGACGTGGACCATGCCCTCCACCGGCAGGTTGACGCCCTGGGCGAAGAAGCCGTAATCCGCCACGCCCGTGATGATCGCGTCCATTTCCAGGCCGAGACGCTCTTCCAGGTATGACAGCAACTTCAACTTGGTCAGCTCGCGCTCCGCGGTCTCGGCCCGGCGTTCCATCTTGCTGCAATGCTCGCCCAAAATCACCAGCTCCGACCGGTCGCTGCCGGTCTTGCCGGTGCGCAACCAACGGTCGAGTAGGCGATGCACCGTCAGGTCGGGGTAACGGCGGATCGGCGACGTGAAGTGGCAGTAATCCTTGCTCGCCAGCGCGTAGTGCCCCTCCTCCTCCGGGCTGTAGACGGCCTGTTTCAGACTGCGCAACAGGGCGTAATGCACCGCATAGGCGTCGGGCTTGTCCGCCGACTTTGCGAGGACGTGTTGGAGCGAAAAGCGGTCCGTGTCGGTCGGCATCTTGTAGCCCATGCTGCGGGCGAAGTCGGCAAACGCACTCAACTTGGCCGGGTCGGGATCGGGGTGGACGCGCCGCAAGAACGCCACGTCCAGACCGGCCAGGTGTTCCGCCACGGCCTCGTTCGCCGTCAACATGAACTCCTCGATCAGCTGGTGGCTGATGTCGTTCTTGCGGAAGTGTGCCCCGGTCAACCGGCCCTGGTCGTCGTACTCCAGTTCCGTCTCCGGCATATTCAGTTCCAGCGCCCCGCGTTTGAGGCGGCGCTTGCGCAGGATTGTGCCGAGGTCGCGCATCCGCAGGAGCAGCGCGTAGACTTCCGGCGCGACCTCCTTCGCCGGCGGTGGTTGCTCGGCATTGACGAGCGCCATCACCTGCTCGTAGCTGAAGCGCTTCTGCACCTTGATCGCGCCGTTGGCGAAGCGCACGGCGGTCTTCTGGCCGACCGGCGTGAAATCGACGACGGCGGCCTTGACGTAGCGCACCTTGCCCTGTTGCAGGCTGGCCAGGTGGTTGCTAATCAACTCGGGAAACATCGGGATGACGCGCTGCGGCAAATAGATGCTGGTGGCGCGTTTGCGCGCTTCGCGGTCGAGTGGCCCGCCGGGCGGGACAAACGCACCCACGTCGGCGATGTAGACGCCCAGCTGCCAGTGGCCGGTTTCCTCGTCTTGTGTCAGCGAGATGGCGTCGTCGAAGTCGCGTGCGTCCACCGGGTCGATGGTCACGACGATTTCGCCGGTGAAATCCTCCCGGCCTTCGAGGTCGGTTTCGCTAAACGTCTCGCTCTGGTGGCGGGCCTCTTCCTTGGCGTCTTCGGGGAACTCGTCGGGCAGGTTGAACGCGCGGATGACCGACAGCGTGTCCACGCCGGGCTGACCGCGCGGGCCGAGGATTTCCGTGATAACGCCCTCGCCGCGGTCTTCCGCGGACGGGAAGCAGACCATTTCAAAAACGACTTTGTCGTTGTTTTTCGCGCCCTTGGCACCGGGGTCGCCGACGTAGATGCTGTGGCTGAAAACGGTGCCGTCCACGCGCACTAGCCCTTGGCCGTCACGCTCGTGGTAGGTGCCGACGAAGTACCGGCTGGACCGCTCCAGCACGCGCACGACTTCGCCCGTCGGGTTCACGTCGAGCCGGTTCGGCTTGCGCGTCAGGCGGACCAGCACCGTATCGCCGGTGGCGGCGTCGAGCGAGTCGTTTTCGGGTATGCGGATTTCGGTGGCGGGCTGGCCCTCGATCTTGTGCGGCCGGACGTAGCCGGTGCCGGTGGACGTGCGGCGGAACGTGCCGGTCACGGTGCCGTGCGGCGCGGCGGGGCGGATGGTGTGGTTTTTGGCCAGTTCCAGGCGGCCCTGCACGAGCAGTTCCTTGAGTGCCTTGCGGTAGTCACTGTATTGCGGGGACGTGACGCCGAGCTTTTTCGCCAGCGCCTTGGGCTTGAGGGGTTGATAGCTCCGCCGGGCGACGGCGGCCAGGATTTGGTCTTCGTAATGTTTGGGCATGGTTTAAGTGCATCCCTCCGCATACTTGCGCTTCGCCTGCTCGCGAGCCTGAACGCGGGCTGCCGAATGGGCTGCTTCGGGCTGCAACAATCCATGCACGCGGTCGGCGTGGAGTCAGGGAAAACGCATCAAATCGTGCAGGAATTGTTGCAAGAGGCTTGATGGCGTCAGCCGCTCTTTCCCAGATGAACGCCCACTGGGAAACCTGGTTTCGACTTCAGGGGTTGATCCTACCCACGCGACGGAGTACCGGCAACGATTTTCCTGCGCCGATCAGATCCGGCGTTCCCTCAACCAGTGGAAAACCGAGCTGCGTCCCTTTGTTTCCGACGCCGCGCCGCTCGCCAAACGGTCGCACGGTGGGGACGAAAGCACCAATGACAAGCCTCGCTTGACAAACTTGTCATACGTAGTCATGCTATTATCATGGCAACTGTCATCCTTCCGGCTCCGGTGGCCGCCGAAATCCGAGGGCTGCCACTGGGAATCCAAGCGCGAATCTAGCGGTTGGTGACGCGCCTGGAAAGTTGGCCCCAAGTTAGCGGTGTCAAGCGCCTGACGGGGAATCTGGCCGGAAAGTATCGGCTGCGAACCGGCGACTATCGATTGCAGTTTGTCGTTAGCACCAAGAGAAGGACCGTCAAGGAATCGAAAGTGGTCGCCGGTAAAGAGGTCGTCGGGGAAAAAGAGGTCCGTGAATACACAGTGACAATCGAGAAAGCCGGGCACCGGGACAGCTTTTATGATGAGGAGTAGCCGATGCCAACCAGGGAGAAAAAGACGAGTAAGAAAGCCAAAATGGTCTTGGTGCCGGAGCAAGAACACAAGCGGCTCCAAGCCGAGGTTGTCCGCCTCCGAGGCACCTTGAAACGGCTCAAGAAATTGGTCGACGAAAACGGCGACCCGGACTTCCCGCCCATGCCACCACTAGACGACAAAGGCAATTACCCGGCCCGGGAGGCCGTTCGCATCGGTCTGGCCCGGACCATCATTGAACGGCGCAAGGCGGCCGACTGGACGCAGGCGCAATTGGCGCGGGCCGCTGGCGTGCGCCAGGAGACGGTGAGCCGGTTGGAGACGGGCAAGCACGCGCCCAACATTCGGACGGTGGACAAGATCGACGTGGCACTGAGGAGCGCCGGTTGTTAATGGTTTCGCGCTAATTCCTGTTTCGATGATCGGGTTGTCAAGGAACGGCGGCCGATCAGAGAAAGCCTGGCCTTGACCAGTTGAAAAACGAGCTGCGTCCCCTTTGAGCACCTATACTGACGTGTCCCGATAGCGAGGGTCGTGTCGAAGAGGGGCGATGCGACGAGTCCGCGAGACAGGTATAATATAATAGGAGGAGAGGGCTGTGGCCCAAATACCGACCGTCCTCGGCCTGCTGGTGTGCGAGCAGGTCGTCGTCGAGGAGCGCTCGCACAACGTCACGCTGGTGAATTGCTTCACGCGGCGAAATGTGGAGGCGTTCCCTTCGGAGCGGCAGCGATTCGCCGTCTTCGCGGCCTTGACCGATGGTCTCGGCGACGTCGAAATCAAGCTCGTCGTGCAGCGGCTCGAAACCCAGCAGGAAATCTATCAGGAATCGCGGGGTCTGCGCTTCGCCGACCGCCTCCAAGAAGTGCGGTTCCTGTTCCGGGTGACGACCTGTGCGTTTCCTGCCGCCGGTCCGTATGACGTGATCCTGTTCGCCGATGGTTCCGAACTCGCCCGGCATCGCATCCAAATTGGTTGATCCGAGGTAGGATATGAACGAGCCGATTAGTCCGACTCCGGCGGCCAACGACGCAAGCTTCGACAGCCTGACCGCCGATCTCTTTGTCGCCGACGACCGGGGCGGCGGCACCGTCATGCCAGCGGACCCCCAAGCCCTGGCCAGTTACCTGGCGGATTGCCGGCGTTTGGAACGCAACTCCGCCGACAAACGGGAGGCCCGAAAGTCTGAATAAGTGCCCCTCTCTCTCCCCGTTACTTGCCCGCCGCCCGCTCCCGTGCCGAGAGCGTGTCCCAGACGCGCAGCGTGAAGGAGGAAAAAAAGGAGGAAAAAAAGGAGGACAAAACTGTCCGGAGGACAAAACTGTCCGCGTCCCCTTTTCTGGCCCCGATCCCTTCAAAAGGCGCCCGCAGAATGTCCTGGACGAGTTGGTTGATTCGCTTCACCAGCTTGCGATCGTGCTGCACGAACCATTGATAATCAGCCCAGGCGGACGGCGTGAAAGTCAGGTTCATGCAGGACTCAATTCACGTTTTTCTGCCTTGCCCGTCTCCGCCTCGGCCATCGAACGCCGCAAATGCGCGGCATTGGCGGGATTGCCAAGCAGGTACAGCGTCTCTTTCCACGAGTTGAATTCGT
>JBBRLG010000164.1:0-13066 GCA_038231495.1 Gemmatales bacterium | reverse complement strand
GGGGTGAGCGAGCCAAGTCACCGAGGAGAGCGCCATGTCTCCCTTACCCCCCCTTCGTAAGGGGGGAGTGAACGGTTACGTCAAATGTTTGCCAGTTCGCCGAAATACTCGTTGTCCTCCGCGTAACCGCCTTCGCCTTTGGCGATCGACTTGGCGTCCTCGACGAACTCGATCGCCTGAATCCACTTGACCATCTTGAAGCCGAGCTGGTTCTCGACACGCAGTCGCAGCGGCGCTCCGTGGAGATGATTGAGCGGCTGGTAGTTCATTTCATAAGCCAGCAAGGTTTGCGGGTTCAAAGCATTTTCGAGCGAGAGGCTGTCATAATATTGGCCGGCGGCGACCCCTGTGGTGAATTCGACACCCTCGCTAAACGAGTAAAAAATGACCGCCTTTGCTGTGGGCGCCGGCCGGACCAACTCGATCAACTTTGCCAGCGGCAACCCGCCCCACTCGGCGATGCCCGACCACCCCTGAATGCAATGGTGCAGCGTGATCTGGGTCTTCGGGCCCAGCGCCCGGAGGTCGTCCAGCGACAGCTCGACCGGGTTCTCCACCCGGCCGTACACCTTGAGGCGGTAGCCCTTGAAATCGCCGGCGACCAGCGCCTTCCACACGTCGGAGGTCGGCATCTTGCCGTTGACCCAGAAGAAGGGGGAGATGTCCGCGCGGCCGAACTCGGCCACCGGGGCGGAGCGATCGAGAAGGAACCCCATGACCGGGCTAACGATCGCCTTCGCGGCGTGCTGGACGGCCCGCGGGTGCTTCCACGCCGCCCAGTTGGCGAACACGTTCAGCAAGACGACCACGCCGATTCCCGCCAGGCCCAGGTACAAGCCGAGCGGGTTGGCGTCGTCGGTGCCCACCACGATATGGTTCATGTTTTGGATGAACCCGGTGAGAACGATCATGGTCACATGCCCAACGGTAAAGACGACAAAGGCGCACATGATAAGGAAATGGATCGACCGCCCGATTTGCCGGTTGCCGGGCAGTTTCGGATACCACGGAAACCGGGCCGTGAAGGCCGGCGACATCGAGGGGCCGGTAATCATCGCCAAGGGGGCCAGGACGAACACGACTCCAAAGTACGAAAGCTGCTGGAGCGCGTTGTAGTGGTAGAAGCCATTTGGCTCCGGCGGCAGGTGGAAAGTGGCGTAGTGAACGAAGACGGCCCAGGCGTCCGGCACGACCTGCCGGGAAGTAGGGACCAAGCGCTGCCACTGCCCGGTGCCGAACAGCAGCACCACGAAGACCAGGCCGTTCCCTACCCAGAACAGGACGCTCAGGAAGTGCCAGTGCCGGGCCATGCCGACCGTGTGCCGATAGCCGGGCAGTCCAATCAAGGGAGAGAGGTGCCGGGAGTCCTCCTTGGCCGTCCAGACGCGGTCCTTGGGCACTTCAACCGGCGTTAGCCGGAGCCACTCACTGCCGGGAGTGCAATGGACATTCCAATAGAGCCGGGGGTGGTCCGCCAGGATCTGGAGGCCACTGCGTATCAGCAGGACGAGGAACAGGAAGCTGACGTAGTGGGTGATGCGGATCCAGGCCGGAAAGCCGAAAGGCTGCGCCGCCGTTTCGGGGGTAGGCACCGGGGTAGGCGGCAGGACCGGGAGGCCGACCGTACCCCACTGGACGTAAGCTGCGGCAACGAGGAGCAATGGCGGCGCGACGAGTAGCAGGAGTGTCTTGAATCGAATGCGCATGAGGATTCCTAGCGGAGCAAGATCGTCACGAGGACCGAGGCGTCTTCGATGCCGTGAAGCGCATGGGGCTCTTCCGTGGCGAGGTAGAGCATCTGCCCTGCTTCCAGGTCGCGCGTCGTGTGGCCGACCGTGAAGGCGACTCGACCTTCCAGGCACTGGACCGTGATTTCTCCGGGGGCCTTGTGTTCGGGGATGTCTTTTCCTGCTGGAATCACCAGACGAATGATTTCCAACGTCTTGGTCTTCACCAAAGTCGTTGTCTTGGCTTGAGCCAGTGCGGACCCTAGCGGGCGGATATCGATCGCTTCACCCGGCTGCGCGTGCGGAATGGCCACGATAAATCTCCTTGGAGTGTGTTCTGCTCAAAAACGCCTTTGAATCAGGTCTTCATGCCAGCGGTCGGGGTTTCCGCCTGCAACGTGAAGGCTCAGTAACCCGAAAATTCCTCGGTGCGTATCTTGTCGTCCTTGACGCCGGAGTCGTCGAGGAGCTCGCGCATCGCGGCCACCATCGCCTGGGGGCCCGAGAGGTAGAAGATCGGGAGGTTGAGATCGTTGACCGATTTCACCAGCATGGCTTTGGTGACGAAACCCGTCTCCCCGCTCCAAGTCTTACTCGATTTCTCCATCTCCGTCATCGTGCCGACGAGGATGAAATTCGGGTTCCTCTTCGATGCTTCCGTCAGTTCGTCCATAAACGCCGAGTCTTCGGGCCTTCGGTTCGAGTCGAAGAGGACGATCTTGTGGGGGAGTTTGTCGTGGGTGGCCTGGAGGACAATGCTCCGGACGGGAGTGACGCCGATGCCACCCGAGAGGAAGACGGCGGGGATGCGCGCGTCGCCGTGGAGCGTGAGCGAACCATAGGGCGCGTCTAGCGAGACTTCCGTCCTGAGCGCCATCGTCTTGAGGACTCGCTTGAACGCGGTGTCCCGCATCCGCGTCGCCACCATGAGGTCGCCCTCGTAGGGGGCGCTGGCGAGTGAGAACCCGCGCGTGTTTCCTTCCGCGTCGGTCTCCGGGGGGTTGGCGAGCGTGATATCGCAAAACTGGCCCGCCTTGTACGAGAACCCCTCCGGCTTCTCGAAATGAAACGCCATCGTGCCGGTGGCGATTTCCTGGCGGCTCTTCAGTTTGACCTTGTAAATTGCCATCGCGGTCGTGCCTCGATTGTCGTGGTCGGTGTCATGAGGTCGGTCTTCATTCTTCCGGACTCAACCAGCTTTCTCGAGCGCCTCACCCTTGGACGCGATGGATGCCAGCAGTTCGTTCCAGGACTTGACGAACGCTTTGGCCCCTTCGTCCTGGAGTTGCGCAGCCAGCGCGTCGATATCAATGCCACCGGTGGCGAACTTGGCCAACACCTCGTCGCAGTAGCGGGCACGCGCGGGCAAGGTCTGGCTGATGTCCCCGTGATCGGCGAGGGCATTCAAGGTGGCTTCGGGCATCGTGTTTACGGTGAACGGAGCGGCCAGCGCGTGGACGTATAGGAGATCGGATGCCTTGGGATCCTTGGTTCCGGTGCTGGCCCAAAGGAGTCGCTGCCGGCGGCCGCCGGCATTGAGGATGCGCTGCCAGCGCGGCGAATCGAGTAGGAAACGGTACGTCTCGTAGGTTTGCCCGGCGATGGCGATGCCGAGTTGGTCTGCCCCGCTCGTCGGCGAGCGCTCGGGAAACGCAGGGTCGGCGACGGCTACGCTAAGTTCCTCGCGCAGCGCCTCCGGTGCTTCGACCATCACCGCAACGTCCCAGCGGCTGACAAACAGCGAAGCCACGGAGCCGACCTCGGGGTTCAGCCCGGCGTCGATGCGTCGCTCGATGCCCCGCAGGTACGCCTCGGCGGCCGCTACGTATTGCGCGCGGGAGAACAGCAGCGTCACGTTGATGGGCACACCCGCGAAGATCGCCTCCTCGATGGCGGGGACGCCCTCCTTGTTACCGGGAATCTTGATGAAGAGGTTGGGCCGATCCGCACGGGCGTGGAGTTCCTTGGCCGCGGCGAGGGTGCCGGCCGTGTCGTGGGCCAGCAGAGGCGAGACCTCCAGCGACACCCAGCCGTCCACGCCGTTGGTCCGGTCGTGGATCGGCCGGAACAGATCGGCGGCCTGCCGGAGATCCTCCAGCGCCAGCTCGAAGAACAGCGCCTCGCCCGACTTGCCCTCGTTCACTTTCTGGCCGATGCCATCGTCATAGTCGTGACTGTTCTTGATGGCGTGGTCGAAGATAGTGGGATTCGACGTAAGCCCCGTGATCGCGAACTCCTCAATGTAGCGGTGAAGGGTGCCGCCAGTCAACAGGCCGCGGGTGATGTTATCGAGCCAGAGGCTCTGGCCCATTTCGTGGAGTTTCTGGGTCGCTTTCATGATTTCTCTCCCGGGTGAAGTATGTTTCCCGCAAACGTCCTTGAATCAGATCGTCCTACCACCGGTCGGGGTTCCCGTCCGCAAGTGTCCCGCTTCCGTGAGTCGGTCTAGCAACAGATGAAAATAAACCAGCCCTTGATAGGGTTGCCAACGGGCCAGAACGCGGGCCACCGCCGCGTAATCGAGGGGCTTCTCTGGAACCAGCCAGCGCTGCAAATTGTTGCGAGCACCCACGTCATCGCCTGGAAAAACGTTTAACCGCCCCAGGGTGCGTAGGAGAACGTATTCCGCCGTCCATCGTCCCACGCCGCGCAGTTGCCGCAGTCGCGCGAGTGCTTCCTGGTCGGGGAGAGCCGCCAACCCTTCCATGCCCGCGTGCCCCTCCGTTCCGATCTGAGCGAGTTCAATCATGGCGCGACCCTTTTGCCGACTGAAGCCGAGCGGCCGCAATGTTTCGGGGGCCAAATTCGCCAAGTCCTCCGGCCGCGGGAAGGCGTGGTTGGACTCGCCGTCCGCGCCGCGGGTTAGACCGTGGTTTTCGGCCAAGCGATTAAGCAGATGAATCGCAACCGTCAGTGTGAGTTGCTGACATGCAATCCCGTTGACAACACCCTCGAACACGGACGGGAATCGCGGCGGTTTCATGCCGCGGAAACGTTGCACCAAGGGCCCAAGGTCGGCATCGCGGGAGACGAGGTCATAGAACGCGGCTAGGTCGATGCGGTAGCCGAGTAATCGTTCCAAGGCTACCGTCACGGCCTGCTTCCCCTCGGAGCCGAGCGGGTTGCCGTGTACCGTGACTTGAAGTCGCGGCACCTTGGCTGGTCCCGTCTGAACGACCGCGACCTCAATCGGCTCTCCCGCCACGGCCAGCGTCCTTCGGTAGGTTTCGCCGTCCCAACGGTCGATGGCGTTGTGCGGGCGACGGCGCAACGTCCAGACCGTGAGATCTAGCCGGAAAGGCGCCACCGGTTCCAAGAAAAACGTGTTGCGGCTCATCAATAGGGTCTCGGGCGAGAAATTCGAGCGGCTGTTCTTGGATCAGCCTTTGCTCTTCCTGAGCTTTTTGAGGGCCGAGCCTTTGTGCATGGCCTGGTGATCGGTCGTGTCGCTCTCGATCAGGTATTGCGGCTCCTCCTTCGACGCATGGACCGTGTACCCTTTGAAAGTGATTGCGGAGGTGATTTTCTTCTTGATCGTTCCCCGAACTCGGCCGGCTTCCGAGTTCCACGAAACATGATCTCCGACTTTGAAGTTCTGTGCCACTGGTCGTGTTCCTTTTTGAATTGGCGATTGCGGCTTTGCTTGAATCGTGTCGGGCTGACGGGGTTCCGCACCAGACTCCGGTGGATAGGTAAGGCGCTTTCCCTTCACGACGGCCCAGGGCCGGAGCGTATGCTTGTCGCAATGGGTTGCACTCATGATGTGCTCCACCTCAAAGCCCCTTACCACCAACGCGTCCGCAATCAGCGAGCGATGGCAGCGCCAGGGCACCGCCTCGGCACACATCAAGGCGACTCGTTCTTGCCGGGCCAAGCCGATCAGCACCTGCAAATTCGCCGTGAACTCGGGCGTCTGCATGTAGTCGGCGTAACCGCGGAAGGACGAGTTCCGCCAGGCTCCATTCGGCGAATCGGGGCGCGTGTGCCGCAAACCCCCGAGACCCGCCATGTGCTGATAGTCGATACCAGCGGCCCGCAAAGCGGCCGGCAGCGTGTCCTCGTTGAACTGGGGATTGTGCCGCGAACGTGGTATCGTTCGCACATCCACGAGTCGCGTCACACCCTGAGCTTGCAAAAGGTGGAGGAAGACAGCGATCGCTCGCGTCGAATGTCCGATCGTCAGCACGACAACGGAGTTTTTCGCGGTGCGCTTCTTCAACTCAGGTATCCCGCAGCAGAGGTGGACATCGTGCTGTAAGCCCGTCTTAGCATCTAGCAAAACTTGGACCGCAAAAACACAAAATCGGTCTTCTGCCCTGCAGCGGAGCGAATTCCGACTCGTCAGACGAACGCGGTGGAAACGACCTCTTGGTCCCGGTGCCGCGTATTCCTCCTGAATCAACCTTTCAAAACTCCCGCCGGCGGATGCTTTGTATCCCCAGTCGCAGCGGCACCACCAGCGCGGCCGCACCAACCCCTAAGCCGGCCAACACTCCCAATCCCATCTCCACCCAGCCAGTCACGCCGATGGCGACGGTATTGTCCAGCATCATAAATACATGCCACGGGCCTGAAATCAGGCTGAACGTCGCCAGCAAGAACAAAAGGCCAATGATCGAGTTCAAGGTGCCGCCGAAACCCGACGCGATCTTGGACGGGTTCGTCTCGCGGAAGTCCGCCAGCAGCGACCCCAGGCCGACACTCAACCCACTCAGGCCGAAAGCCAGCACCAGCACCGTCAGGCCGTGCAAGGCCGTGATCAGCCAGGGCACACGCAACATCACGTCGCTGAAAAGGGTGAGCGCCATCGCGAAGCCGAGCGTCATCGTCGTGGAAAACACGAACTTGCCCCAGAGCAATTGCGCCCGGTCGATCGGAAGCAAGCCGAGAATCCAAAACTTGCGGCCCTCCAAACTCATCAGGGGGAAAATGAACCGGCCGTTGTAAACCGCGATGAGCAGGCCGATGAGAAGCACGTTGCCGGCGCTGATGTTGTTGACGTAGACCCAGAGCGTGTCGCCGGAAAACATGCCGATGTTGAAGAACGCCAACACCAACAAGCCGCTAAAGATCAACACCTGTGCCCATTGCGCCGGGTCCCGGCGAAAGGTGCGAAAGTCCTTGACGAGCAGCAAGCGCGTGCGCGGGTGTACGAAAACAAGGACCGGGGCGAGCAAGCGGTCCAACCGACTGCCGCCGTAGCGCCGCCGCAGTGAACCGCCGGTCGCAATCCGGTTCAAGCCGCGGCGGTAGAGGAAGGAAGAGGCCCACGTCGTCACCAGGTAGGCGAACAGGCCGTTGCTCCAAACCAGGGCGAGATAATAGGCGGTTAGGCCGAGGTCGTCGGGGCCGTTGCGTTCCGCCGCGCGCAGGCCGCTGGCAACCCAGTGGCTCGGGGCCAGCGGGCTGCGGGCGAAATTCAGGCGGTTCATGAAGCGGCCCGCGGTCTCGCGGTCAAAATTGTTGTGCTGGGTGGCGTCGCCAATCTGGTAAACGAGGAAGCCCAGCACCAGCAAGGCCACGGTCGCCGCCAGGATGATGAGCGTCTTGCGCTGGCGGGGTATGAAGTTGACGACTACCAAACAGAGGAGGGCGCCGAGGGAGCCGGGCAGCAGAGCAAAGCCCGCGAAAAAGAGGGCGAGGCACGGGTAGTAGTGCCAGGGCGCTTCGCCGATCAGCCCGTAGGCGATCAGGACCGGCGCGCCCAGCAGCAGAAACGCCCAGCTACTAAAGGCGACGGCCCCGTGAAACTTGTAGGCGAAAACCTTGTCCGCCGCGACCGGCCGGCTCAACAGGAACGACGTTTCGGCGGAGGCGAACAGGCTGGCATAGAGGAGTAACGCGGTCGAGAAAACCAGCATGAGACCCAGTCCAAAAAAGAGCAGGTCCAGGACGGTGCCGACGATCTGGTCCGTCAACGCCAGCTGTTGCAGTTTGATGAAGCTGAAGCCCTCCACGCTGACCAGGAACACGAAACCGAAAATGACGAACATGATGCAAACGACCGTCAACGGCCGGACGGGCGATTGGCGGTAAAGGGTCAGGAACGAATTCGTCACCAGGCGCGTTTGCAGGCGGAGAAAGAGGACCGTCTGTCGGCCCAGGAGTGCCTTTGACAGGGTCAGGAACCAGGACGGAGATTCGGAGTGAGGCTGATCGGCCATATAACGCCCTAAACAAGTCCCTTGCCGTCGGTGGCGGGGGCGGTAGTAGAAGCGGCAGTGTCTGCTTCGGTTAGGCGCAGGAAAACGTCCTCCAGCGAGCCGTCCGAGGCGGCGTGGGAACGAAGCTGTTGCAGGGTGCCGCAGCTAATCAGCCGGCCGTGGTCCACGATGGCGATGCGGTCGGCCAGTTCCTCTACCACGTCGAGGGAGTGCGACGACAGGAACACGGTCGTGCCCTCGTCCGCCTGTTTGCGCAACAAGTCTTTCAATATGCGCACCGAGCGCGGGTCGAGGCCGACCGTCGGCTCATCGACGATCAAAACTTTCGGCTGGTGGACGAGGGCCGATGCGAAAACGGTGCGTTGACGCATGCCGTGCGAGTAGCGCTCCGTGAGGTCGTCCACGAAGTCGGCGAGGTTGAACAGGTCGATTACCTCGTCGATGCGGCGGCGGGCCTCGTCGTCCGGAATTTCGTACATGTCGGCGATGAACTGCAAGAACTCACGGCCGGTGAGTTTTTCGTAAAGGAACGGCTGATCGGGGACGTAACTGAGTAATCGCCGGGCACGTTCGCCGTCGGTCCGCAGGTCGTGGCCGCCGATGAGCACGCGGCCCGAGGTGGGCAACAATAGCCCGACCATCATCTTGATGGTGGTCGTTTTGCCGGCGCCGTTGGGGCCGAGAAAGGCGAACAGTTCACCGGCCGCGATCTCCAGAGTCAGGTCCTTGACTGCGGTTTTCGGGCCGTACGACTTCGTGACGTGGTCCAGTTTTATCATGGGTGCCGTTGCAAATCGGTGCCGGGTGAGCGAGTTGGTTTTACTCTACAGGGTTCACCCCCCTCGTTCGAGGGGGGGCACCATGGCACCTTTTCTATTGTGCCGAGTACGGCTCTGTCGATAGCTGCTTAACGATGTAAGCCACGCCAATTACATTTGGCGAGGGTGCTCTCACGCTTGCGTTAACCCCTTTGGCCGCAACTTACGCAACCCCTTTCCTAATAAGCTCTTACGCATCCACGACAGGCCGAAATCGACCCTCGCCAATCTCGACCCTCGCCACGAATTTAACATTGGCGAGGGTCGGCCTTTCCGGGTGTCGTTCGCGTGCGCCAGCGGACGCTGACGCACGCGAAAAAGCTGCCATGGTCGCTGAATGGCTCTCCTCGCACCTCGTGGGAGAGGGCAAGAAGCGTTTCGCTCCCCGAAAGATTTGCCACACCCGTGGTCAAATCGGCGCAAGGAAAACTGGCATTGGCAACGGTGGTTGGTTACACTCGGCGGAGCGTGCGTGGCGGTTGGAACCCGCGCTTCTCCGGCGGGACTATCGTCGTGCAACCGGTCATCCCCTCAAGGAGACGCACTCATGGAACCCGCCGTTACGCGCCGCACCGTTCTCGGCACCGCCCTCGCCGCGGGCGCCGCCGCACTGGCCAATCCCGCTGTCGCGGCCGAGCCGGAGCCGGACGCGCGCCGCGCCTCACCCAAGCGCTACGACCTCAAGAAGTCGATCAACCTCTGGGCCTTTCCCTACCCCGAGCGCCTGACGCTCAAGGAGTGCTTGCAACTCGCCAAGAACGCGGGCTTCGACGGCATCGAGTTGAATTACGACCTCGACAACGACCTCTCGCCCAAGGCCGGGCCGAAGGAGCTAAAAGCGATCCGCAAAATGGCTGACGACATCGGCATCGCGATCAGCGGCCTGTGTTCGTTTTTGTTCTGGCCCTACCCGCTGTCGAGCAACGACCCCACCAAACGGGCGCGCGGCATGGAGTTGGCCGCGAAGATGACCGAGGCGGCTGCCGAGCTGGGCGTCGAAAACCTGCTCGTCGTGCCGGGTGCCGTCCACATCCCCTGGCGCACGGATCACGAGCCGGTGCCCAACGACGTTTGCGACCGTCGGGCGCGCGAGGCCGTCGGCAAGCTGCTGCCGTTGGCCGAGAAACTCGGCGTCTACCTGAACATCGAAAACATCTTCTTCAACGGCTACCTGATGACGCCGGGCGAGATGAACGCCTTTGTGGATAGCTTTGCGAGCAAATACGTTCGGGTCCATTTCGACACCGGCAACATCATGATGTTCCAGTACCCGGAGCACTGGGTCGGCGTCCTCGGCAAGCGCATCCGCAACATCCACTTCAAGGAGTACACAAAGAAGGGGCAGGATTATTCGCTGGAGTCGTTCCGCACGCTGCTGGACGGCACGACGAACTGGCCCGCGGTGATGGAGGCGCTGGACAAGACCGGCTACCGCGGCTACGTCACGTTCGAGTATTTCCACCCGTTCGTACACTACCCGGAGGCGCTGATTTACCAGACATCCGACGCGCTGGACCGCATTTTGGGCAAGAAGGCGTGACAACCTATGCGGGCGGGGACGACGCCGCCAGCAGCAGTTCCACCGCCTCGCGGCCGGTCATGCCGACGCGGACGCCGAGCGCCTCGGCCTGCGGCGTGGCCTCGACGATTTTCGCGTCGAACAGATCTTCGGGATCGACGAGCGGCTGTTGCGGCGTGCCGCGGGCGATGGCCACCGCCTGGCCGAACTTGGCGGCGGTCTTCACGTCGTAGATGCCGCAGCCGACCAGGCCGGCTTCGGTCAAGATCGTACAGTATTGCCCCTGGTGCCAGCGGTTGCTGATGCCGATGGCGCAGCCGTTCTTGAACTGTAGTGGCCGCGAAATCGTGCGCGGTAGTGGGTCGCTCATTGTCGGTCTCCTTGGGTCTTGGTTCCCGAGCCATTCACCGTAAGGACAAAAGGGGCCGGAGTCAACGAACTGGACGTGGTGCGCGGGTTGGGGCGTCGGTTGGGGCAACTGGCCATGTACTTCGATGCACCGTCTCCCTCGGTGGAGATAATCGATTTGTCAGGTCCGCCCGACACCGCGGCAACAACGGGAGATGGCAATGACGGACCAACACCGGACAAAAGAACTCGTCGCCGAGGCAAAAAAAATCGCCCGGCGGGTTGACTCGTGGATCAGCCTTTCCAACGCCCTGTCCGACCCCGTCGCCGGCTTGATCGCGCGGTACTTTCCTAACCCCGAGCAGCGCGAAGAGTTCCTGCGCTCGCCCGCGTATGAGGAACTCAATCAACTTCTGCTGCGCGTCATCAAGTGGAAGGGGCTGTACCCGCGCGCCGGCCACGGACCGAATGGGACGACTGGCTGAATTTGCCGGCGCGTTCCCGCGGTGAGCCAAGAAGTGCGGAGGCGCACAAAGGGGTCGAGGGTCAATTTCATTGACTTCCGACCCCTTTTGTCTTTCTTTTGCCTTTCTGATTGCGGACATTAAATATGAACGGACACCATTTTCTTCTGGGATTCTTGGCGACAATTCTCCGGTCGCTGACGCCCCCGGCTCGCCGGTCCCCTGTTCACTTTCCAGCCGGCAACACGGCACACTCTTTAATCCAGGCGCCGACACCCATGCTTTTGCCCATACACCGGCCTCGTATGACGCACGTCTGGCCTACAGAAACACCCGGGTTGTCCTTGGCCTGGAAATAGCACTCAACGTGGGGAGAGAGAACCCTGCCGATCTCGCCAAACCTGACCACTGGCTCGCCCGTTTTCGTCTTCTCGACGTGGACCACCTTGCCCGTTACCTCCACCGTGCGGTCGCGAAAGGCTCGGTCGGCCGCATTTTCGTCTGCCTGGAATTGAGCAATGAGGTCATTCGCCGAGATGCGGATGACACCGGTTGCTGGTATAGTCATTGGTGTCGGCCGGGCCGATCCACCGTCTTTGGGCGCAGGCTTCTGGGTAGTCACGGAAGGGCCGCAGCTAATCGCGGCGGTGAGGAGCAAAAGGAGCACGAGCCGGATTGGGACAGACATCGAAGGACGACCTCCTACGACGCGGGTGTTATGGGTGGAGGGAAAGCCAATGGATATTCTATGGAGCTTCTTGTGTGCAGTCATCACCTCCGTTGTTGCGTCGTTTATTACAACCTTGGTTTTCAACTTTTTCCTTCAGAGAATGGCGGACAACGCAAAAAAGCCGTGGAAGTCGGAGCAACATCAAGAACTGATTCGCCTGCTCGCCAGTCCGAATGCTGTTGCACGTGTGCAAATGCCGAACGGCGGTGACAAGAATTATGAAGTTTACATGCCCAACGACTACCGTATTGCAGGTGGCATTGAAGACAAGCAATTAGAAGCCTTCGAGGTGATGATGGAACAAAAAATCGTTGTACCGGTTGGCGAACAGCACTACCGTTTGTCCCGAAGTTATCAGGACAAATACAGGAAGGCGGTGTTGTCCCTCGCTTATGAGGAATTCGGCTTCAAATCACTCATCGGGCAATTCCAGAGGTTTTTTCGTCGCAAGAGCAGTAATTCTCGTAGGCTACAAGGATAGGCTGCCAGGGTCGGGGTGGGGAGACAACAGGGGTCGGGAGTCAATTTAACTTAATCACGACCCATTTTATCTTGTTTTGTCACTCTGAAAAGATCATCTGTCCGGTGTGAGCGGTTCCAGCTCCCCCTTCGATTCCACAGCAATAGACGCTTTCTGAGGAACTGATTCAATTTCTTGCAGGACGTTCACCATCACGTCTTTCCAGAACCGCCCGCTCTCTGGCTTTCTGTGAAACACAAGGCGGAAGGAAGCCGGATTTGCCTGAGAGTCCGGCAGCACGCGAATGCTCGCGAAGTATTCGCCCAGCCGGTGTCGCACGGTTTGCAACTGTTCCACGCCGTTGGGTGTAACGCGAACGCTGTCTGTCAAGATGCGCTCCAGGTCGATGCGGCTGGCAAGCCACTGCTGTAGCTCCCGCGCCTCTTCGGCCGAGTGGCACGAAATCTTCCACGCTGTGTAAGTCGACGGTAGACGCATGATTGGACCCCGCAGCATCAAGGAACAGGGGCAACTTGCTGACTGCTCATGCTGGTTCAAAAGCGCGTGACTGGCCGGCAGGAAAAGGCACTGACCCCGACGGGATTCAAACCCGTGTCGCAGCCGTGAAAGGGCTGTGTCCTGGGCCGCTAGACAACATCAGCATGATAGAGAGCCAGTGCTGGGGCGTCAAGTTAAGGCCCGCCGCTTGCGGCTTTGCGTTCGTCCCCGCAAAGCCGCAAGCGGCAAGACAGGTTATCGTGCGCCCCCCGCTTAGGTAGAAAAGGAGTGTGACACCGGCGCCGCCGGTTCGGTACCACCAAACCGGCACGCCATGC
>JBBRLG010000163.1:0-13068 GCA_038231495.1 Gemmatales bacterium | reverse complement strand
GCTGTCTTGCGCAGAGCGTTTGCGCAAAAGCGGTTCGACCCTCGCCATATGTTGATTGGCTTGGCTAGGGTCGGACAGGCCCGGTCGTCATCCAAAGGGGTCGCGGTTAGACAACCATTGGCTCGCGCGGCGTGGCGGACGGACTCCTTCGGCGACCACCGCCAGGCCCCGAAAGTTTTGCCACACCCAAGCCGCAAGCGGCAAACAGTGGCGGCCCTCAACGGCGTGTGGTAGAAATAGTCTTTTCCTACCCCACGCCCTTGAGGGCCGTTTCGCATGTCTACTATCCTGCCGCGCCTCCTACCCCTTTTGATTCTGCCGATCCTTGCCGCCGTTTGTCTCCCTTCCGGGGCGGCTCCCGACGAGGACGACCTCGACCAACTCAAGGTCGGCGTGCAACCCGACGGTCGCATCGTCGTGCCGACGAATCAAATCCTCAAACCTGCCGGCAAACAGGTCACGTTTCCGGGCCGGCCCGTCGATCTCGCCTTCGCGGAGGACGGTAAGACGCTGGTCGTCAAAAACATGCGCGACCTCGTTTTCATCGACTGCAAAAGCGGCGCAATCAAGCAGACCCTGCCCTCCCCCAAACCTCTGCCGACTTCAAAAGGCGTCGGCTTTAGCGTCGTCGGGCTGCTGATCCAGGGCAACCGGGCCTACGTCACCGACGCCCTTAACCACGTCCGCATCGCCGAGCGGCAGGAGGACGGCAAATGGAAATGGGCCGAGAAGCTTGAGGTTGCGCCGCCCAAGGTCGGTAAGGAGGCCAACCCCGCCGGCCTGGCCCGGCAGGGTGACAACCAGGTCTGGGTCGCCTCCACGCGCGGCAACACCGTTCATCTCTTCACCGGCTTGAAAGAACCCGCCGAGCAGTCCGTCACCGTCGGCGTCGCGCCGTTTGCGGTCTGCCCCGTCCGGCCCGACCGCGTCTACGTCACCAACTGGGGCGGCGACGCGCCGAAGGACGACGATCCGAAAGGCATCAGTTCTGGCACGCCCGTCCGCATCGACCCCGTGACCGGCGTGGCCAACCACGGCAGTGTTTCGGTCCTGACTCGCGACGGCAAAAGCTGGAAGCAAACGAAAACGATTACCGTCGGCCTGCATCCCAGCGGCTTGATCGCGAGCCTGACGGGCAAGTTCGTTTACGTCGCCAACGCCACGAGCGACACCGTGTCGGTCATAGACACGGCCAGCGACAAGGTCGTCGAAACGATCGCGTGCCGGCCCGAGGCGCGGCTGCCGTTCGGCAGCGGGCCGAACGCCCTCGCCCTCAGCCCCGACGGTAGCACGCTGTTCGTGGCCAACGGGACCAACAACTGCATCGCCGTGCTTACTCTTGCCTTCAAGGCGTCCGAGGGGGAGCAAAAGAAGGAGCGCCCGGAAGTCAGCCGGCTCGCGGGCCTGATCCCGACCGGCTGGTTTCCCGGTGCGGTCCTCGTCGCGGCGGACGGCAAGACGCTCTACGTCGCCAACGTCAAGGGCCACGGCTCCCTCAGCGGCCCCCGCCCGGCCGAGAAGGGCAAGAATTCGCACGACCACCTCGGTTCGGTGTCGATCATCGACGTGCCCGACGCCGCACGGCTGGCCGAGTACACGATAGAGGTCAACCGCAACAACCGCCTTGCTTACAGTCTCGCGGGCCTGGACAAGCCGCGCGCGGACGCCAAACCCGTGCCGGTCCCGCAGCGCCACGGCGAGCCGTCGGTTTTCAAGCACGTCCTCTACGTCATCAAGGAAAACCGGACCTACGACCAACTTCTCGGCGATCTGAAAGAAGGGAACGGCGATCCGAAACTGGTCTTATTCGGCGAAGAGGTGACGCCGAACCACCACGCGCTCGCCCGGCAATTCACGCTGTTCGACAACTTCTATTGCAGCGGCGTGTTGAGTGCCGACGGCCACATCTGGACCAACCAGGCCTACGTCAGCGATTACCTGGAAAAGACGTTCGGCAACTTCACCCGCAGTTACCCGGACGACGGCAGTGACCCGTTGGCCTACGTTTCGACCGGGTTCCTTTGGTCCAACGCCCTCGCCCACAAGAAGACGTTCCGCAATTACGGCGAGTTCGTGAAGAACGACTTCGAGCCGAAGGGCGCCAAGTGGGCCGACTGGTACGACGACTACAAAAACGGGACGATAAAGGTGAAAGTGAAGGCGACAGCGACGATGAAGGTTTTGGAGCCGTACACGCACCCGGAATACCCCTGGTTCCCGCTGCTGATGCCGGACGTGTACAAGGCGAAAATCTTCATCGACGAACTGAAGGGCTTCGAGGACAAGGGCGAGATGCCCAACCTGATTTACCTGACGTTGCCCGCCGACCACACCGACGGGACGACGCCCAACTTCCCGACGCCGCGGGCGATGGTTGCGGACAACGACCTGGCGCTCGGCCAGATCGTGGAGGCCGTGTCGAAAAGCAAGTTCTGGGCGGACACCTGCATCTTCGTCGTCGAGGACGACCCGCAAAACGGCTACGACCACGTCGACGGCCACCGCACGGTCGCGTTTGCCATCAGCCCGTATACCCGGCGGAAATTCGTCGATCGCACCGCCTACAACCAGACCGGCATGGTCAAGACGATCGAGCTAATGCTCGGCCTGCCGCCGATGAACCAGCTCGACCTGAGCGCGACGCCGATGCGTGCCTGTTTCGAGGACAAGCCGGACCTGGCGAAGTACACCTGCCTGCCGAACAAGGTGCCGTTGGACGAGATGAACAAGTCCACGAGCGAGTTAAAAGGCAAGGCGTTGTACTGGGCCAAGAAGTCGTTGGAGATGAATTTCGACGACGGCGACGCGGCGGACGAGGACACGTTGAACCGCATCCTCTGGTTCGCGATGCACGGCGAGAAGCCCTACCCGGAGGAGTACGTCGGCAAGAAGGAGGATTGAGTCGGCGTGCCGTCGCGGTTATGCTGGTTTCCAGTCGTCCGCACTCCCAGACCCCGACCCCGCGAGGAACCCCCATGAGCACCGAAGGCGTGGACCGGCAGCAGCAGAAAATCAACGAGTTCCTGCGGCTGTTGCCGTTGACGATGGCCATTGCCGGGATGCCCGATTCGCCGCCGGGCACCCACTTCACCGACGGCCAGATGGACGCCCGCTGCACCACCATCCGCAACGCCTACAAGATCGCCCGCCAGGTCGTCCTCGAAATCGCGAAGTGAACCTGCGCCCGAATTGCCGCTTGCGGCTTTGCGCTCCGGGTGCGCGCCGCGAGTGTTGGCTGAGCCGCTCCCCTCACTTCTTCCGCTTGATTTGCTCCAGCGCCTCGGTGGCGGCGAGGCGGACTTGCTCCTCCGCGTCCTTCTTCGCGGCGGTCAGTGCCTCCTCGGCGGCCTTGGCGTCGGGGCCGATTGCGCCCAGGGCCGTCGCCGCTTGTGCCCGCACTTCCTTGCTCTCATCTTTCAAGACCGCGACGAGCGCCGGCACCGCGTCCTTCGCCCCGGCACCCAACCGGCCCAGCGAATCCGCCGCGTTTAGCCGCACTTCGACGACCTTGTCCTTCAGCGCCGTTTGCAGCGCCGGCACCGCGTCCTTGCCGGCCAGGCGCAGCGCCACGACGACCTCGACGCGCAAGTCGTCGTCTTTATCCTCAAGCGCCGTCATTAGCGCCACCAGGCCGTCACCCTTGAGGCGGGCCAACGCCTGGGCCGCGTAGGGGCGCATCTGCTTGTCCTGCAAAACCGCGGCCAGGTCGGGGACCACGGCCTTCGCGTCCGGCCCGATTGCCGCCAGCGCCGCCGCGGCGTGGATGCCGGTCTCGCCGCCCCTTTTCACCGCCACGGCCAGCGCCGGCACCGCCTCCTTGCCGTCCGCGCCCAGCTTGCCCAGCAGGTCCGCCGCGATGCAGCGCACTTCCTCGCTCTTGTCGTTTTTGAGCACGTCGCCGACCGCCGGGGCCGCGGACTTTGCGTCTGGGCCGTAGAGTTTTAGCCCAAAGACGGCGTACTTGCGCACGCCCGCGTCCGGATCCTTGAGCGCGTCGGCCAGTGCCGGCACCACCGTTTTCGGCTCCTTGGCCGTCCGGCCCAGGACGTTCGCCGCGGCCCGGCGCACGTCCTCATTCTTGTCCGTTTTCAAGACGCCGATCAGTGCCGGGATCGTGGTCTTCGCGTCCGGGCCGATGAAGCGCACCGCCTCCACCGCCGCCGCCCGTACTTCGGGGCTGTCGTCCTTGAACGCCTCGACCAGGGGGCCGAGGGCGGATTTGCCGTCCGCGCCTAGCCGACCCAGGTCCTCGGCAGCCTCCTTGCGCTTCTCCCACTTGGCGTCTTTCAACTGCGTTACGAGCCGCGGCACCGCATCGCCCGGGGCGGCAAGCAATAGGCAGCTAATTAAACTAAAAGCGATGGCTTTCATGGCATTTGCCTCAATCAATTCACGGGCGGCAGGAGGAACCTTAGTTCGGACAGCGAGCCGACGCGAACCGAGTCCCCGCCGCAGTGGTTGCCGTGCGGGTCGTAGAGGACGGCGGTCAGCCCCGCTGCTGTTGCCCCCTCATAATCGTTGGTGAAGTCATCGCCGACAACAAGAATCTGGTCGAGTTGAACTTCCGCAGCTTCGCCAAGCTTTTGAAAAAACGGGGCGGCAGGTTTGCGCCAACCGACCTCCGCGCTGACGACGCGGTAGTGCAAGGCGTGCAATTCCGGCAATGCGTCGGCGACCGCGTGCAGGCGGCGGTCGAAGTTCGACGCCAGACCCAGCCGGTAGCCGTGGTCGATCAGTTCGCGGAGAATGGGGCCGGCGTCCGCGGTCACCCGCCAGGCGTTTGGCCGCGCGAAATGGTTGAAAAGCTCCTGGAAACAAGCCTCCGCGTCGGTCACGTCGTCGAGGACTTCCGCGACGATGGTCCGCCAGCGGGCAACCTCGCGGTCGTTGTCGGTGCGATTACCGTGTGCCCGGTCGTAATCTTCCTGGCGACGGAACGCACGGCGAAAGCGCACCTGGATGGCAGTGGCGTCGAGCCGGCTGCCGAACTGTTGGCCCACGGCGGTGTAAACGGCCACTGCCGACGGCTCCGGGTGAATCAACGTCCCCACCGCGTCGAAGAAGAGGACACGGGTCGCGTCGGTAAGCAAGTGTTGCGCTCCGTCGGGGCGGTCGCAGCGTCACTCCTTCGCCGCAATGGCCAGCTTCAGCGGCGCAACCCAGTGCTTCAGGTCGGCGTTGTAGTACAGGTAGGCCCGGCTCGCGGGGCCGCTGTATTCGCCCGGCACGCGGCCGATCAGGTCCACCGGCACCTCGATCTTCTGGTCCGGGGCCAGGTCGCGCCAGTACAGCACCAACTCGCGGCCGCGGATCTCGAAGGCGCTCACCAGCGGGCGGTCGCCGTTGACCGGCTTCGCGGTGTACTCCTTCAACTGCTTCAAATCCTCCGGCACCGTCAGGCCGCCGGGCAGGCCGACGATCGCGACCGCCATGCCCTGGCCCTTGCCGCTCTTGTTCTCCACCTGCACCGTCAGCCGCACCGAGTCGCCTTCCTTCACTTCCGTTTGCGCCAGCTTCGTCGTCAGGTAAACCGGGCAGTTCTCGGCACTGACTGGTTGGAGCGTCGAGTAGGTCCAACTCAGCGTGTAGGGGAAGGCGTTTTTGCCGGTAATTTCGACGCGCACCTTGTTGTCGCCGGGTTTTAGCACCTTTTCGGCGTCGGGTATCGCCAGCGTCAGCGCCTCGGTCGCGCCGGCGGCGAACGCCCGTTTCGACACTTCCCGGTCGCCGACGAACAGCTTCAACTCGCCCGGCTGCGGCGTCCGCTTGTTCGCCCGCGTGTAGGCGATGAGCGCCTTCAGCGCCAGGATCGTCGATTGGGTCGAGCCGAAGCCGCCGTAACCGCCGCGCTGCTGGCCGATCCATTTGACCGCCTTCTGCACCGGTGCGTTGAATTCGCCGGGGTCGTTGGCCTTGAGCCAGCCCAGCACCGCCAGGGCCGTTGTCTCGATCTGTAAATCGCGGCCACCCGAACCCGTGATGCTCGTCCGCTCGGCGTCGAGATGGCCGTCTTCCTTCTGAATTTCGGCGACCTTCTTCATGAGGCGCACGGCGTCGGCCCGGCCGTCGCGGTTGAGGAGGCCGTTGGCAACGAGGGCCAGGAAGTACGGATCCTTCGACTTCTGCGCCTGCTCGTTCAGGACGTTCAACTCCTTGGTCACGTCGTCGTCTTTGCCGCCTTCGGTCAACGCCCAGATGATGTAGGCGTTGGTGATTTCGTCGGGGGCGCGGCCGAAGCTGTCGAGGGCGCGCGGGTTGCGCTCGAAGCCGCCCTTGCCGTCGCGCCGTGACAGCAGGTATTGCCGAGTCCGTTCCACCATTTGCGGGTCCACGTCCTGCACGCGGGCCATGTCGCGGAACTGCAACAGGCCGTAGGCGGTCAGCGCCTCGTGGGCCGGTGCCGTGCCGCCAAACCACTCGTAACCTTCCTTCGCCTTCTTGCCCTCGTTCGTGCATTCAAACGAGGTGAGTTGCTGGTAACCGCGGGCCAGCAGGTCGCGCGCCCGCCGCTCGACCTCGGGCTTGGTCTGGTCGCTCTCCTTGAGGTAGTCGAGGATGAGCAGGTTGGGGTAGTTGCTCGTCGAAGTCTGCTCGAAGCAGCCGTGCGGCTCGCGCAACAGGGAATCCAGCCCTTTTTGCAGGTCCGCCAGCGTCGAGGGGTAGACGTCGACCTGGACTTTGAGCGTGTCCGCAACCCAGGAATTCGGCAGGGGGAGCGTCTGCGTCGCCGAGCCTTCCAGCAAGTCGCTCCGGGAGCCGACTACCGGGAAGCCCTCCGGCACCACGGTAAAGCCGTTCTTCGTGCGGTCGGCAAAAACGCCCGCGTTGCCAGCGAAGGTCAGCGACGCCTGGCCTTCCTTCAGCGTCGGCTGGAAGCGGTACACCTTCCGCACGGGCGCACCGGCGGGAACGTCGAACTCGGCGTCAGCGTCGCCACGCAGCAGCGCTAACCCTTCCTTGCTCTCGATTCGGACGCGCACTTTCTCTTTGGCCGTGCCGTTGTTGGCGATGCTCAGGGGCACGTCGATCTTGTCGCCGGACGTGACTTCGATCGGCACCTTGGGTTCGAGGGTGAACGGCAGGCGGGCGTCGAAGGTTTGCGTTGCCGAGCCGAGCCGGCCGTCGAGGGTGTGGGCGAAGGCCGTAACCTGATAGGTCGTGGCCGAATCGCCCAGGTCGAACGAGACCTCGCGCTTGCCGTTGGGCAGCACGAGGACGGGGTGCCAGTACAGCGTCTCGGCGAAGTCCGCGCGGACGCCGGCATTGTCGGGGGGATTAAGCTTGTGGGCGTATTCGCGGACGACGACCGGCAACAGCGGTGGCAGCGCCAGTTGCTCGTCCTTGGCGTTGTTGGCCCGGCCGAACGCATTGCCATTAATGGGAAGTCCGCCCCCAGAACCGCCCTGGAAACCGCCGCCGCCGCCACCGCCCCCGATGCCAGGAGGGCCGGCGGGACCGCCGCCGGGAGCGCCAAACTGACGGGCGCGCTCGACTTCCGCGAGATCCCCGCGAGGCGCGTCAGCTTTCTTCTTCTTCGCTTCGCCCACGGTCTTGCGCAGGGCGGCGTCGGCCCTGAACTGATCCTCGTCATACAGTCGCCTATTATTAGGTATGACGTGGAAGTTAGCGTCCGGTGCGACCTCACGGGCCAGTTTCACGTCGGGCTTGTCCAGGTTCCCGTCGGCGGGTTTGCCCGCCGCCAGCGGCGGCGGACCGCCTGGCGCGGCGAGGGGTGCTCCCGGCGGAAACGCTCCCTTGGGGCCGGGGGCCGGCATCGGCGCGGGAGCGATGTTCTTTGCGAGGTTCGTCGGGTCCTTGTCCTTCCTATCATCTTTAGGTCGATCCTTGGCGTCACCCTCCAATGCCCGCTTCTCGACCTCTTTTTTATCACCCTTCTTTTCACGTACGTCAAACGGGCGCTGCTCCGCAGCTTCGTCCCACTTGTTACCCTCCGCTCCCGCGCCCGCGCCGGACGCGGGAGGCACCACAGCGACCTGCTGCCCGTCCTCCGCTAGCTTCCCGCTGGCGAATGGCTCGTTGGCCTGGTGGGACACGTAGACTTCCAGCCCGACCGCCAGGACCACGGCACTCAAGGCGGCGGCGGCGAAATACGGGAGCGCCCGCCGCGCTTTTCGCACCAGGCCGAGTACCACGCTGCCCACGACGATGCCTGCCAATAGCACTCCCAGGCCGGGGAAAAGCCAGCGGTTTACATCGTCGAAGTAGGCACGATACTGGGCGACCTTGGCGACCGCGGCAAGGTAACCCACGTCGGCCGAGGCAGACTGGCGTTGGTCCTTGGCATGGGTCTGCGTGTCCGCAAGCCGTTGCACCTCCGCCTGGTAATGGTCCGTGGCCTTCTGGATTTCCTGGTCGACGAAGTCGGTCGTTTGCGGCTCCGAGCCGCCGAAGAGGCACACCAGTCGCTCGGCCTCGGCGGAGTCGTTGTGCAGCTTGCGGAACTTGGCCGGGTCCTGCTCCGCGAACCGCCGCCAGCCCTGCGTGCCCAACAGCAGGTCCAGCGCCTGATGCGCCTTCTCCTGCGGGCCGAGCAGGAAGTCGGCGTATTCCAGGTCTTCGGCGCGGCGCACCTCGGTCGTCAGCAGAAAATGCGTCGGCATACTGCGGGCCGTCTTTTCGTCGGCCAGCGTCACGACGCGCTTGTCCACGACGCGGAGCAGGAGGACCGCGGCGGCCGGCTCGTCCTTCTCGTTCACCGCCTCGACGGTCATCTTTACCTTCTGGCCGGGCTGGTAGCTCGACTGGTCCGGGTGCAAGGCCAGCGTCACGTTTTCCACCGGCGCGCGGTAGATCAACCGCTCGGCGATGGGTTGCACTTCCCGGCGGCCGTTGCCCTGGCCTTCCAGTTCCTCGAAGACGGTGACGCGACAGACGCCGCCGGCCGGCGTGCCCGGTTGCAGCGTCGCCTCGGTCTGGCCTTTTTCCAACCGCACGGTGTCCAGTAACAGGCCGCGGCAGTAAGCCCCGACCACCAGCGCCCGCGGCTTGGTGCTGTACACCTTGACCGCGATCGTCGGCTTGTCGGCCCGGACCACGCTCTCGTCAATGGTCAGCACCACGCCATCTTTCTTCAATTCCGGCAGTGCGAAGCGCTGCGTCACACCCGCCGGAGCCTCGGCCTGGACTTCGTAAGCGTGCCCGGCTTTCGGCGTGAACGTGAAGACGCCCATGCCCTGGTTGACGCCCGGCTCCTTGGCGTCGTTGAGCGTCTCCAGCTGCACCGCTGTCGGCGTGCCGTCCTCCAGCAGTCGGCCCTTGAGGTCCGCCGGTTTGTCCAAGGGCGTCCGCACCTGGAAGTACACGCGGTTTTGCAGCCCCGCGACCAACTCGCCGCCTTCGGGGAAAAATTCGACGTTGAGCTTCTTCAGCACAAGCGGAATCGGGCGGACGATGCTCTCGACGTTGGCACCGTCCTGGAACTTCACCGTCAAACTCGCCAGGCCGCGGTCAATCTCCGCGGGCAGCTTGAAGCGGACGTTGACGATCCCCTCTGCGTCGGTCCGGGCGTGCAAATCGACCTTGGTTTCCCGGCCGTTGGCGTCGTAGTTCTTGCCGTCGATCAGCACCGTGGCGGCAACTGCCTGGTTCTTGACCGGCAAATTGCGCGTGTCGGTCGCCTTGCAACGGGCGGTCACTTCTTCGCCGACGCCGTAACTCTTCTTGCCGAAATTCAGCTCCTTGTTCAGCTGTGGCTTCTGGTAGCGGTTGACGATGAACTTGCGCTCCTGGGCGGGGAAGCGGTTGCGCTCTTCGAGCAAGGTCAGCGTGTACTCGCCGCCCTCCGCCTCCCGGTCGAGCTGGTACTTGCCGGCGCTCACGCCGCGGAGCGGTTTCTGGTCGGGGCCGTTCACGTACTGGAAGTTATCGAGGGTGTCGGCCAAAACGATGCCGTTGCCGCCGCTCAGCACGTCCTTCTTTTCGCCGTGCGGCGTCGTCAGGTAGAAGTGGTAGCGCAACTCTTCCTGGGCCGGCTTGAGCGTCGCCCGGTCGAGTGTCAGCGCGTGGAAATACACCTCTTCGCCCGGCTGATACATCGGCTTGTCAGTCGTCAGGTTCGCGACGTAGACCGGGGCCGCGGCCAGGCACAGCTCTTCGCGCACGTCGGCCCTGGCGCCGTTTGGCCGGTCGGCGGACACGCGCACGTCGAGGACGCTGCCGAGCTTGACGGGCAGGTCGGCGGGCAGGTTCACGACGTAGTTGCCCGGCTGAGCGGTGGCGGTCCCGGCGATCGGGGCACCGACCTTCTTGTCGCCGTTCATGAGTTGGGCGGAAACGGTCGCGTCGGTCGGGGCGTAGTTGAGGTCCGTCGCGGCGACGTGGTAGACGTTGCGCGCGCCCGGTTGCACGGTGGCCGGCCCGGTGACGACGACGCGGAGCTGCTTTTCGCGGAAATCGCTGTGGATGGCGGCAAACGTCTCCGGCAGCTTGCGGTCGAGTTCCGCCCGGCCGGCCGCGGCGGCCTTTTCCTGGTCCGCCAACAGCGCCACCTCGACCTTGTGTTGGACGACGGCGTCCTGGGCACAGGCATAGTCACTGCCGAACCAGGCGATGCTGCCGGCAATGGCGAAGAGAATTAGCATGACCGACGCGGAGAGCACCCATTGCGTGAAGCCGACGGCGGTGAGCCACAGCGCGGCGGCCGACGCCCAGCGCCGCCAGGGGCGGACCGCGGCCGGCTTCGGCAGGGGTAGGCGCGGGGCGGGGGCCGGTTCCTTCGCCGGCTCGACAAAGCGCACGGCGGGGAATTCCAGCTTGGCCGCGGCGGCGAAGAGGTGCTGCTGTTTCTGCACCTGGGCGAGGGCCGCCTGGCAGGCAGCGCAGCCGACGAGGTGGGCCTGCAACGGTTGCTGGTCGGCGTCGTCCAGCAGGCCGTACAGGGATTCCAGCAACAGATTCTGGCAGCTTTCGCAGCTGTGCATGACATTCTCTCCGGGCGTTGTCAGAGCCGCGACCGTAAGGGAGCGGTGACCGACGGTCGCATATCGCTAACCCAAAACCTTCCGCAGCTTTTGCAGGGCGCTGCGCATCTGCGTCTTGATGGTCCCGACTGGGCGGTTGTGCAGGTCGGCGATCTGCTCGTAAGTCAGTTCGCCGTTTTGACGTAACAGGAAGACTTCCTTCTCCTCCGGGCGCAGGTGCAAGAGAGCCTGGCGGAGTTGGGCGAGGGACTCCTGGTCCTCGAGCGCGGTCGCGGGCGCGGTGGCATTCGGCATCGGCATGTTGTCGGCTCCCAACAAAGGTTTGACGCGGCGGCGCCAGGCACTCCGTTGCAAATCCTTCGCCGCGTTCAGACCGACCCGGAAGATCCAGGCCCGCAGGTTGAGGATGTCTGGCAAACCCTCCTGGGTCCGCCAGCACCGCAGGAACGCCTCCTGGGCCACGTCCTGCGCGTCCTCCTGGCTTCCGAGCACGAACCAGAGGGTTGAGACCAGTTCGTCGCGCATATCGGAGAACGTGCGCAACAGGAGTTCGCCCGGCGTCTCGCCCGGAGGAGCTTCTGATTTCGGCCGGGCACACACACTCGTGGCAGGTCTGCTCATACCGTCACCCTATAGACGAGGACACGCGCGCGTCGGATTGCCGCCGGTGAAAAAATTGGGAGCTGCGGAATTGGGCTCCCTCCCGCGGACGGGCGCTCCCAACAAAGTTAGACGAACGCCGGGCGAATGTATGACCAGCCTCTTGCCGCTTGCGGCGTTGCGGTCTTCCCCGCAACGCCGCAAGCGGCTCAGCCGCGCAGCGCGCGCCCGAACCGGCGCAGCGACCGCCGGCACGCCGCGGCCGTTCCCGTCACCCGCAGCGTCCGCACCTCGACGCGCACCGGCGCGTGCAGCAGTTCATACTCCCACACGCGGTCGCGCTTCCCCGGATAAACGAGCACCACGCGGCCGACGCCCAGTCCCGCGGCATACGCCAACATCTGGTACACGTCCGCCGTCGGCACGCGCGGGCCGGCCGTCCGCTTCCACTTGGCATCGACGAGCAGGTACGGCTTGCCGCCGCGCTCGACCGTCACGTCGGGCCGCACGAGCAAATCCGGCTGACCCGCGACCGCGTGGTGAAACGAGTACGACTTCTGGACGCAGGCGCTGGCACGTTTGCCGGCTGGAAACGCCGCTTGCACGCCGCGCGTCACGTAACGCTCGAACACCTGTTCCATGTCGAGCAAAAACGCCGGTGCCGACAGCGTTCCGACCTTTTCGTGTAACCCCAGGCCGCCGAGCAACAGCCGGCACAGGTCAAGGAGTGGCCGGTACGCCTCCGCCGTCCGGTCGGCACACGCGGCGTCGAGGAGGGCCGGCGTTATCGCTACGTCCCGCACTTCCGCGAAACAAGGCAAGGTTTGCCGGAGTTCCGCAGCCGTTCCGTCGGCGACCAGCGGCGATGCTGAGAGCCGTTCGACCGTCGCGCGCAAGACCTGGTTGCAGGCAACGTCCGTCGTGAAATCGTCCAAGTGAGAGTGCAATTGACCCTTGTGTGCCCCGGCGTCGCGCAGCTGGGCCGACACGTCGAGCCGTCCTTGCAGAACCGGCCCCTGGTGTTCGCGCTCCGCGTAGCCGCGCTGCAACCCCGCCGCGACGCGCTCGCGCAGCCGGGAGGCGAACTGGCCGGCGAGGAAGGTCAAGATTTCGTCGCCCGGCGTTGCCGCCACGGTGTCGGTTTCCGCGGGCAGCGCCACGTCCGGATCGACAAGGTGATACAAGTTGCGCAGCGGAATCTTGGGTCGAATTACCACGCGAAACGTGTCCGCGACGACGACGCCGACGTGGCCGGTCGCCATGAGGCGATACTTATTGCGCCGGCGGGTCGGCAACAGTTCGAGCCGGCCGCGCTGCGTTCGGAGAAGGAAATCGGCCTCCGCGGGTGTCAGTCGGCAGACCCGCGGCACTCGTTCGGTCAGGACCAGCGTACGGCGGGCGGGAGCGTCATCCATGCGAGAACTCCGCTACGGTTTGACAACCTCGCTGTCGTAGCCGCAAGCGGCGCGGGTGGTGGGGGAACCCCCCCAGAATCCCGCCAGCGGGGCGCGTGCGGCGACGGGCGGTT
>JBBRLG010000162.1:0-13101 GCA_038231495.1 Gemmatales bacterium | reverse complement strand
TCTGGGGTTTTGGCAGACACCAGTATGGGGGAGACAGACACTTTAGAGAATCGCAAGAGCGGACCTCTCCGCGTGGAATCTTGTTACCCTGGTTTGAACCAGGCCCACAATCGACCCTCGCCAATCTCGACCCTCGCCAACCTTGCCAACACCCTTACCCTTAGAACTCGCCTTCAACCGAACCAGGCACGATCAAGCTATAACGGGGACCGTTTTTGGTCTGGTACGCGCGAACTTCGACCTGAAGCTTGACAACTTCACCAATCGCGAACGGCTCCGCCAGGCCGAGCAGCCTTCAACCGGGGCCGGTTTCCCTACCAAGGCATTCATGAAAGCGGCCAGCCATCAGTTGCAAGAAGGGGGTCTGATTTCGTTCGTCTCAGGGCTTCTCAAGAACCACCTTGCGAGCGATAAGGTCTGTCTCGTTTTCCAGAATCCCTACAGTGACGGGTTGAATACAAAGTGGGAACGGTTCAAGAACGGGGTGAAGGAATTACAGGGGTTGTCGAAGGACTGCGAGGTTGTCTACTATTGGGACGTGACAGGGAGAGAGCACGGGCAACTGACTCCTATCAAGTTGCGCCGTGAATTCTTGCTGAACCGCAAGTGGATGGCGTCCGACGACATCATCCCATTCTAGGGGACCAAAGATGGATTCGACGATCCGGCAGCGAAGCCTGTTTGACAACTTGGCGGAAGATGTTCAACAACCCACGCTCCCAATTCCCGACGTATCCGCCATCGTTGGATTGAAGTACCTCCGGGACTTCATCGACCAAGAGAAACACGCCGAACTGTTGCGGCAAGTCGATTCCCAACCGTGGCTGACAGACTTGAAGCGCCGGGTTCAGCACTACGGATACAAGTACGATTACAAGTCCCGGCACGTCGATTATGCCATGCGCATCGGCCCGCTGCCGGATTGGGCCGAAGAAATTGCCGACATCCTCTGTGAACGGCGCTTGACCCCTGAACGACCCGATCAGGTCATTGTAAACGAATACCTTCCAGGGCAAGGGATCGCTAATCACATTGACTGCCAGCCATGCTTCACGGATACCATCATCTCTCTCAGCCTGGGTTCACCTTGTGTCATGGAATTCACTCACAAGCAGACGCGGCAAGTGGTCCCGCTTCTGCTTGAGTCAAAAAGCCTTGTCGTTCTGCAAGATGAGGCCCGACACGCTTGGCTTCACGGCATCCCGTCAAGAAAGACGGACCAGTATCAGAACAAATTGATTCGGCGGGCCAGGCGAGTATCACTGACTTTCAGGAAAGTGATACTTGACTAACCGTGGGGTCTGTTCTCGTCTACCAGGCGTACGGTACTCATTCTGCCCCCTTCTCGCTCGTCGTCGTTGCAACACTCTCGGCACTTTCCGGCTCCTCCAGTGGCGGCACGGCGAGCGCTCCAGGCTGACAACTGGCTGTCACGAACGCCCGCAAGGTCTTCTCTAATCGTTCGATCAACTCCGGCTCGTGCTGCACGACGTTGTTGACCTCACCGCGGTCGTCGGGCTTTACATAGAGCTGCGTCGAACGTGCATCCGCGGCCCCTGCCCGCGGCGCGGGCAACAGCAACGACCTATCGAGTGTCCGCAAGCACCACTCCGCTTCGTTCCCCAGGCGGTTTCCGGCAACGGCGTAGTCGCGGACCTGTTCCGCGTCGCCTTGCAGCAGCGGCACCAGGCTGTAGCCGTGCGCGGACGGCAATTCCACCTCGAACACGTCTGCCAGTGTCGGTGCCAGGTCCACCGGTTGCGTCAGCGCCGTAACGCGCCGCCCCGCTTCCGCGCCGCCGGGCAAGCACACGAGCAGCGGTAGATGGATAACCTCCTCGTGCAACCACGGCCGCACCGGGCCGACGACGCCGTGCTCGCCGAGTTGCTGGCCGGAGTCCGACGTTATCAGCAACACCACGTCATCGGCCCGGTCGCCGAGGTCTTCTACGAGGCGGCCAATCCCCGCGTCCAAATACGACACTGCCGCGGCGTAGCTGCTCTGCAACCGCAAAAACAGCGTGTCGTCGCGCGGGTCGATCGGGCCTGTCATCACGCCGTCGATCGGCTCCAGGATTTCGGCTTCCTCTTCCTCTTCACCGGCGGGCGGCGCGATTGCTTCGTCTTCGACCTCTTCGACCACTTCCACTTCCTCGCCCTCAACGTCGTCTTCGTCGTCAGCCTCTTCGACCATCTCGACGGGGGCCGGAGTGAAGTACGGGTCGCGAAAGTCCCGCGGCACGTCCCACGGCGGCAGGGGCGTCGCCAACTCCACCCACAATAGCCAATCGGCCCGATTCGCAAGCTGCTTCAACGCCGCCCGCGCCACGTCCAGGGTGCGCGTTAGCGGCGTGTCTTCGCTTTCGGGCGGGGGCGGCGCAACGCACTGGACTTCATCCCAACCTTCATCGAAAGCCACGGGTGCCGGGTGGCTGCCGTCACGGACCAGGCAGGTATAAATCTTGCGCGCGCGTAGTGCCGTGAGCAAGTCGGCGTCTGTGCCGGACGGAGGCGTGTCGGTCGCGGTCAGGGGGGGCAGGTGGTAGCGCCCGGAGCGCCAGACGCGGCGCACGTCGTCGGCGTCCACGGCGTCGGCGAGGTGCCAATCGAAGACGATGCCCTCCGACGCAAGGAAGTCGAGGTTCGGCGACTCGATCCAGGAATTGCCGTAGCAGCTGAGCGCGCCGGCCTGCAATCCACGGGCGACGATGACGAGAACTTTCATGCCTGAATTCTACCCACCCAAAGACGAGAAACCACGGAATACACGGAACACACGGAAAAAAGACCGAAGAAGAGGTAATTGCCTTTCGGTCTTTTTTCCGTGTGTTCCGTGTATTCCGTGGTTTCTCGTCTTCGCTTACGCGTGGCCCTTCAGCCGTCGGCCTAATGTGTCGATCTGCTCCTTGCAGGCGTTGCGCGCCGCCGCATAACCCTTCGGATCGACCTTGCCTGACCGCAGATAGTCCATCACGATCGCCTCGGCGGTCATGTAGTCCGCACAGGCGTGGGCCACCGCCGACGCGATTTCGTGCGGGATCGTCGTCACGCCGTTGCGGTCGCCGTGCAGCAGGTCGCCCGGATGCACCGTCACGCCGCCGACGTGAACCGGCACGTCGAGCGCTGGGAAATGACAGTAGCCGTGCGCACACATCGTGCCGCCCGTGAAGCACGGAAAGTGGATTGCCTCCACCTGGTCGAGGTCGCGGCCGGCACCGCTCGTTATCAGGCCGACCGCGCCGAACGCCTTGTAGGTGGTACACATCACTTCGCCGAACGTCGCGGCAGCGACCGGCTGGTCGAGGTCCTGAAAGACGACGACGGCCGGCCCCGGCAACCCGGCAAACGACGCGACTTGCTCGACCAACCCGGAGTAAGCGTTGCCGGTGCGCGGCGGCGCGGCCGAGCGAAACGTCGCCGTGCTGGCGTAGCCGACCATCGGCGACAGCGCCGGATAACAGGCCTGAATGCGGCCGTCCAGGTAGCCGCCCGCCCGCGAGCGCCGGTCGAACAGTTCGACAACGTTGCAGACGGTCGGCGTATCATAGCGGCGAAGCAGGTCGAGATCGGCGGCGGCGAGTGCGGGAATGGCGGTCATGGAATGCCTCCGAAGGGGTTCCGAAAATAGGTGAAGCAAAATTGTCGGAAAGGGGCCGGGCGCGGTTGCGTTCGGCGTCCGCTCGCGGAACAATGAAGGCGGCACGAGGGCAAGGCAATGTATCTGGGCTTGGCCGTCTTCTGGTTCGTGGCGGGCGTCGGGCTGATCGTCTACGACACCTATAGCGGTGATTCCGCGTGGGTGCTTCGCGGCGTGGGCTGGTCGCCGGGCTGGCTGATGCTGCTCTTCTCGGCGTATAACGTGGTGCGCTGGTGGGGCCGGCGCATGAGCCGCAGCGCCCGCGACGCCGCGTACCACGCCTGGCTCGAACGGCGCTACGCCCGCAACGCACCGCCGGTCCGCCGCGAGCCGCCGGACCCCAATTTCAATTTCGGCGACGAACCGGCCCAGCGACCGGAGGGCGACCCGCCCGCCTAACGAGTTCGCTTCCTCCAATAACGTTAGCTACCCTTCAGGGGGTTGAACACCAGCCCGCTGAGCAGCTTGGGGTAGAAGTACGTCGATTTCGGCGGCATCTTTTCGAGGTTGCCGGCGATCTGCTCGACGTGGTCCATCGTCGCCGGCGGCACCAACACCGCCACCTTGCACTGCTTGGCCGTTACCGCCTCCGTCACTTCGCGCAGCAAATGGACGTATTTGCACTCCGGTTTAGATTTTAACGCCTTCGTCAGCAGGTGGTCGAGTACCAGGACGTGTAGCACACTTACCGCTAGGCCGCGCCACTTAGGGCTGTGGGCTGCCGCCAGCTGGGCCATCACGTCGGGCTTCAGGAGCCGGGCCGTCTGCCAAACGCCGTCGGCCACCGTGCCGAAGCCCAGCATCTCCTGGCCGCCGTCCGCCTCGATCAGCTCCCAGGCGTCGCGCGCGCCCTGGTCGCCGGTGCCGACCTTTTCGACCTGGAAATAGGGTTGCAGGATTGCCGCCAGCTGGTCGGCGTTCAAGTCCGGGATGCCGGAGACCAGCCGGTGCGTCGGCAGGATAAGCAGTCCCGGATCGCCCATGCTGACGAGCATCATCAGGATAAAGTTGGCGGGCGCTTCGTCGTCGAGGACCTCGCCGCTGTCGCGCTTCTCCTGCAAATAGCGCAGACCGGTTTCGTAGCGGTGGTGGCCGTCGGCGATGAAGACCGGCTTGGGTCCGAGCAAGCCCGTCACGGCGCTGACGACGTGCTGGTCCGCGATCGGCCACAGCTTGCTCACGACGCCGAGGTGGTCGGTGGCCTGCAAGGGCAGCGTACGGCTGGTCAGGGCATCGAGTTTCTTCATCACCGCGTCGTCGGCGTCGGGATACAGGCCGAAGATCGGGCTGAGGTTCATCGCGGTCGCGTGGAAGAGTTTCAGGCGATCCGCCTTGGGGCCGGGCATCGTCTCTTCATGCGCGTAGATGCGGCCGGTGCCGAACGGTTCCAGCCGGACGCGGGCCAGGAAGCCGCGGCGCGTGAAGCTCGTGCCCTCGACTTCAAAATCCTGGTGGTAGACGTACAGCGACCGGGCGGAGTCGGCCCGCAGCACGTCGTCGGCCTGCCAGGTACGCAGCGTGTCGGCGGCGCGCGCATAGCGGTTGTCGGCGGCGGTGTCGGCCGGTGATTCCTTGTTGAGGATGAGGCGGATGACGTTGTAGGGGCTGCGGTCGTAGAGGGTCTGTTGCAAGGCGGGGTCGATCACGTCGTACGGCGGCGCGACCACGTCGCCCAGTGAGCCGACGCGGCCCAGGTCGTAACGGACGCCACGGAAAGCACGAATCTCGGCCATGCACCTGATCCTTTGCGAGAAGGCCCTGTTTACGGTCGATCCAGCGGCGGTTATCTTAGAGCGTCGGGTGAAGGATTGCAAAGCCGCAAGCGGCAAAGCTGTGGGCGAGGTGATTTTGAACCGGAATTGCCGATGAACGTCCTCCCTTTTCAAGCGACGCTGCGTTCCCGCCTCGCCGCGGTGGAGGTGCGGCTGCGCGCCGCATGTGAGCGCGCCGGCCGGTCGCGCGCCGACGTGACGCTCGTGGCCGTCACCAAGACAGTCGGCATCGCCGTCACGGAATTACTGCCAGCGCTCGGCGTCCTGGACCTCGGCGAGAACCGGCCGCAAGAGTTGTGGCGCAAGGCCGCGGCGCTGCCGCCCGCGGTGCGCTGGCACCTCATCGGCCACCTGCAGCGCAACAAGATCGAACGCACGTTACCGCTCGTTTGCCGAGTTCATGCCGTGGACAGTCTGCGCTTGCTCGCCGCGCTGGAGGAAGAGGCAACTCGCCGGCAAAGCACTCTTGAAGTGCTGCTCGAAATCAACGCCAGCCGCGAGGCGAACAAGCACGGCTTCACGCCGACAGAGGTGCCGGGTCTGATCTCCACGGTGACTGCCTTGCGGCAAGTTCGCGTGGTGGGTCTAATGACGATGGCGGCTTACGAGGAGGACCCCGAGCGTTGCCGGCCCACGTTCGCGCTGTTGCGAACGCTGCGCGACCGACTGCGAACCGAACTGGGATCGGCGGACGCGCTGCCGCAGTTGTCGATGGGCATGAGCAACGACTTTGAGGTCGCAGTCGAGGAAGGCGCGACCCTGGTGCGCCTGGGATCGGTGCTGTTCGAGGGCTTGACGGAGGCGGAACGATGATCGACATTACGGACCACGCGGAGGGTTGTATCCTACCGGTGCATGCGCAGCCGGGGGCGAAGAAAGCGGCGGTCGGCGGCGAGCACGGTGGCGCGCTCAAGATCGCGGTGACGGCCCCGCCGGAGGACGGCCGCGCCAACGACGCCCTGATCGAGGTGCTGCGCGATACGCTGGGATTGAAGCGGTCGCAAATCGACCTGATCGGCGGCCAGACGAGCCGCGACAAGAAGTTCCTGATCCGCGGCATGACGCGGCCGGAGTTGGAAAGCCTGATTAACACGCTGCTGCCGCAGTAAGTTAGATTGCCGCGCCGCTCCAATAAGGGGTTCGTCAGACCGATGGAATTTGAATGGGAGGACAACAAGGCAACGCAAAACCTCAACAAACACAAGGTCGCCTTCGACGAAGCGGCAACGGTGTTCGGCGACCCACTGTCGGTAACGTTTCCCGACCCCGATCATTCGGTTGAAGAAGACCGCTTCATCATCATTGGAACCTCCGACCGGGACCGCGTATTGATTGTATCCCATACCGATCGAGGCGAAGGCTTCCGGATCATTAGCGCCCGCAAGGCGAACTCTCGTGAAAGGAAGGTATATGAAGAAGAAAATTGACGAACCCCAAGAGGATGAGCTTCGCCCCGCTTACGACGAATCCCTGATTCGCCAAGGGGTCCGGGGTAAGTACGCTCAGCGGTATAAGGCGGGGACAAACCTCGTGTTGCTCGCGCCAGACGTGGCGGCCGCGTTCCCGAGCGCGGAAGCCGTGAACGACGCGTTGCGCCTGTTGATGACGGTGGCGAAGCAATCCGTTTCAAAATCGGCTAGCTAACCACCCCCTTCGCCGCCCGCACGAACGCCTCAAAATTCGCCACCGGCGTGGCGCGATCGACGCCGTGGTTCAGCTTATTGACTCGGTTGGAGTGAGGTTGGAATGCCTCTCAACCTGTATTCTGACGTGTACGCCTCGGGTTCTGTGCCTACGGAATGGGTTCCGGACAAGGGCGGTGCCCTCAAGTATCCCGTCCGCAATTCGGCAGTCCATCGCTACCTCCGCGAGTTGTTGCCGGGTCGGTGGCAGAAGGTCATCAAGCAGGGCAACACGGGTGAAGTGCATTACTTTGAACACGCCTCCGGCCAGGTCGCCGACGTGAAATTCTTCCCGAGCCAGGCAGAATCATGAACAACGTCCTCGAACTTAACACTTTGCTCGGCAAGGCGGAGCGAACGCCGGCTCAACAATCGGCACTCTTCGGGCTGTTATGTCTGGGGGTGATCGACTCGCTTGCGAACGGTTTGCTAAGCGCTACCGGCGCACTGCGCCTCTTCTTCCACGCCGAGAATTGCTTGTTCGTCCGCAAAGAGTTGCGCGACAAGCTGGCGGATCGGATCATGAGTCACGGGGTCCAGTTGCCGGATTTGTTCGACGTACTTCCGCCGGAAGAAACGCATCGCGAGTTCCAACGGGAACTGGCGGCCATGCGTTCCCTTTGTCTGAAGTTGCTCGAAGGTAAGCAATTGGTCGCCTGATCGTGGCCGACTAATACCAGCCGCCCGCGCGTTTAGCCTTTCCCCTTCGCCGCCCGCACGAACGCCTCAAAATTCGCCACCGGCGTGGCGCGATCGACGCCGTGGTTCAGGTTGACGATGTGCCGCCGACCGCCGCCGGCCACGACGCAACGGCGCGTCACCTCGGCCACCTGCTCCGGCGTCCCCGCGCGCAGCAGCTCCTCATCGACGTTGCCCTGGAACGCCAGCAGCGGGTAATCACGCCGCGCCGCCGCCAGGTCGTGGCACGCACCCAGGCTGATGACGTCCGCCCCCGACGTGCACAGCAGCGGCAGGTACGGACACTCCTTGACGAACAGGATGCGAGGCACGCCCGTGACGCCGCGCAGAATTGTTTCGTGGTACGGCTGTGCCCAGCGGCGGTATTCCGTCTCGTCCAACATGCCGGCCCAGGAGTCGAACAGCTGGTACACGTCGGCACCCTCGCTCACCAGCGTCGCCAGGAAATGGACCGTCGCCGTCGCAAGTTTTTCGAGCAACGCATGCCAAACGAGAGGCTGCTCGGCGGCGAAACGGCGCGTCGCGGCCATGTCCTTGCCGGTGCCGATGCAGTACGTCGCCACCGTGAACGGCGCGCCGGCGAAGACCAGCACCGGCAGTTCGCCGCGCAACTCCTCACGCACCAAGCGCAACAGCTCGCGGATGTGGCGGTAGGTCTGCGGGTCGGGGGCCGCCTCCAGCTGCTGCACGTCGGCGAGCGTGCGGATCGGTCGATCCGGCACCGGCCCCTGCGACGGCTTCAGCGCGAACGGCTGTCCCATCGCGAAGGGCAGGGTCGTGATGTCGTAAAAGAGGATGATGCCATCGACGCCGAAGCGGCGCGGCAACAGCGACGCCCTGGCCGCGAGTTCGACGTTTTCGGAAAACTCGTAAAAGGACAACCCCTGGCGAACGCGATTAAACTCCGGGTCCCAGCGCCCGGCCTGGCGCATCGCCCACACCGGCGCGCGTTCGACGGCTTCACCGCGGGCGGCGCGGACCAGAAGGTGCGGCGAACTTGAACGCCGGGAAGAAGATTGGTCCGATTCGGTTCTGTCGCTCATGGAGAGGTTCCGCACGGCGAGGTTCTTTTCGATACCTTCGTTATCTTAGGAAAAAACGGCCCCCTTTCTCACTTCATTACCAGGTGTCGAAGGCAAGCCGGTACGCATGTACCGATTGGAACGAATATCCCGGCGAAGCGGGGGAAGACCGGAAGTATGGGCTGATTTTCCCCCTGGCGGCGGGGCGGGCGTATAATGATGGTCGATATAGGAGCAGGACCGTCGCATCCGGAACGCGACACCACCACGGAAGAGCGGAGCAGAAACGATGCGTCGAATCATGCTGCTGGGCGTCCTGCTACTGGCGGGTTGCGAAGGAATCATCGGGCCGCGGGCACACCGCCAGGACCCCACCCCGGTCGACGACCCGCGCCTGTCGATCGCGGAACAGAAGGCACGCGGCCGCGACCGGCTGGCACTGCCGGATACCTCCAACGTGTTGCCGCATGCCCCCAACGATTCGGGACTATTGCCGGGACCGCAGGGCCGCTGACGCCGGGTGAGCCGGCAGGCGCGGCCCAAGCTCAGTCACGAGAGACACCACCATGAAACGCACCTTGCTGATCGGCTCCCTCTTGCTGTTCGCGACCGCCTGCCAGATTCCCGAGCGGCCGGCCCTACGGCCGCTGCCCGAGGACGGCCCGCCGTTGCCCTACGCCGAACTGCTGACGCGCGCCCGCGCCCAATGCACCGTCGCCACCGAGGCGTTCTACGTCAACAAGTGGGCGGACGTCGAGGACGCCGCGCGTGGCCTCGAACAGACCGCGCACTACCTGCCCAAGGCCGAGGACATCCCGGCCAAGCAGAAGGACGCATTGCCCGCCGTCAGCACCAGTTTGAACAAGGACGCCGTCAAGCTGCGCGAAGCCGCCAAGGCCCAGGACGAGAAGGCGGCCAACGAGGTTTTGCAGCGACTGCATTTGACCGTGCGCGAGTTGCGGTTGGATAAGTAGCGCGTCAGCTATCGTAATCGGAGCCGCGACTCCGACAACCGGCGCACTTCTGACGACTGTAGTGAACGCTCAGCTGCCGGTGCGCCGACCGTCCCAATTCCGGGCCAAGACCCATTGCCGCGCTGCCGCGCGCCGGGGGAGAATTGACGCACCAGCGTTCAATTCACCGGCACCGTGCAGCGGATGGGTCCCATGGTCAACCTTGTCGTCGATGCCACCTTGCCGGAGAAGATCCTTCTCGCGGCACACCACCTCGAAGAAGCCGGCCAGTCGCCGTTCAGCGCCGAAGCGCTGATCGTCGGCGTCTGGCAACACTACCCGCAGACGTTCGGCCTCAAGGGTTATGCCGAACAATACCCCGATTCCAACAAAGTCCTATCCAGCATCATGGGCGAAAAAGGCCTCGCGCGCCGCGGCTGGCTCATCAAGATGGGCCAGAAGCTTTACGCCCTGACACGCGAGGGCCGGGGCGTCATCCGCCGGCTCATGCACGAGGACGACAAGCCGCTGGAACACTCCGGCGGCCGCGCCATCGCCGTGTCGCGCGACCAGGACAAGTTGTTGCAGGGGCTATTCCAGAGCAGCGCGCTCCAGAAATTCCAGGAAGGCCGCAAGTTGGAATGGAGCTTCGCCGACGCCTGCCGGTTCTGGGGCATCACCGAAAACATGCAGGGCGACGTGCTCGATTCGCGTCTGGATCACGTCCGCGCTCACCTGGCCGACGTCGAGCGCAACCTGGGCGTGGGTTCGGCGACGCTGAGCGACGGCCGGAGCGTCGCCGCCGACGAAATCAGCATGCTGTACGACGTTCACAACCAGATGCACACGCGCTTCAGCCGGCACCTCACCCTGCTGCGCTCGCGGACGTCACGGAACTGACCGCGTCGTCCTCGAACCGCAACCGCGAACCGGCCACGTAGTCCGCGTTGATCTCGGTGCTGAGCCAACGGCGGCCGAGTTTCTCCGCGACGTGGCCGGTCACGTTACTGCCCGCGAACGGGTCTACGACCAGCTGCCCCGGCACCGTCAAGAAGCGGACGAAGAACTCCGGCACCGGCGCGGGGAACCGGGCCGGGTGGATCGGCAACCCCGCCGCGCGACAACGCCGGAAGTATAAATCGCTGGACCGCGTGTTGGGCACTTCGAGCATGTTGGGCGGGATGGCGCCGCCGTTGTCGCGGCGGAAGTGCGGCGAAATCTCGTGCTGTGAAGGCCGCATCCCCGTCTCGTAACCGTCGCGCAGCAGGCGTTTCATCGACGGGCTATACGGCTTCAACACCCGGCGGTTGTCGGCGGCGGGCGTGTCGGTTTTCGACAACCACCACAGCATGTTGACGGCGTCCTTGACGCGCGTACGGCGAATCGTGACCCACTCGGCGGGCGTCGGCAGTTTACTCGGGTTGTACCAATAGAATTCTTGCGCCAGATAAAACTTAAACTTCCGGGTCAGGTGCAAGATCAAATCGTACTGGTACAACGACCGCGTGCCGCTGCCGCGGTTCCACGCCCCGCCGAGGTCGAACACGAAACTGCCGTCGGGCCGCAATACGCGATAAATCTCTTCCGCAAACGGTGCAAACCACTCGACGTACTCGCCGGGCGTGACGTTGCCGTACGCCTTTTGCCGCCGCAACGCAAACGGCGGCGAAGTCATGACGAGGGAGACGGAATTGGTCTTGAGGCCGCGCAACAGGTCGAGCGCGTCGCTGTTGTAGCAGGCGCCGAGGGGAGTCGAGTAGGCAACGTCCACAATCATCCGGCTTCCTCCGTGAAACCTACGGTATGGCTTATAACTAATAGCTTACAGCTAATAGCTATTTAACAAAATACGAGTGCAAAATAGCTATAAGCTGTTAGCTATAAGCTGTTAGCCATGCGCCGGCTTACCAGTGTTCCATCGGTCCGCCCGGCACGCGGACGGCGTGGTCGGCCTCCGGCCAATCCTGTCCGGTGCGCGTCCCCAAGACGTCGCTGATCTGCACCACGATGGCGTCGAACGTCGTGGCTCGGTCGATCATCATTAATTGCTGCTGAATCTGGCGGCCGGGCCGCAGCACCCGGCAATACCAGTTCGCCACCTTGCGAAACGACAGGCACGCGAAGCGCTCGCCCTTGTGCTCGACCAGCAGGTGAAAATGCCGGTTCATGAAGTGCAGTCGTTGCACGTACGTCGCCGGCAAACCGGGGTCGCCTGTCTCCTCCCAACTGTGCAGCTGGGCGAAGAACCAGGGGTTGAGGAGCGCCCCGCGGCCGATCGCCACCGCGGCACAACCGGTCGCCGACAGCATGTGGGCGGCGTCGGCCAGCGTGAGTACGTCGCCGTTGCCGATGACCGGGATGTGCTCGACTGCCTCGACCACGGCCCGAATGCCGTCGATATTTACACAGCCGCCGAAGCCCTGAGCCCGCGTCCGGCCGTGGATCGTCACCGCCGCGACGCCGACTTTCTCGAACGCGCGCGCGAAGAACGGCGCGGTCAGGTTTTCGTCGTCCCAGCCGAGCCGCATCTTGACCGTCACCGGGATGCGTACCGACTCGACGACCCGGCGCACGAGGTCGATGGTGTTGACGGTGTCGCACATCATCGCCGAGCCGCCGCCGCCGCGCACGACCTTGTGAACGGGGCAACCCATGTTGATGTCCACCGACGAGACGCCGTAGTCCTGCAACCACCGGGCCGCCGCGGTCATGTCCCCGGGGTTCGTGCCGTAAATCTGCACGGCGACGGGCCGGTCCTCCGGGCAGGTCTGCAACAGGTCCATCGTCCGGCGGCTGGTCATGAGCAGCGCGCGGGCGTTGACGAGGTCCGTCGTCGCCAACCCGAGGCTGCCGAGTTCGCGCACCGCGAGGCGGAAGGACAGGTTCGTATAGCCGGCGAGGGGGGCCAGAAGGTAGCGCGAGGCAAGTTCGAGCGTGCCGAGGCGCACGGGTGCGCGGACGGGGCGGGGAGGCGTTTCGGGGAGCGGTGCCGTCGTTTGCATGCGCGGTCCTTCGTCGGCGGTCGTACGGACAATCTGCATCTTGCGAGATTTCGGGGCGGCGTGTCAACGGGGGAATGCGGGGAAGGCTTAATGCGAGGTGGTTGCAGTGGCCGCAAGTAATTGCAAATAAAGCACTTGCGTCGGCAGTATTGGGTGGGTTTGCACACCGGGGGCTTTCGCCCCCGGCTCGCCTTAGAACCCGTCCAAGAACTACTCCGTGATTTTGGGGCGCGGTCGGATCGTGTAGTTCCATTGAGGGCAGATTTCGTGGCGAGTCAATTGAATGGCTTTGAACTCGGTCTTTGAGACCTTCAACCCCGTCTGGTAGGTTCGAT
>JBBRLG010000161.1:0-13144 GCA_038231495.1 Gemmatales bacterium | reverse complement strand
GACCGCGAAGACCTGGACGATGGCGGAGATCCTGAGCTACCCGCTGTCTCCACTCGTTCCCCCAGGAGAGGAAGAAAAAGGCCAAGCGCCTCCGGATAGTGGTGGATAAGGGCGGAAGCCCGATGGAGTCACGACCAAATAATTACTGAGTTCCGCATAGACAATGTCCCAGCGGGACGCAGCAACTGAAAAGGAATGAATTATGGAGACTACGGAAGGTCCGGGGCGGCGAACCAAGGTCCGGAGATTGCCCCAACGGGCCGTATATGACCGAGCAGTGATCGAGCAAATTCTCGACGAAGGGTTGGTTTGCCACGTCGGCATTGTGGAGGACGGACAGCCCTTTATTATTCCAATGACTTACGTCCGCATTGGCGAGCAAATCGTGGTCCACGGCGCGAAAGCCAGCCGGCTGTTGCGCAGCCTCGCGGCCGGGGTGGAAACCTGCATCGGCGTGACATTGGTAGACGGGTTGGTGCTGGCCCGGTCGGCCTTTCACCATTCCATGAATTACCGCGCCGTGGTGCTTTTCGGCACCGGTGCGCCGCTTGAAGACCCGCAAGCGAAGCTCGACGCGCTTCGCTTGTTGACGGAACGGTTAACCCCCGGCCGGTGGGCGCTGATCCGCACGCCCACGGAGCGCGAACTTCAGCAGACTCTCGTTGTTGCCGTTGCAATTCAGGAGGCTTCCGCGAAAATCCGCACCGGTCCGCCGAAGGACGATGAAGAGGATTACGCCCTACCCATCTGGGCTGGCGTCTTGCCGCTGCGCATGGCGGCCTCGGCGCCGGTCGCCGACCCGCGCCTGGCACCTGACATTGCCGTTCCCACGCACCTCGCTCATTGGGAAAAACGGCAATAAGTCCAGACGCTCCAAGCATGGCCGCGGTCGCCCGGTTCAACCCAGGATTTCGCGAAGCGCCCGCCCGCCCTGCGCCACCGGCACTGGTCGCCCGCCGCGGTCGGTCACGGTCATGTCCGGGTCGATGCCAAGACATTCATAAATCGTCGCACACAGGTCCGCGGGGCTGACCGGCAGGTCTTTGACGTAAGCCGCCTGAGCGTCGGACGCGCCGTAGACCGTGCCGCCGCGGATGCCGGCCCCGGCGAGGAGCGCCGCGTAGCAGTACGTCCAGTGGTCGCGACCGCCGTTGGCGTTGACGCGCGGCGTCCGCCCCATTTCGCTCATCGTCACGACCAGCGTCTCGTCGAGCAGGCCGCGCGCGTCCAGGTCCTCCATCAGTGCCGAGTACGTCTGGTCGAGGTTGGGCAGCTTGTTGTCGCGCAAGATCGGGAAGTTCTGCGTGTGCGTGTCCCAGGCGTCGTAGTCGATCTTGATCCGGTCCCAGAACAGATCCCAGGTCACGTTCACGAAACGCACGCCGCGCTCGACCAGCCGCCGGGCGATAAGGCTGCTGTTGCCGAACAGGGTGTTGCCGTACCGGTCCAACAGGCGCGGGTCTTCGTTCCGCAAATCGAAAGCGGCGCGCACCTTCGACGAGGTCAGCAGGTCAAACGCCCGCCGGCGGGTGCGGTCGAAGGCGGGGCCGTTCGCCGCGGCCTCGGCGCGCGGCAGCTGGTCGTCGAGTTGTTGCAGCAGGGTTCGGCGCGTGTCGAGGCGATCCACGGTTAGCCCGTCGGGCAGGGCGCTGTCGGCGAGGATCGGCACGCCGCGGACGATAGCAGGGAAGCCGGCCGCTGGCTTACTTCCCTTGTCGGCAAACGGTTCGCACTGGGTCGTCAGCGCGTCGTAGCGTTTGCCGAGAAAACCCGCGTAGGGTCCGGCGCGGCGAAACGCCTGGCCCCAGCCGAGCCAGCAGGGCATGAAGACGTAGGCGGGGAAGTCGGCGTTCTGCGTGTTGAGGTATTCGCAGACCGACCCCATGCTCGGCGGGTGCGAGTCGCGCGGGTGCTGGTCGGGTTGAAGCACGTCGTGCCCGGTGTACAACGGCAGACAGTTGTGACAGCCGGCCTTGTGATTGACCGACCGGACGATGGCAGCCCGGTGCATCCACTTCGCCATGCGCGGCAGGTGTTCGCAGACGCGCACGCCGGGGACGTTGGTGGCAATGGGCTTGAACTCGCTACGGACGCCTACGGGTGCGTCGGGCTTGAGGTCGAACATGTCCTGCGTCGCCGCGCCCCCGAGGAGGTTGAGCAGGATGACGCTCTTCGCCTTGCCCGGCCGGGCGTCGGCGCGCCGCCCCGCCTCGGCGGCAAACAGGTTCGGCAAGTTGAACGCCCCGCCGAGCAGCGACAGGGCGCCGGCCGTCAACGTCTCGCGCCGCGTGAGGCCGTCACAGCACCGCCGCGGACTGCCCAGCATCGTGATCATCGGTTCCCCCCCTCGAAACGGGCGATGCGGTAATGCCATGATTGCCTGTTGGCGGTTGGGGGTCAACAAGATTATGGGGGTTTGCGAACAGGTCGGCGACGATTCAATCCGAATGGCTGAGCTTGTCGCCGGCGCGATTGCACGCTTTGCCAGTGTCGGTGCAAGGCTTGCTGTCGCCGCAAAGCCTTCGGTTAGCGCGAACCGCTGCCGGCGTGGGACGCATTCTCTTGTCGAGATTATGGACCTACTGAAATGATGTGTCGAGTTAATAGGTGTTCAATGATTTGATGTACCGCAGTTTGCGGTCGACCGGGGATTTCACCAGCCGCTAGTTGGTTGACTATAGATCGCTTCACGGCCAATTCCACACTTTCGTTGGTAATCGGCAAATTGTAGATCTTTGTCTTGTCGTATGAGCCGACGGCATTCCGAATTCTCTTACCAACTTCCACACAAGTCAATTTGTCGTCCGGAGGAAACTCCACAAAATGCAAGAACAGCCACATATCAAAACAGGGATTGCTCAATACCACGTTAATGCCTTTTTGATGACATTGCGTGATGACTGATACCAAGTTCTTAATGTGTCCGGCATTGATCCAGTGGTCACAATCACATACCAACCAGAACTCATCTCCTTCGCCAAAATCGTATTCCTTCATGTACTTGTCTAAGCGAATCATTACATGGCTGGGTGCGGATTTGCCGTGGTCGGTCTCGAGTACCTTGAATTGAATCTTCGTCGATCGAAAAAGCTCAAAGTATTGTCGGACAGCATACTTGTCTTCCGATGCAATCACGACCAAGCTTGCGTCGCGAACTACATTCGTTGTTCGATCAAGAGGGCGTTTTTTTCGCATGTGTTTTTCCACCCGCGGGGCGTCGGATCATATCCATCAACTTCTGGGTGTCGCCGATAAATGGAATGGCGCCAAACCTTCCCTGCAAGTAGCCCTTCTCGATCCGCACGTCATTGCGGACTTTCATGTCGGCTAGGGAGTAGAGGTGCGTTTGTTGCTTTTCGTCCTTTTCGACGAACCAAATCTCGTCGCGACGCAATAGATCCTGGTCAAGAAGATGCGTTTCGTGCGTCGTCACAAGCATTTGCTGACACGCGCCAGGGCACGATTCGACGAAAAGTTTCAGTAGTGCATGACAAAGCAACGGGTGCAAACTACGATTGATTTCGTCGATGACGAACACCTTGGAATTTGTCGTCAGATGGTAAAGCGCGGGAAGCAAATCTAAGCATCTCTGCGTTCCGTCTGATTCCTCCTGAAACGGGATCGAGAAAGTGGCATCTTTGACTTGATGCCGCGCAGCCAGATTCCGACGGATAACTTTGGTCGGGTCATTCGAGTCCAACTGGAGGCTTACACTGGGACTGCCGAGTAAGATGTTTGCTTCTCCACCTTTTGTGACTTGCAACTCTTCCAACAGGGTTTTCGGAATTTTTTCAGCGCCAATTTCGAGCTGTTCAACGTGCAAGTCGTTGATACCCGTTCCAACATTTTGCAAAAACGCGCCGGCAAAGCGGCGAAAATCAGCTTCTTGATCCAGGAATTCGATTAGCGGTCCAAATGTCGTGTTGGCTTGAACAATCGTTAAACACTCCGTAAACCACCAAGCTGCACGGTTGAGCAACTCGCCACGGCTTGATTGGGGAAGATCAACGACCTTATTAAGCAAGAGTTGATCCGCGCGGGGTTCCAGAACTTGCAGCGCTTTTAGCGCCTTTTCTGACACCTCACTTTCGCTACCAAACTTTTTCAACTTACCTACCGAAATGACTTGGCTTTTCCTGTTGAATACATTTATGTCTTGTCCTTTTTCAGACGTTGCATCAAGCCATTCCTGAACGACAGCCTTGGGGTTGATGGAAAAGCCGTAGACAAAGATTTGTCCTTTAACTAGGAACCGAAACTCAAAAGACGAGGGCTTTTTTGTTTTGCAAAAGCGAAACTGGTTGAATGCAAGTTTCTTGAGAGGGCCGTTACCCTGGATTAGACTCTGTGCAAAAAGCATGGCCCGCACGAGATTCGATTTGCCTGCCGCATTGGCTCCATATACCACCCCAGTCCGAAGAACATTCTTCCCGGTCTCACCGATCCGTACGCAATGTTCGGTGTGATCGTGAAGCTTGCCGCTAGCAACTAGGTTGAGCGTCTGCTCGGCACCGAATGAGCGGAAGTTCGCAACCGAAAAGTTGATAAGCACTAGGATCCTCGCTTTTTTCTCGAATACATGCCGATTGTGCTTTAGAACTTAAGTCCTTTTTGCATTCTAGTGTGAAGTTATCGTTGGTGCAAGTCATTTCTTACTTTTTGCGAGGTAGTCGTAACGCGCAGCTCGAACCGGTCAGCCGCGCGACCCCCAATTGTCGCGACGCATTCGCGAACGCGCCGAACGCATCACCGAGGAAATTCGGCAAACGCTGCGCCCCTGCGTGAGGTCATTTTTGTCCCTTCTATACGGGGCGCGGGCCGATTTGACACAAGTGGTCATGTTGCTGCGCGACCCCCTGACCTATGAAACTGGGCTGGACTTGTGATCGTCTGTCCAGGCGATGGCCTATTTTCAGAAGAGCCCTAAGCGCAAGCAAGGGGTCGCATTCACTTCTCCTTCCTCTGTGCCCGCTGAAACTGGCCCAGCCAGTAAAGCAGCGTCTTCATCTCGAACGGCTTCAACGTCGGCCGCAACGATAAGATGCGGGCCGCGATGCCGGCCAGGTGCGGTGCCGCCCAGCTCGTCGCCGGCTCCTGCGCCAGCGGCCCGAGGTAGCCGCGGCCGTGCGCCAGGAACTCGACCTGCTCGTTCAACTGGTAGGCAAATTGCAGCGGGTCGGCGAACAGGTGCTTGTCCACCGACAAGAGCGCCGGCGCGAACGCCGCGGGGTAACTGCGCGTCAACGGGTGCTCGTTGTGCGCCGCCGCGAAGATCAACACATCTTGGTAATAGGCCGCTTCAATGGCGCGCAGGAAGTGGTAGCGCCGCTGCACTTGCTGCAACCGCTGCTCCGCCACGCCCAGCGACAGGTTGATGACTTTGCAGTGCCACACATCCACCGCCCAGCGGACCGCGCGCGTCAGAACCTCCACGTCGCAACTGCCCTGCGGCCCGAAAACGTCGGCGGAATAAAGGCGCACGCGCGGCGCCACGGTCAGCAACACGTCGGCCACGGTGGTGCCGTGCGGCGTACTTTGGTGGCCGGTGTACGGCTGCGGCTCGGCACGGTCGGGCAGGAAGACGCCACCCTCGATGGGATGGATTTCCTGTCCCTGTTGGCGGAATTTGGCGGCGAGCAGGTCGCGCTCGACGCCGCTGTCGATGACGCACACGGTGACGCCTTCGCCGGTGGCGCGCGGGTCGTGCAAGAGGCGCTCCGGCGTCAGCAGGCGGAACACCTCCTCGAAGACGTCGGGCCGGTCACTCACCGCGCGCCTCCCCGGTGCTGGTCACGTCGTCGAGCAGGGTTCGCAGACTCTCCACCAGTCGCACGCAGTGCCGCACCGCCGCCGGCCCGTGCCGTACCGCCAGCACGCGCACCGCCTCCGCCAGCCGTACCGCGGCGTCGGCGTCCACCGCCGCGTCGGGGTTCGTGCCCAGCCCGTCGCGCAACGTTTGCAACACCGTCGCGGGCGGCGGCTCGTCCGGGCCGGGTGCTTCTTGCGGCCGCAGCGAACCGGCCATCGCGTCGCCGGCCGCGAGCGCCGCGTCTACCGCGTCGAAGAGGACTTGATGCGTCTGCCGTTCGGCCAGCGCTTGCCGTAACATCTCGACGCCAAACTCCGCCGCCGCGGCCGCCAGCCGTCGATCCGCCTCGCCGAAGCCGTTGCCCGGTTTGTCGAACAGTTCCAACACCGCTTGCAGGTTCGAGGAGACGTTGAGCGGCGCGGCCAACACCGACCGGCGTTTTTGCTCGAACGGCTGCAACTCCATCGTCGCGGAAGTCTGGGGGTTTTGCAGGACGCACGGCTCCTGCATCGTCACGACGCTGCCGGCCAGTGACCGCGCGAACGGCGCCAGGGTCCCGTTCAGCAGTTGGCCGGTCATGTCGTAGGCGCGATAAACCTCCGGCAGCTGCCGGTTGGCGTCGTAGCCGCGGACGACGAGCACACCGTCCTTCGCGCCGGTGGTGCGCAGCAAAAACCGAAACAGGTTTTGCACCGCCGCCGTCAACGGCACCGGGTCGTTCAGCGCCGCCGCGGCCTGCACCAGCGGCAGCACCTTTTCGACCGCCGAGCGGAAGGCGACCAACCCCTGGTGCATTTGCCGTTCGCGCTTGGCCGGGCGGATGCGCTCCAACTGTTTGCGGACGGCGTTGAGGAACGCGGTGCGGTCGAGACCCTGGTTCTTGTCGAGGTAGTCGCGCACGCCCATGCGCATGGCGGCGAGCGGCGTCGCCTGGTGGGCGTAGCCGGTAATCATGATGGCGACCACGTCGGGGTTGAAGACGGCGAGGTCTTCGAGCAGTTGCAGGCCGTCGTTGCCGGCACCGAGGTTCCAGTCGAGGATGGCGAGGTCGATGCGCGTCTGGTTGGCGTGGACGAGGGCGGCCTCGGCGTCGGCGGCGCTGAGGATATGGCACCCCAACGGGGCGGATTCGAGCCATTCGCGGAAGGTCTTGCGCACCGATTCCTCGTCATCGACGATGAGAACGGTGTCGCTGAAGTCGCGACCCGACGGCATGGCGTGTACCTCACGGGACTGCGGGTGGTGTGGTCGTTTGCTTTATAACAGGGTTGCGCACGGCTCACCAGTGCCGCGAAAGAGAGCGAATTGTGTAATTTGTGCGAAAAACCGCAACAGCGCTTGACGTGCGGCCTGATTTTCGCGATGGTTCCGAGAGGACGTTTCACTTCCACCTACAGGGACCTTCTGATGGCTTCCTCCTTGGACGTGATCCGGCAGGCGGCCGCCATTCCGGTGCAGGACGGGCTAATCTGCGTAGTAACGTCGCGCAGCGGCAAGCGCTGGGTGGTGCCGAAGGGCTGCCTGGAGCCGGGCAAGACGGTGGCCGAGATCGCCCTACAAGAGGCGTGGGAAGAAGCCGGCCTGACCGGCGAGCTGGAGCCGGAACCCCTCGGCAGTTACGTCTATTCCAAGATGGGCTTCCAGTATCACGTCACGGTCTTTCGGATGCAAGTGACCGAGGTCGCACCGGACTGGCCGGAACGCGAATGGCGCGAACGCATGTGGCTGACGCGGTCGCAGGCACTGTTGCAAATCGAGGAACCCGGCCTCCGCGAACTCATCCGCGGCGCGGTAGCATCCAGGGTTGGATAATTGTGTTCGCCGCTTGCGACTAAGCGCTTAGCCGCAAGCGGCGATAAGCGCTTAGCCGCAAGCGGCGAATCCGGTTACTTCCCATTCACCTTCGGCACCACGTTCTTGTCGATGCTCGCCTCGTCGGTGATGTCGTCCACACCCTTGGCCAGTTTCCAGAATTCGACGTGAGTCACTTCTTTGCCGGGCAGCAGCTTCCCCACCGGCCCCAGGCTCTCCATTTCCAGCATGTCCTCGTTCGTGAACGTCTCGAAGTTGACGCCGTTGTCCGAGTACGTCTGGCCGTCCTTGTAATCGAACAGCTTGACGAACAGGGTGCCGCCGTTGAGGTAGCCGACCCAACCGCCCCGGTGCGATAGGCCCAGCTTCGTCGGCCCCTTCTTGGCGTCCTGTTTCAGCGTGATGAATTTCGTGCCCATCGTCCAGCGCGGGTCTTTGAAGTCGAAGAACGGCCAGAGGGACACGGTCAGGTTGGGCGCGAAGTCGGCCGACGTGCGGGCGTTCTTGGGACTGCCGGGGTGCGGCTTGTGTTCCGGCAAAGGAATGATCTCGGTGCCGCCCGGTGCCATCACCGACAAGGCCCACGGCGCCAACTCGATGGTCTTGTCGCCGACGTTCTTGATGCGGTGGAGCACCTGCACCTGCGTGCCCTTGGCTTCGAGGCGGATTTCGATCTCTTTCTGCGTGCCGTACTCCTTTTCGACCTCGGCCGTCAGGCGGACGCCGTTCTCGATCTCGATGTACTTGACCGGGCCGTTGTCGAGGGCGTAGGTGCGCGTCAAATCTTCCGGTCCGATCCAGAGGCGGTGGCCGCCGCGGATTTGCCAGTCCGTCTCGCCACTCTTGCCGAGCTGGTCGGCGTACTCTTTGAAGACGTTCTTGCCGCCGGGGATTTTGTAGCTGATGACGCGCGGCCCCACGTCGAGCGTGACGATCAATTCCACGTCGCCGTTGGTCAAACTCAGGTTGTTCTTCCAGCCCTGGTATTCGACTTTCTTGATGGTGTCGAAGGTTTTCTGCTCGGCGGCGGGGGAGCGCGGCTCGACGCCCAGGGCGAGGAGTCCCACGCCCGCGACCAGCGCGCCGAGGGCCAGGCGGACCGACAGGAGAGATGGACGCACGGTGTACCTCATGGGTGCAAAAGAGAAACAAGGGCGAGGGGCCGCGGTCAAGCGACTTCGGCCTTGGCGGGCGTGGCGGTGGCGCCCGGCAACTCCTTGCTGCCGACGATCGTGAGGTTCAGGCCGATCTGCACGGAGACGAGCACGCCGTCGATCTCGATGGTGGTTTTGCCGTTGAGATACCAGCCGAGCGAGCCGGTGGAGAACTCCTTGACGTCGGCGACGAGCTGCTGACTGCAGATGGTGATCGGCACCTGCTTGGCCTTGGCGCGGAACTGTTCGCGGCTGATCGGGCACGAAGTCTTCTTGGCCATGACAACCTCCTTGCGTGTATGGCCGCTCGCGGCGGAGCGCGGCGGCACCTTACCCCGTTTACCATTCTTACGACAAGGCGGCATCATACCACGCCCCCGTGGGGCACGGACAAGCCCGATTTGGCGCAGGGCAGGGTTTTTTGGTGAGTACGGTTCTTTGGCGCGGTGGCACTTACCGGCCCACGAAATCACCGTTTGGTAACGGGGAATGCCGGTCGCTGGGTGGCGGCGGCGGCCAATCGCTGTCGTGCAAGTTACGGACAGAAATCGTCAATGTGGGACACTCGGGAACGTCATCACGCTCTTTCCACCCCTACAGATGTGTCAAGAGTCTGTCATAATTGGCATGCGACCCGATCCAGAACCAGACTAGCGTGTCACCGTCGAGGATGCCGACGGCCCGATAGCTGATGCCTACGCGGGCCGAGTAGACGGGCGGATCGGGATGCACCTTTTTGAAGCGAAGCCCGGGGTGTGCGGCGTTTTCTCGGAACAACCGATACGCCTCGCGCGCTTGCTGTTGGACAGTCGCAGGCAGCGCGGCAAACAGTTCACGAAACCCTCGAACCGTGCGCGAGTTCATAGCAGGTCCGGGTCCAATTCTTCGGACAACCCGGCCCGATGCTCGGCCAACGCTTCTGACGCCAGCTGTGCGAGTTTGCCCGATGAGTTGGCGATAGCGCGGTCGAAATCATCCGCCGCCGCCAGTTCGGCGAGGAGCCGGGATGCAAGCAATTCTTGCTCGGCAGCGGGTAACTTTGCTGCTTCAGCGAACGCTTGTTGGAGTGTTGTGGTCATGGCAATACCTCCGTGCTTCCATTCTATCAACCTTCATGCGACCGCAACCACCATGCTCCGCTCCCGCTCCGCGGCAAAGGCGAAGCAGGCCTGGATGTCCTCCGGCGTGAGGTACGGGAAGTCATCGAGGATTTCGGCCACGGTCATCCCGGCCGCGAGGTAGGAGAGGACGTCGTAAACGGTGATGCGCATGCCGCGAATGCACGGCCGGCCCCCCCGCTTACCCGGCTCGATGGTGATACGGGATCGCCATGGTTCATTCATCACAGTGTTCCTCTTGCCGGGTACCCGTCATCACTACCCTTCGACGAAACCCAGTTACCCCGCGCTACCACGGCGGACTTTCGTCCGCCGCTCGCCATGCCGCCACTGTTTCTTACACCTTCTTGCGCTTCTTCGCCTGCTCCAACAGCGCCTCGTAGCGCGTGCGCGTCTGCTGGTCCACCTGGTCGCGGGCCTTGGCCAGCTCGTCCTTGACCTCGCCCAGTTCCTTGTCCAACCGATCCGCCTTCAGCTCCAGCGCCTGGATGTCCAGGTGTACCAGCTCGCGGGCCAGGTCGTGGATCGAACCCTCGGTTTTCGTGCGATCCTCGGCAGTTTGCGTCGCCAGCTTCGCGACCTGGGCGTAAACCTTGTTCTCGGCCTTCCAGATCTTCAACTCCAGGTCGTGGCGGCGCGGGTCGTCCTCCAGGCCGGCGAGGAACTCCGTCTCCTGGAAGATTTCGCGGACCTCTTGCTGGTACTGGGTCTGGTTGGTTTTTTTCAACTGCTCCAGCAGCGGCACGACTTCCGGGACGTGTTTTTTGACGAAGAAGAGCGCCGCCGCCTCGCGCTCCTCGGTGAAACGCGGCAACGTCGGTGGGGCGGGTTTGGTCGCGAACGCGGTCGGGGCCGACAGCAGGATGAGGCACAGGGCGAGGACGCGGCGCGGTGCGGGGGTCATGGGAGGCGTCCTCGGCGGGCGGAGGTGCAAAGCCGCAAGCGGCGGTCGGGGGGTTACGGCATCGGGGTCGGCGCGAAGCGGTCGGGCCGCTCCTCGCTGCGGACGACGCGCACGTCCTCGGTGCGCGTCTTGCGCCGCTGCTCCTCTGCGCGCAGGCGGGCTAGCCCTTCGTGTTTGGGGATTTCGGACCAGATGCGTGCGGTTTCGTCGAGCGCCGGTTCGGCCGGCGCGACACTATTTGCCGCTTGCGGCTTTGCAGTCGGTGCGGGCGCTTGCCAGACGTTGGCCGCCGCCACCGCGAGCAGGACCACCGCGGCGCCCAGGGCCGCCCACAGGGCGGGGTGGCCGCGATACCGGCGCGCGGTCCGCTTGCCCGCCACGGCCGCCGGTTGCAAACGCCGGCGGACGCGCTCGCGGTAGGCCGGGCACGGCGTCGGCGTCGCCAGACCGTCGAGCGTCCGCGCCAGCTCGACGGCCAGCGCCAGTGCCTCGCGCGCCCGCTGGTCCGCGCCGAGCAGGCGTTCAAACGCCGCCGCGTCCTTGGGGTCCATTTCGCCGGTGGCGTAGAGGAGCGCCAGCGCGTCGAGGTCGTCGCCCGCTTCCCATCGGTGCTCACGCATGTTCGTTCTCCCACAACCGGCGCAGGCGCTTTAGCCCTTCGTGCATGCGGGCCAGCGCCGTGTTCAGCGGACAGTCCAAACTCTCGGCGATCTCGCGGAACCGTTTGCCCTCGTAGACGCGCTGGCGGATGACTTCCTGCTGGGCGGCGGGCAGCCGGCCGAGCAGGCGTTGCAGCCGGCGGGCCTGGTCCGCACGCGCCACTTGATGATAAGGGCCGGGGGCGTCGTCGGCGAAGTCGTCGGCAGCCGGCAGCGCCTCGGCGGCGCGGGTCTTCTGGCGACGGCGTTGCAGCATCGCCTCGTGATAGGCCACGGTGAACAGCCAGCCGCGCAGGTGGTCGGGGTCCACGCCGTCGAGCCGGCCCAGGGCGCGCACGAACGTTTCTTGCAACGCGTCTTCGGCGCGGTGGTGGTCTTTGAGGAGGCCCAGGAGGAATTGGAAGAGCGGAACCTCGTAACGCTCGAAGAGCCGATCCAGCGCGACGACGAGCAGCCCCCAGAGCGCGGGCAGCACGAGGCAGAGAATCGGGTAGAGAAGCGATTTCACAGGTTTCCCTCTCAGCGTACCCGATCTCACCTCACTTTTTGAACGGATTGGTGAACTTCGGGTCGGCCGTCAGGTTCGGGTCGTCGAGGGTTTTCAGGAACGCGACGAGCGCGTCGCGGTCTTCCCCGGAGAAGTTCAGGCGCAGCGGCTGGTTGTTCGGCCCCTTGAGCCGGTTGTCGAGCGCGGGGCCGTTCTGGATGCCGCCGATGTAGTGATCCGCCACCTGCTCCAGCGTTGCGAACCGCCCGTCGTGCATGTATGGCCCACCGCGCAGAAGATTTTTCAGCGACGGCGACTTGAAGATCCGGCTCTCGCCCGCATCGAGGCCGTTGCTGCGCGAGTTCGCCGCCAGCGAGAAGGTCGGCGCGCTGTGACAAGCCACGCACCCGCCGCCTCCCTGGTTCGGCGGGGTGATGAAGAGCTGCTTGCCGCGCTCCTCGGCATCGGTGTAGCCGGTAAATCGCGCGCCGATCCCTCTTCCCGGTGCGGCGGGGTTATAGACGCGCGCGAACTCCGTGTCGAACTTCGAGTTGACCGAGACCATCGCCCGCTCGTACTGCGCGAGGGCGCGCTGGATTCGATCCTCCGTGACGGCGGTATCGCCGTAGACCCAGCGGAACAGCTCCGGGTAGTACGGCAGGCCGTCCATTTTCGTGAAGAGCGCGGGCAGGCCGCCGTTGCTGGCATCGAAGCCCATCTCGACGGCGTTCTGGATCGGCTGCGTCGCCTGCGCCTCGACGCTGGCCGCGCGCTTGTCCCAGAACATCGAATTCCCCGTGTAGAACCGGATATTGCCAAGACGCATGGCGTGTGCGCTGGTGAACGTCCCGCCATTGAAGCCGGGACTGAACTGCCGGTTGTCGGTGAAGCCGGGGCTTTGCGCATGACACGACGCGCAGGAGACCGTCCCGTTGACGCTCAGGCGTTTGTCGTGGAAGAGCACCCGGCCCAGCGTCGCGCCTTTGTCGGTGACGGGATTGCCTGCGGGCGTGTTGCTCGCCGCCAGCACGGCTCCGTCGTAGTGAACCGGAAAGCTCGGATTGGCGTAGTTCTCCAGAAAAGCCGTGTCGATCGTAAGGTACTCCTTGACGCCGGCAAACGGATCAGGAGGCGGAGTGGGCGTGGGCGTGGGGCTTGGAGTTGGGGTCGGTTCGGGGGTCGGGGTCGGCGATGGCGTGGG
>JBBRLG010000160.1:0-13168 GCA_038231495.1 Gemmatales bacterium | reverse complement strand
TACGATGGGGGGGTTGGGGGGGACAACGCGTTCAAACCACCCTCCTACCCCCCTTCGTAAGGGGGGGATAAGTTGATGCCGGTGAACGGTCACGAATAACGCTTCCTCCCCTCGCCCTTTGGGGAGAGGGACGAGTGGGGTAACACGGACCTCGACCATGACGGCGCAACCACCCGTAATCATCGTGTCCGGCCCCAGCGGCGTCGGCAAGAGCACGGTGATTCGCCGGGTGTTGCGGGAGTCGGGGTTGCCGTTGCGGCTGTCCGTCTCGGCCACCACCCGCGCCCCGCGGCCGGGCGAACTGGACGGCGTCGCTTACTACGTTTGGACGCGCGACCACTTTCGCGCCGAGGACGATGCCGGCCATTTCCTCGAATGGGCCGAGGTCGTCGGCAATTGGTACGGCACGCCGTTGGGTGAAATCGAGAAGTCGCGACAATTGGGCTGCGGCGTCCTACTCGACATCGACGTGCGGGGCGCGGGCCAGATTCGGGAGAAGATGCCGGGCTGCGTGTCGATCTTCCTCTTCGCCCCCTCGATGCAGGAGTACGAAAAACGCCTACGCGCCCGCGGCACGGAGACCGAGGCGTCGATTGTCCGGCGCATGGACAATGCCCGCCGCGAGCTGGAACACCGCACTGCTTACACCTACCAGGTGGAGAACGACGACCTGGACGCCGCCGTCGGCCGGGTTTGCGACCTGATCCGACGGCATTTCGACCCGCACAACCAACCGTGACCCCGGAGGGATGGCATGCTCGACGAGTTGAAGGAAGAAGGCATCGTGAACAAGGTGGGCGGCCGCTTCAAGCTGTCCACGCTGATCCAAAAGCGCATGGTGATGCTGAACACCGGCGTGCGGCCGCTCGTGGAGGTCCGCGGCGGCGACAAGCTCGCGACCGTGATCCAGGAAATCTTGCAGGACAAAATTTACCTCGACGCCTCGGGCACGGTGCAGTCGCGCGGCGTCAGCCCCGCCGACGCCGCCCGCCGGGCCATGCTCGGCGACATCTCCTCCGACCTGGGGGCCGGCGACGACTAGGCGCGCGAACCTTCGGTCCGCGGAAGGCGTAAGAAAAATGATGAATGATGAATGATGAATGATGAATCAAGACAAGCAAAGGCGTTGCCTTGGTATTTGAGTCATCATTCATCATTCATCATTCCCAAAGGGGGTTCAGCCATGGCCGAGACCACCGACCGTTCGCAGGGCGTCCAGACCGGCCCCGGCTTTGCCGCCGAGTTGCCGCTGGGCGACGACGCGCACCAAACCTACCGGCCGCTGTCGTTGCTGGCCCTGGGCGGGTTCGGCCTGGCCGTGCTGACCGCCGTCGTCGTCTGCCTGGGCGGCTGGATCGGGGTCGCCAACCACTACCCGAAAACTTTCTTCGGCCTTCTGCTCTCGGCACCCGCCGTGGCGGTGCTGGTCTGCCTGCTGATGGGCATGCACCAGCCGGCGAAAATCTTGCGGGTAGCGGGGCTGACTTTCGCGGGCATGCTGGCGTTGCTCGGCCTGGGCGGGTTGCTGCTCTACTCCAATTCCAATCCCTGGTTACTGCCGTTGTGGGTGCTGTTCCTCCCGGCCGCCGGGCTGCTGGTCGCGTGGCTGGCACGCATCCAGATCCTGACTTCGGAGGACACGCTCAGCGGCCTACCCCTGTGCAATGCCGGCATGATTGTCGTTGGTGTCTTCAGCCTCGTCTACGTCACCTATTACACCGCCTCTGTGATGGCGGTGCGTTACCAGTCGGCCGCGTTCGCCGACCTGTGGCTGGACCGCCTGAAAAAAGGCGAACTGGACCCGGCGTTCTTGATGACTTTGCCCCCGGACTTGCGGCCGGCCGAGAATACCGATTTGCGTACGAACCTGGAGGCTTACTGGAACCAACCCGCCGGTGCCGGCTCCGGCGGCATGTACAGCGACTTCGCCATGAAGGACTTCGTGCGCCTGCTTCAGACCGGATCGGGCGAAGCCAAAATCGAACCGCTCGGCCTGTTGGAATGGAAGTACGAGGGCGGCAAGTACGACGTGCGTTACGGCTACCGCGTGACCACGCCGATATGCACGAGCGTCATTCAAATCCTCGTGACGGGCCAGGAGGGTAGCGGGCCGAATTCCAAGGGCCGGCAATGGTACGTGGACGCAAAAGTAACGGGCCTGCTCAAGGACGCGCCGATCGCCTTCTCGCCCGAAGGCCAAATGCTGGCGCAGCAGCAGACCACGGTCCGCGAATTTGTCGAGAACTGGTTCAGCCGCCTGTACCGCGACGACGACGACGCCTATCTTTGGACGCTACCGGCGGCCCGGCGCGCCGAGGTCAAAGGGCAACGCGCCATCCTGGGGGCGGCGCTGGGCGGGGCGGGTCGCTGGACCGAACCGGGACTGGCGGCCTTCTACCGCGGGGGACTGGTCGAGGCCGACCCGAAAACCTTCTACGCGGGCAAGGAGAATCGCACGGCCGTCCCCGACGCGCTGCGCTGGGCGTTCCGGCCCGGCGCGGACAAGCCGGACCGGGCGTTCATTAACCCGGCCGCGGTGGTCCCGCTCGTCCAATCGACGGCCGGCGGCAAACGGATGGTGCTCGACGTAAAATTCCTGTACGGCCCCGACGGGAAGGAATACGGCCCGGAGCGCAAGAAACTCCGCATGTTGGACGTGGACGCCCTGTTGGTGTTGGAGTGCGACGACGCGTCCCTGGCGAAGAACGACCCGCAGTGGCAGGTCAAACAGATAGATTTGCTCCGAGCGCGGGCCGTTCAGGCTCAGAGTCGGCAGGAGAAAATGAGCCTGCCGCCCTTGCCGCCGGGGCAACCGTAATTCCCGCTCAGGCGTCCAGCGCTGTGCCGCGCGACGTGCTGGGCCGGTTGACGCCGTTGGCGTCTTGCGCGTCCATGTGAAATTGGCCCCAGATCAACGGCCGCGCCAGCGGCTCGATGTGCAGCACCACTTCCCCGTTCTGAAACAGCCGCACCGTGCCCGACGATTGACTGACGACAATTGCGATCGCTTTCGTGCATTTACTGATCGCCGCCGCCGCCGCGTGCCGGGTGCCCAAACCCTTGCTCAGCGTGATGCCCTTGTCCGGCGCGTCAATGCGGATGCACGCCGCCACCGCCACGCCGTCACGGCGGATGATGAGCGCCCCTTCCATCTGGGCGATGTCCTTGATCTGCTCGCGGACGTTGGGGTCGCGGACGTCGCGCTCGCGGTGGCTGTAGCCGCGGAACGGGTTGAAGTTCATCGGCCGCGACATGTCCAACACCTTGCGCGTGTCGCCGACGACGAACATGGTGCCGACCGGCTTGCCCTCGCGCCCCTCGCGGCCGATCTCCAGCGCCAGGTCCACCACCGCCCGCAGCGTCTCCAACGGCACCTGCGTGTCGAGCTGGCGCAGGTCCTTGGCGCTGAGGCGTTCGAGGTGTTCGCCGAGGTGGATGACGCTAAGGCTGTCGAGCAGTTCGTGCTTCTCCTGGGCGACTTCGATGCCGTTGTAGAGGACGACCACGTCGGCACTCTGGCGCAGGTTGTCGGTGCGGACAGCTTCGAGGAGGGCGAGGCTCATGAACTCCTGGGTGGGCGTCGGGCCGGGGTCGAGGTCGAGGACCGTGAGGTCGGCACGGGCTTCAAGGCGTGCCTTGACGGCGGTATCGACGGCGGCCACGAGCAATCGGCAGCCGTCCAGCTGGGCGAGCAGTTCGTCCCAGTCCAGGCCTTTCTCGGCGAGCACGAGGACGGCATCGGCGGGCAGGATTTTCACCAGCTGGCGTGCGGCCTGCAAGAGGGAGACGGTTTGCCGTGCGAGACCCATGAAACCACGCGAATCCGGAGTCGAATTAGGTTGTTACCGCGAGGACACGCTCCCATCGTAACGGCCGGGGGGCGCGGGAGCAATCGAGCATCGGCGAAAATCGGGTGTCGGTTGTCGAGTGTCGTGTGTCGGAATTGGCTGACAGCTAATAGCTGACAGCTAACAGCTATTTCATTTTTCCCTCTTCCGACACCCGACACCCGACACCCGACACCCGATCCTCTCGACATCCGATCTTCACCTTGCCCTACCCCCAGCCCCTGGCCAGAATAACGGTCGTCACGGCTTCAAGGGACGGACACGAAAAGGGAGTACGCCGATGCAAGACAACATTCTGCAATCGATCGGCTGGACGCCGTTGGTGCGGCTCAAGCGGCTGGCCGAGGGCGTGGCCGCCGCGGTCTGCGTCAAGGTCGAGTCGAACAACCCCGGCGGCAGCGTCAAGGACCGCGTCGGCATGGCCATGATTCAGGAGGCCGAACAGCGCGGCCTGCTGCGGCCCGGCGGCACCATCATCGAGGCCACCGCCGGCAACACCGGCGTCGGCCTGGCCATGGTCGCCGCCGTCAAGGGCTATCGCTGCATCTTCGTCCTGCCCGACAAGATGAGCAATGAAAAGGTCGCGCTCCTCAAGGCGTACGGCGCCGAGGTCGTCGTCACCGCCACCAACGTCGCGCCCGACTCGCCCGACAGCTACAACGGCGTCGCCGACCGGCTGGCGCGTGAGATTCCCGGCGCGTGGCGGCCCAACCAGTTCACCAACCTCGCCAACCCGGAGATTCATTACCGCACCACCGGGCCGGAAATCTGGGAGCAAACCGAGGGCAAGATCACCGCGTTCGTCGCCGGCGTCGGCACCGGCGGCACCATCTCCGGCGTGGCCCGTTACCTGAAGGAACGCAACCCGGAGGTCAAGATCATCGGCGCCGACCCCGACGGCAGTGTGCTGTCGGGCGGCACGCCACACGCCTGGAAGGTCGAGGGCATCGGCGAGGATTTCGTGCCCAAGACGTTCAACGGCCAGCTCGTGGACGACTGGATTCGCGTGACGGACACCGAGTCGTTCCAGGTGGCGCGGGCGCTGTCGCGGCGCGAGGGCATTTTGGCCGGCGGCTCCAGCGGCACCAACGTGGCGGCGGCGTTGCGCTATGCCCGGCGGCTGACGGCCCGCGACCTGGTCGTGTCGATGGTGTGCGACACGGGCCGCAACTATTTGAGCAAGTTCTACGACGACGACTGGCTGGCCGCGAACCACCTGCAAGCCCACGAGCAGGTGGCCCACTCGTTGGGCGATCTGCTCAAGGTTCGCGGCACGCGGCAGCTCGCCAGCATTACCCCAGACGCGACGGCCAACGACGCCATCGAGGCGATGCAGTCCGCCGGCATCTCGCAGTTGCCGGTGTTGCAAGAAGGCAAGCCGGTCGGCAGTGTGCAGGAGGTGACGTTGGCCCGCGTGCTTCACGACAACAGCGATCCGAATAACGTAAAAATTGCCGACATCATGGCGAAGCCGCTGCCGGCGCTGGACGTGGGCGTCCACCTGGACGAGGCGTACCGCCTGTTGCTGGCGGGCAACACCGGCGTGCTGGCGCTGGCGAACGGCAAGGTGGTGGACATCGTGACGCGCATCGACTTGATCCATTACTGGAACCAGGAGCGGATCAAGGGCAACGGGAAGAAGTAACGGCGCAAAACTGATAGACGACTTGCCGGAGGAACAATCTTTATGAGCGTAGCATTGTTGGAATCGCCATCCCTCGCCGATTTGTTGGAAGAACTCGGCGGCATCTCGCCCAGCCGAATTCGCCTGCCGCTCGGCACGGCGACGGAGCAGGATGTCCTCAACATTCACGATCGAGAGAACCGGCTCTTTGAACTCGTTCACGGCGTACTCGTGGAGAAGGGTATGGGATTCTTTGAAAGCCGATTGGCGATTATTCTGGGCCATCTGATTGAAGGGTTTTTAGACGGCAACAACTGCGGATTTACCGTTGGCGCGGACGGAATGCTGCGAATCACCACGGGACTGGTCCGAATTCCCGACGTGGCGTTCTTTCGCTGGGAGCGCGTCCCAGACCACCGGGTGCCTCGTCAACCGATTGCCGATCTTATCCCAAATCTGGCGGTGGAAGTTCTAAGCCCGAGTAACACCCGCAGGGAAATGGATCGTAAGCGCCGCGAGTATTTCGGGGCGGGCGTGGAGTTGGTGTGGTACATCGATCCGCCGACGCGCACGGCCCAAATCTGGACATCACTCGACGATTCCATCGTGATCGACGAAGACGGCACCCTCGACGGCGGCACTATTTTGCCGGGCTTCCGCCTGACGATGCGCGACCTCTTCGCCCGCGCGGAACGTGGGCCTCAACCCTAACGCCGCTTGCGGCTTTGCATCGACATCCCACGGAAAGGAAGCACCCATGCAACCCCAGGACCAAGGATTCTCGACGCGCGCCATCCACGCCGGCCAGGACGCCGACCCGGCCACCGGTGCGACGGTCGTGCCGATCTACGCCACTTCGACCTACACGCAGGCCGGCCCCGGTCAGCACAAGGGCTACGAGTATTCGCGCAGCGGCAACCCGACGCGCACCGCCCTGGAAACCTGCCTCGCGTCGCTGGAGGGCGGCGAGCGCGGCCTGGCGTTCGCCTCCGGCCTGGCCGCGACGACCGCGGTACTTTCAACCCTGAAACCCGGCGACGAGGTGGTCGCGGCGGCGGACCTCTACGGCGGCACTTACCGCCTGCTCGAGCGCGTCTTCAAGCCGTGGGGTCTGGTCGCCCGCTACACCGACGACCCCAGTCCCGCCGGCTTCGCGCGCCTGCTGACGAAGACCACGAAGCTCGTGTGGATCGAGACGCCGACCAACCCGTTGTTGCAACTACTCGACATTACCGCCATTGCCGAACTGGCCCACAAGACCGGGGCGCTGCTGGCGGTGGACAACACCTTCGCGTCGCCATACTTGCAACAGCCGCTGCGGCTGGGCGCGGACCTCGTCGTCCACAGCACGACCAAGTACCTGGGCGGCCACTCCGACGTGGTGGGCGGCGCGGTGATCGGCCCGCGCGAGCTGTTGCAACCGATCGCGTTTTACCAGAACGCGGCCGGCGGCGTGCCCGGCCCGTTCGACGCCTACCTGACGCTGCGCGGCCTCAAGACGTTGGCCGTGCGCATGGACCGCCATTGCGCGAACGCCCGCCACCTCGCCGACTGGCTGCGGAAACAGCCGCAAATCGAGCGCGTCTATTACCCCGGATTGACGGACCACCCGCAGCACGAGTTGGCAAAACGACAGATGCGCGACTTCGGCGGTATGATCAGCATCCGCCTGAAAGGTGGGGCCGACGCGGCGCGGCGGTTCTTGCCGCGGACGAAGTTGTTCAGCCTCGCGGAGAGTTTGGGCGGCGTCGAGTCGCTGGTTTGCCACCCGGCGACGATGACGCACGCCAGCATCCCGGTCGAGTTGCGCACGGCCCGCGGCGTCGATGACGGGTTGATCCGCCTGAGCGTCGGCATTGAGGACGTGGGCGATTTGCAGGAAGATTTGCGGCAAGCGATGGCGTAAACGAAACCGTGGCCGCTTGCGGCGTTGCGGAGCACCCCGCAACGCCGCAAGCGGCAACCAGGACCAAACAGCGAAACAAAGCGAAACAGTAGAGTCGAGAGGTGGCGCGGTTGTTTAGGCAAGACCCATCAGTTGCCGGCCCTTTCGGTTGCCGGTGCCTCACTCGCTTTGCCCTGCCCCGTCTCCACCTCCCGCTCATCGAACCGGACGTGCGGATTTCCCGCATCCGGCTCTCCGACGGGTTTCACAGGCTGGCACACAGACAGGCAGTGCCCGGCTTTCGCCAGCCCACACAGTTCCTTCCGGAGCCGCCGAATCTTAATCGGAGGTTGTAGGCAACTTGGCCACTCTCCAGACTCTGGGCCCCTTCCAAAACGCACCCGAAGTTAGGCCCCTTCCCTCCACCGGCATTACGCGGCTTCGACGGTACTATGAGCCTCTCCGACTCCCCAAGCGGCCCGGCCTGTCCCGCGCGGGCGTCCGGTTCGGAGTCACGCCTCCGACCGCCTGGGGTCTCCCGTGTTGCGTCCGTTCTCCGTTGGTAGACATGCCGTCGCCCTTACCCCGGTGGCAACGCGGGAGGGGCTGAACTTGCTCCCCCGGATAACCGCGCGTCGTCGGCCTTCCCCATCCCTTTGCTGGGTCGGCTGCCACATCATCCGTTTCGAGGCCTGCACAGCGTTCACGATCGTTACGGCCTGCCTACTCGCCGAGTCGCCAAGCGACCCTTTCCAGCGAAGGCTCCGGCAGTGTCGTTACCGGCACCGCCGCTCCGATTGCTACCGGCCGGAGCAAGAAGAAGACGGGTGGGATTTGCACCCACTGAAGAACTACGCCTTTGCACGGCGCACAAAGGGGACGGGAACAGAAAAGGGTACGCGGACCGTTTTCGTACTAAACGGTCCGCGTACCCTTTTCTTGGCATTAGGCAACCCCGCTCGCCGCCGGCTTTGCCCATGCAAGACTCAGTAATCCGGACGAGTCAACTATTTAAGAAGCCCAAACAGTACGCCAACTCGTCCACCTTGGCCGCGCGGAACAGCACGTCGAGGTAAGCTTCGCGAACCCAGCGCGCCGGGTTGCCCGCGGCACCGTTCATCTTGCCGTAATACTCCACCGAGCCGACGAAGCCGGAGTTGATGTCCTCCGTCGTGCCGCCCGTGTTGAAGACGTGTACCCAGTAATCCAAGCCGCCTTTGTCCGCGGGGCGCTCCAGCAGCGTCAAGTACGTCGCCGACACGCGGTTTTGCAGCCGTTCCAGGCTGGTCGTGAACCCGAGTGCCACCAGCGTCGGGTCCAAGCCAACTGCGAGCTGACCCAGCCAGAAAGTCTCGCCGTTGGCGTCCGGGGCGCGGGTGAGCAGGTCCTGGTAAATGCCATCGATCCAGCTCTTGCCGACGCTGCCGAAGCGGCCGATGTACTCCTTCGAGTCGATGAAACCCGCCTCGATCTGCTCTTGCTTTAGCCCGACCGTGTGGTCGGTCTGGTACGCCTTCATTTTATCGACCCAGTCCTTGACCTCGGCGTCAGAAGGCTTGCGGCGCAGGTAGTGGTCGTAGGCATTCCGCACGAACTGTTGGTAGTGTTCGTCGCTGGTGCCGAAGCCGATGCCCGCCTTTTGCAACGTGGGCAACTTCGGCGTCGCGTTGGGCACCACCGGCAGGTTGTCGTCCACAATCGTCACCGTGGTGGACACCTGGGATCCCAGGGACGCGCCGCCGGTCTGACCGCTCAGCGTCACGACGAACGACTTGTTCTCCTCGACCAGCTTGTCTTGCACGATTGCGAAGGTGATGTTCTTCTGCACCTCGCCGGCGTTGAACGCCAAGGTTCCGTGGGATGCGCCAGTAAAGTCGGTGCCGGCGATCGCTTGGTACTTGGCCGCCGAGGTTTTCGCCGCGGCCACGTCATACTGCACCGTGACGGCGCCATCGGCGCCTGCGGTCCGGGTCACCGTGAGAGTAATCGTCCCCCCTTTTTCATCGAAGCTGTAGGCGGCCGCGCTGAACGCCAACTGGCCGTTCGCCACTGCCACGGCGGTATTCGTGAGGGTGAAGCCGGCCACGGTCGTGGCGCCGGGGATGGAGGCGACGACCGTGTAAGTACCGGCGCTGCCGTTGGCGGTCACGTCCCTTCGCGCCTGGCCCAGGGAGTTGGTAACGGCCGTTGCCCCACCCGTGAAGGTGACACCGGCGCCGCTGGCGGGTGCCGTGAACGTGACGGTAACGTTGGGCACGGGGTTGCCGCTGTCGTCGGTCACCGTGGCCACCAGGGGAGTTGCGAACGCGGTGTTTTCGGGGACACTCTGGCCGCTGCCGGCGGTGGACCGGACCGTGGTTGCCGGGCCGATGGTATTCGTCAGAGCAAAGTTGGCGGAAGTCGTGACGCCAGCCACAGAGGCGGTGACGGTGAAGGAACCGACGCTACCGTTGGCGGTCACGCTCTTACTTACCCGCCCTTGTTGGTCGGTGGTGGCCGTGTTTCCGCCATTGAAGGTGACGCCGGCACCACTGCTGGGGCTGGCGAAGGTGACGGTGGCGTCGGGAACCGGCTGACCGGAGGCGTCGGTCACCGTGGCGACCAGCGGACTGGTAAAAGCTGCGGTCACCAGGGCGCTCTGACCGCCGCCGGAGGTGGCGGTGATCGCGGCGGCGGCCGGCGCGGTGACGGTGACGGTCACGGTCGCCGTGGCCTGCGTCCAGTTCTGGAAATACGCCGCCCCTTGACCGGCGTGGAGGAGGGCCCCGGCCACGATGGTATCGCCGCTGATCGACACACTGAAGCCAAAGGCATCGTTGGTCGCGCCGTCGGCGGCGGTGAGTTCCCGTTGCCGGGTCCAGGTCGTGCCGCTGCGCGTGAAGACGTAGGCCGAACCCTGATGGGCGTTGTTGCCCACCGTATGAGACGAGGCCCCGACCAGGACGGTCTCGCCGCTGACCGACACGCTGACGCCAAATTGATCGTTCGCCAGGCCATCGGCGGCGGTAAGTTCCTGTTGCTGGGTCCAGGTCGTACCCGAGCGCGCGTACACGTAGGCGGCTCCCTGAGCGGCGTTGGTTCCCACCTGATGTGTCGGCACTCCGACCAGGATGGTATCGCCGCTGAGCGCCACAGCGTTGCCAAAGGCATCGTTGGCCGCGCCGTCGGCGGCGGTGAGTTCCTGTTGCTGGGTCCAGGTCGTACCCGAGCGCGTGAACACGTAGGCCGAACCCTGAGCGGCGTTGTTCCCTACCTGGTGGAGATAAGCCCCGACCAGGGCGGTATCGCCACTGACCGACACGCTGGCGCCAAAGAAATCGTTGGCCACCCCGTCGGCGGCGGTGAGTTCCTGTTGCTGACTCCAGGTCGTCCCCGAGCGCGTGAACACATAGGCCGAGCCTTGCTGGGCGTTACTTCCCACCTTGTGGTTGTAGACACCGACCAGGATGGTATCGCCGCTGACCGACACGCTCCAGCCAAACACATCGCCCGCCACACCGTCGGCAGCGGTGAGTTCCTGTTGCTGACTCCAGGTTGTCCCGGAGCGCGTGTACACATAAGCCCTGCCATTCCCCGGGTGGTTGTAAGCCCCGACCACGATGGTATCGCCGCTGATCGACACGGTGTTGCCAAACGAATCGGTGGTCGCGCCGTCGGCGGCGGTGAGTTCCTGCTGCTGGGTCCAGGTTGTCCCCGAGCGCGTGAACACGTAGGCCGCCCCCTCCTGGACGTTGCTCCCCACCTGGTGGAGCGGGGAGCCAACGACGGCCGTGTCGCCGCTGATCGCCACGATGCGGCCAAAATGATCGTTGGCCACTCCGTCGCTGGCCATCACCGCTTGCTGTTTGCCAGTGGCGGTGTAGTTGAAGGTGTACGTTCCCGCCGCGGCGCTGGTGATCGAGAACGTACCGTCGGCATTCTGCGTCAGCGTCGGCCCGGTCGGCGAGATTGCTGTTGAGGACAGGATCTGCAAGCCGCCCGTGGGGTTTGTGTCGTTGGCCAGCACGTTGAGGTTCGTCGGCGTGTTGGTGCTGGCGGTGAAGGTGTCGTCGGCAGCCGTCACGTTTGGGGACTTCACCTGCACTGTCACCGTCGCCGTGGCCTGCGTCCAGTTTTGGAAGTACGCCGCCCCCTGCGCGGGGTTGACGCCCACGTTTTTAGCCCAGGCCCCGACCAGGACGTTGTCGCCGCTGAGCGCCGCACTCCAGCCAAAGCGATCTTGAGCGGCACCGTCGGCGGGCGTAAATTCCTGTTGCAAACTCCATGTCGTGCCGGAGCGCATGAACACGTAGGCCGAACCCTGTTCGGCGTTGTTCCCTACCTGGTGGTCTCGGGACCCGACGACGATGCCATCTCCGCTGAGCGACACACTGTGGCCAAAGGCATCGTCGCCCCCGCCGTCGAGGGTGTTGAAGAGTGCCTGTTGCTGACTCCAGGTCGTCCCGGAGCGCGTGAACACGTACGCCGTTCCCTTGGCATTGTTGCCGATCGTGTTTTGAGGCGCCCCGGCCACGAGGGTGTCGCCGTCAAGCGCCACGCTATAGCCGAAGGAAGGGTTGCCCCCTTCGGCGGCGACCAGGTCCTGTTGTTGGCTCCACGTCGTCCCGGCGCGCGTGTACACGTAGACCGACGGCGCGCCTTGCAAGTTATTATTGGCCCCCACCGCGACGGTATCGCCGCTGAGCGCCACACTGCGGCCAAACTCGCTGTACCGGACGCCGTCGGCGGCGGTGAGTTCCTGTTGTTGAGTCCAGGTGGTCCTGGAGCGCGTGAACAGGTACGCCGCCCCTTGACTGTTGTGGTCTTTGGCCCCGACGACCACGGTATCGCCACTGACCGACACGCTGTAGCCAAATTGATCGCGGTTGCCGGCGGAGTCGGCGGCGGTGAGTTCTGCTTGCTGACTCCAGGTCGTGCCGGAGCGCGTGAACACGTAGGCCGAACCCTCACTCGCGTTGGGGGTCACGCTGTGGAAGTTGGCCCCGACCACGACGGTGTCACCGCTGATCGACACGCTGTTGCCAAACTGATCGTCTTGGCGACCGTCCGAAGGCCGGAGTTCGGCTTGCTGAGTCCAGGTCGTGCCGGAGCGCGTAAACACATAGGCCTTGTTCGCGTTCTGGACCGTCCCGATCACGGCCGTGTCGCCGCTCATCGCCACACTGCCTCCGAACATGGGGTATTGGTCGCTGCTCCCGTCGCTGGCGGTCACCTCTTGTGTTTGGCCGGTGATCGAGTAGTTGAACGAGTACGTTCCCGCGGCAGCGCTGGTGAAGGAGAACGTGCCGTCGGCGTTCTGCGTCAGCGTTGGCCCGGCGGGCGCGATCGGCGTCGCGGACAGAATCCGCAAGCCGCCAGTGGGATTGGTGTCGTTGGCCAACACGTTGAGAGTCGTCGGCGTGTTGGTGAGGGTGGTGAAGTTGTCGTTGACCGCCGTGACCGACGGCACGCAGCGGTCTTCCAGCGCTTCGAGTCGTAGGCGGAACGTTGCCGGCCGCTTCTTGTGCCCTCCACGCGGAGAGGCGACGGCGGAACGCAGGGAACGCAGCCAGGTTGAGACGGACATAATACCTCTCCTTGTTGTAGGTGGAGCATGGACGAACCGCGCCCGGCACCACCTTGTTTGGTAGCTTGTTGACCGGAATGAACGGGTTGTTAAGAACCGCGCCTAAATGACTGCTCGAAATCCCGGCGAGCGGCGGGGGGGAACCCCGCACTGGCTTAAAAAAACCAAGACGGGCCTTACCCCCCCCGCGCGCCCAAACAGCTAAGCCAACCACCCCCCGCGATACCCCCCGCCCAATCCCCCGT
>JBBRLG010000159.1:0-13187 GCA_038231495.1 Gemmatales bacterium | reverse complement strand
GGCCGATCGTGCCAACGAACACCTTGAGGACGCGGAACAGCGCGACCTGTTCAACCACTGGACGCACCGCTTCCTTTCCGAAAACGACCGGATTTCGCCCTGGCGCGCGGTTGGCGCGCTGTTCGTCCTGCTGACGTTGGTGGCGCTGGTCGTCGGCTTCCTCCGACTGGCCGTCCACGGCTTTCAGCAGCAACAGCCGATAGCCCCGAGCCTGGCCCGTCTCGTACAACAACAAGGGCCGACCGAGTCCCTCATGGAACAGCGCAGCCAGGGCATGTTCCAGGTGAACAACCTGTGGGAGGTCGGCCGGCAGCTGGCCCGCCAGACGTTCGCGGCCGCGGGCGTGGCCGGCAAAGTTGGCGACCCGCCGCCGCCCGTCGCCGTTGCGGGCGGTTGGTGGCAGCGCCGCATGGTCCGGCTGGTGGTTGTTCGCCTGTGGGCGCTGGCCTACGGTCGGAAGCCACGAACTGTCAGCCCGGCCCAGTGGCCCGCACTACTCCGCCAACTGGGTGCGTTGCGCACGGCGCTGGCCGACGGCTCGGTGCGCGTGGGGTGAACCCCGAACCAGACCCCGGATTCTCAGCCTGAAGGGACACCATGCAGCAGACCGAGGCAAACAGCATCAACCATTTCGTCAGCGGCCACGACAGCGTGGCGTTGCGCGAGTTGGCTCTGCAGATGCGCGGCATCCGCGACCGCGTGATCGGCGAGGTGGGCCGCGTCGTCGTCGGCATGGAGGGCGTGACGCACCAGTTCCTGATCGCCCTGCTTGCCGGCGGCCACGTCCTCCTGGAAGGCGTCCCCGGCGTCGCCAAGACGACGCTGTCCAAGGCCTTCGCCCGCGTCCTGGGCACCCAATACCAGCGGCTCCAATTTACGCCGGACCTGCTGCCCTCCGACGTGACGGGCACCTACATTTTCGACCGCAAGCAGAACGAGTTCGTCCTCCGCAAGGGTCCGCTCTTCTGCCAGGTGCTGCTGGCCGACGAGGTGAACCGCGCCCCGGCCAAGACGCAATCGGCGCTGCTCGAAGCGATGCAGGAGAACCAGGTCACGATCGAGGGCACGACGCTGCCGTTGCCGCTGCCGTTCATGGTGCTGGCGACGCAGAACCCGGTCGAGCAGGAAGGCGTCTATCGCCTGCCGGAAGCGCAACTCGACCGCTTTCTGCTGCGCGTCGAGATGGGCTACCCCGGCCACGCCGCCGAGGTGGAGATGCTCAAGCTGCACAGCCACCCGGTGCCGACGCCGGACCAGATCTTCACCGCCGATCAAATCCTCGAAATCCAGCGCCTGCTGCCCAGCGTCCACGGCGAGCCGGGGTTGCTGGAATACATCGTCGATCTATCGACCGCGAGCCGCGAACACCCCGACGTGGCGCTGGGCGCCAGCCCGCGGGCGTCGCTGTGCTTACTGCGCTGCGCGCGGGCGCGGGCCTTGCTGGACGGCCGGCACTATTTCACGCACGAAGACATCCACGGCATCGCAGCCGGCGTGTTGGGCCACCGGCTCATCATCCGTCCCGAGGCCGAGGTGGAAGGCAAGCGCACGACCGACATCGTGCGGCAACTGCTCGACACGGTGCCGGTGTTGGCCCAGGGCGGCGCGCCGGGGAAAAAAGCCAGGCGGTGACGGTGGGGATGGGAGGTCCGGCGAGTAATCCAATCGATGCTCACGACGCGAGGCTGGTGGCTGCTGTTCGTGATCCTGTTCCTGCTCTTCTGCGGGTTGCTGGCGGCGCACGGCCTGATCGTCCTGGTCGGCCTGGCAATCCTTTTCTGGTTCGGCGGCGAATGGACCCTCTTCAACCTGCGCCTGAACGCCGCGCGACGGAGCCTGCGCGTCGAGCGCGTCGTCGAGGACGACCGCGGCCCGGTTGCCACCCTCTGGTGGGGCCGTAGTTTCACCGTCCGGATGCGCCTCGTGGCTACCCGGCGCTACCCGCTCGTGCGCACGACCGACTTCGTGCCCTTCGGCCTCGAACTCGGCGAGGGCATTACGGAAATCACCGGCACGGTCGGCCCCGGCCGTGCGTTGGAAGTTGTCTACCGCGTCCACGCCCCGACGGTCGGCGTCGCCCGCTTCGAGGGCGTCCGCGTGCAACTCGTGGATTTCCAGGGCTTTTTTCACGCCACCACGTTCGTCGCCGCGCCGGTCGTTTATCGCGTGCTGCCGATGCTGGTCGGGAGCGACGTGCAGACCGCGGCCATCAAACGTCACAACCAGCTCATGCCGCCCGGCATCCACCGGCTCAAACGGCCCGGCTCCGGCAGCGAACTGCTCGACCTGCGCGACTACATGACCGGCGACCCGCCCAAGACCATCGCGTGGAAGGTGTCGGCCCGGCGCGACAAGCTCATCACCAAGGAGTTCGAGAGCGAGGTGCCGGTCCGCTGCACGCTGTTCGTGGACGTGTCCAATTCGGTGCGCGTGCCGGCCGTCGAGGGTAAGCCGATCCACCGCCTCATCGCCATCGCGGCCAGCGTCGTCCAGGCCAACTCCTCGATCCGCGACCTGACCGGCTTGATCGCCTTCGACGACCGCACGGCGCAAACCGTCCGCCCCGAACGCAGCGGCAAACACCTGACGAACATCCTGCAAGTCCTCGCCGACGCCGCCGCCCAGACGCCTATCCTGGACCGCATCGACCCCGACAGCTTGTTGCCGTTGGCCTATTCGTATGCGTCCGAAGTCTACCCGTACCTGATGGACCGCGGCCTGAACTCGATGCCGCTCTGGATGCAGATTATCGACGCCTTCCCCGGCTACGGCCGCCGGCGCGTCTCGTTCTGGGGGCGCTTTCACCGCTGGAAACGGCCGCTCTTCAACCTGACGCTGAAAGTCATCCCGGCCCTGGTGTTCCTGGGCAACGTCCTCCTGACCGCCGCCGTCCTCGGGGGGATGGTGGAACTCAACCCCCTGACCCACCTCGGCCTGTTTTTGCTTTCCGCCCTGGTCCCGCCCGCCGCGCTGTTACTCGGCGGATTGTTCATCCTCGGCACCCTGATCTTTTCCGGGCGGACGCTGCGCTCGGCCTACTGGCGCAAACGGCTGGCGGCGTTATTCAGCGTCCGCTACGGCCTGGCACCCGGCGGCCTCGCCGCGTTGCTGGAAGACGACGACCAGTTCGCCCTCTTGACGCAACGGTTCCTTGCCGAGCATCACGTCCCGTATCGCCTGCCGTTGTACGACGCCGCCGGCAACTACCTGTTCGCCGCGCCGGAAAAAGTTTCGGTCCTGGCCGGCGCTCTGCTCCGCGCCGTCGGCAAGGGGCGCGACAACGAGTTGTTCGTCTTGCTCGTGGACCTGCTCGAACTCGACGACCACCTCGAACCGTTGCTGCGCTCGGTCCGCGTCGCCCTGGGCCGGCACCACCAGGTCATTGTCGTCTGCCCGTGGCCGCCTGGCCTGCGCCTGCCGGGCAACGAACCGGCGGAAGCCGTTCGTCCGGCGGCGGCGGGCGCGCCCGAAAACCTGCGCGTCGTGCTGCACCGGTCGCAACGGCGGCGCTTCCACGACGCCTTTTATCGCATCCGCCACACGTTCGCACGGCTGGGCGTGGCGCTCATTTGTGCGGCCAGCGACGAGCCGGTGTCGTTGATCCTGAACCGGCTCGACCGGCTGCGTTCGCTGCGGAGGACGCGCAAATGACCGACGCAGCGAAGGAACCCGAACAGGGCGCGCTGGAACGCATGTACGCCATCGCCTGCCTGGTGGCGCTGCTGGTCGTCGTCATCCTGCTGATGTTTGAAGGCATGGGCGTGTGGAGCGTTTTGCCCATGCTCGTCGGCGGCGTGGCGTTCCTGCTGCGCTGGCGGTCGGGGCCGCCGCTGGTGCTGTTCACGTTCCTGTGGATGGCCCCGACGCAAGTCCACGCCGGCTACGAACCGGAACCGTACCTGACCGCGCTGGCCGGCTGGTCGTCGCCGGGCCTCGGTGCCAGGGCATGGCACGGCCAGCCGATAAGCGTCGAAGACGTGTTCCTGTGTGCCGCCCTTTTGACCTACACGGCGGCGTGTTATCGGTCGTTGGCGCTGGCGCACAGCGCGTTTCCGTCTGACCTGCGCCGGTTGCGGTGGCTCTCCCCGCGGGACCGCAAACGGCCGCCCGCGAAGCTGCCGGAGCCGCTGGTGCAGCGCCCCGCCGACCCGGTCAGCGCAATGGAAGTGCCGGTGTTGTTCGGGGCCTTGGCCGCCGCGGTCGTCGCGGGGTTGCTGCTGTGGTATCTGTCGGGGTTTCTGCCCGCGGAGTTGGACTTGTCGCCAACGGTGTGGCACAACGCCCTTTTCTTTTGGCTCTTCGTTTTCGTGGTGGCCCTGGGCCTGGCGTTTTTCCGTTACCAGGCGCGGGGCCAGGCGCCGGCGGCGGAAAACCTGCTGTATTTGCAGGACCAACTCTGGCAGCAGACGCGCCACGAACAGGGGGCGTTGAACCGGTGGCTGGTGTGGGCGCGGCTGCGCTGGCAGCAGCGCAAGGAGCGATAAATGCGTTACTGGTTTCGCGAGACCGCGGGCTGGGGGCTGGTGCTGCTCGGCCTGTTTATTTTCGTCCTGGTGTACGGCTTGTGTACCGGCATGCCGCACCGCTATGTAGAGGCGATGACCATGACGGTCATCGGCATTTTCGTGTTCCGCGGCGGTATCAACGTGCTGAAAACCGCGGTGGCGGCGCGGGTGTGTCAGCAGGCGCAGGACCGGCTCTACCCCGCCCCCGTGCCGCCCGTGAAGGCGACGCCGGCCCAGCGGCCCGTGCTGCCTCCGGTGCCGGGGCGTACGCGCGTTTGACCTTCGTTGCCTCGCAAATTATCCCATTTATTAGTCGCAATTGCCGGCGACTGCGTGTATCGTGTGAGATAAGGGTACCGCTTAAGCGCATTCGTTTCATTAAAGGAGATGGGTGATGCGTCTCGTAAAACTTGGCCTCGCTCTCGGGCTTGGACTGGTACTCGTCGGCTCGGCGACGGCCCAGAGGCAACCCGGCGGCGGCGGTGGCGGCGGTTTCGGGGGCGGTGGCGGCGGTGGCCTGACGGCCATGCTCGGCCAGAACAAGGCGCTCCAGGACGAGCTGAAAGTCAACAAGGAGCAGACCGACAAACTGACGGAGAGCCTTACCAAGGTCCGCGAGGACTTGAAGGACGACGTGGCCAAGCTTCGCGACCGCAACCTCGCCCAGGACGAGCGCGACAAGATCACCAAGAAGGTGGCGGAAGCCAACGCCAAGGCTCTTGCAACCGTGCTGAAGCCCGAGCAAGTCAAGCGCCTGCACCAGATCGAGAACCAGCAGGCGGGCATCGGCCTGTTCAGCAAAGAGGACACGCAGAACACCCTCAAGCTGACGGACAGCCAGAAGGAAGAGATCACGGCCATCAACAAGGATCTGCAAAAGGATCTGCGCGAACTGTCCGGCGGCGCGGGCGCGGGTGCTCCTGCCGGCGGCGGTCGGGGCGGTGCCGGTCGGGGCGGTGCCGGCGGCTTTGGCGGCCTCGACCCGGAGACGCAGAAGAAGCGGACCGAGTTGCAGAAGGCGGCCCTCGCAGACATCCAGAAGCTGTTGAATGAAAAGCAGAAAGCCGGTTACAAGGACCTGACGGGCGAGACGTTCGATTTGACGCTGCTCGCCAGGGGTCTGGGCGGCATCGGCGGCTTCGGGGGCTTCGGCCAACCCGGCCAGGTTCTGTCCGCGAATGCCCAGGATCAGCTCAAGCTGACCGCCGACCAGAAGAAGAAGGTGGAAGAGTTGCAGAAGGAACTCGACGCCAAGCTCGATAGTCTGCTCACCGACGAGCAGAAGAAGCAGCTGAAAGACATGCGTCAACCCGTCGGCGGTCGTCCCGGCGGTGCCAATCCGGCGGGCGCTCCTGTCCGTCCGTAACGGGCGGTGGCGGCGGTGGCACAGGCGTCCCGCCCGTGGAACCACTTCACGGCTGGGACGGCCGTGCCACGTCCGAAGACAACTGGCATTGTTTCGATTTGCCGTCGGAGCGCGGGCTTCTCCACGGTTTCCGGGCCGTGGCCGCATTGAAGGAAGTATGAAACCGTTCACTCCCCCCCTTGCGAAGGGGGGGGTTGGGGGGGGTGAATTTAGGCTGTGATCGAGTACTTCACTGTTCTTAACCCCCCCCGCCCCCCCTTCGTAAGGGGGGAGAAGTTAATGCCGGTAAACGGTTACGAAGTATGAACCCCCCACGCTGGCCGTTGTTTGTCGCCCTGGGAGTGGGATTACTCGCGCTGGTGTTCGACGCGGTCGGCGGTTGGCTCCTGTACGACGCCCTGAGCTTCCAGGGCACGGCCAACGCCGAGGGCGTCGTCGACCGGCTCGAATGGCACAACTCCGTTGACAACAAAAACCGACCCCAGCGCAGCGCCACCACCGTCGTCCACTTCCAGGCCGACGGCCGCACGGTCGAAATCCGCAGCCGGGTCGCTTCGTCGCCGCCGCCTTACAACGTCGGCGACAAGGTACACGTCCAGTACCCGCCCGGACAGCCGGACCAGGGCCGCATCGAAAGCTTTCGCGAAAACTACCTGTTGCCAGTCATCTTTCTGCCGATTGGCGGACTGGCGACCCTTGCCGCCGTTTGCACGTACGCCATCCCGCTGGCACTGCACCGACGGAGAATGTTTGTGTTGCGGAATGGCACGCCGGTGCAGGCAAAGGTCGTGGAAATTCGCATCGACACCTCCGTCAAGGTTAACGGCCGATCGCCCTGGGTTCTTGCCGCCGAGTACCACGACAACGGCCTGATGCAGACCCACCGCTTCACCAGCCACTACTTGTGGGCCGACCCGACGCCGCGCTACCCGGTCGGCGGCCCGGTCACGGTGTTTTACCTCCCCGACAAGCCGACGCGGCACGCCTTTCCCATCGACCGCAACGGCGTGCCGTTCGACGTGGGTGCCCAGGCGTGATCCCTTGCGGGTCCACGACAACAGCCCTATACTCACTCCGCCCGCCCGCCCGCGCCCCCACCCGCCGTTTGGACCAATCAATTTCCCACCCCGCGAGGAGAGTTGGCATGTTCCGTTTGTCCCCGCTGGCCGGCGTGCTGCTGCTGGCCGCCCTGGCCCCGTTCGCCTTCACCGCCGACGGCAAAACGAATGAGAAACCCGACTGGCCTCAGTGGCGCGGCCCCAACCGCGACGACCATTCGCCGGACACCGGACTGCTCAAGAAGTGGCCCGAAGACGGCCCGCCCCTCGCGTGGAAGGCGACGGGCATCGGCGAGGGCTTCTCCAGCGTGGCAGTGGTCGGCGACAAGGTCTTCACGATCGGCGACGTGAAGGGCGAGTCGTTCGTCGTCGCCCTGAGCCGCGACAAGGGTGACAAGGTCTGGTCCGCCAAGGTCGGCAAGGCGGGCGGCCACTACTCCGGCACGCCGACGGTGGACGGCGACCGGGTCTACGCCCTCGGCCAGGATGGCGATTTGGTATGTCTGAAGGTCGCCGACGGCTCCGAGGTCTGGCGCAAGAATTTCAGCAACGATTTCGGCGGCACGCACGGCGACTGGAACTACACCGAGTCGCCGCTGATCGATGACGACAAGTTGGTTTGCACGCCGGGCGGCAAAGATGCTGCGATTGTGGCCCTGAATAAGAAGAGCGGCGACGTTATTTGGAAGAGTGAAATCAACCCTGGCGACCCCAAGGACCCCAAGTTTGAAGTCCGTGCAGAGTATTCGTCAATCGTCATCAGCAACATTGGCGGCGTGCGCCAGTACGTGCAACACCTTCGCAGCGGTCTCGTCAGTGTTGACGCCAAAGAAGGCAAGGAACTCTGGCGCTACACCAAGCTCAGCCCCAACACGGCAAACATTCCCACACCGATTGTTTTGGGCGATCAAATTTTTTGCACGGTCGGGTACGGAAAGGGCGGCGCGCTTTTGAGCCTGAAAGCCGCAAACGGCAAGTTCATCGTCAAGGCAGAATATTTCAACTCCAAGTTGACGAACAAGCACGGCGGCGCGGTTCAAGTAGGCGATTACATCTACGGCGGCCTCGACGACTCGGAGAATGACCTCTGGTGCGTCGAATGGAAAACCGGCAAGATCGTGAAGGACTGGCTTAAGAACCCTCGGGAGAAGGAGGGCAAAGGCTCCGCGTCGATCACCTATGCGGACGGTCATCTGTACATTCACTACGCCAACGGCTACGTCGCGCTGGTCGAAGCCACTCCGGATGGCTACAAGGAAACGGGTTCGTTTAAGCTTGCCAATTACACCAGGGATAGTTGGTCCCACCCGGTCGTGATCGGCGGCCGGTTCTACCAGCGCGAACAGGACACGCTTTGGGTCTATGACGTGAAGGCCAAATAACACAAATCCGAAATCCTCAATGCGAAATCCGAAATCCGAAATCCGAAATCCGAAAGCTGAGCGTTCCGTTTCGGATTTCGGATTTGATTTTTTCGCATTTCGGATTTCGGATTTTCTTTTTTGAATTTGGGATTTCTTCCTGCTAACCTTGTGTGGTTCCCGCGAACGGTTACACTACACCTGTTCACTGAGTAACCAGTGCGGCGCTGGCCGCTTCTTTCTTCCATCCGCGAGGAATCGTCATGGCCGAACCCAAGGAATCCCAAGACCTTAAGAACGTTCTCGCGCAGATCGAGAAACAGATCGGCAAGGGCGCCATCATGAAACTGGGCGAAAACGCCCTCCTCGACATCCAGGGCATCCCCACCGGCGCTCTGAGCCTGGACATCGCGCTGGGCGGCCGCGGGCTGCCGCGCGGCCGCGTCATCGAAATTTTTGGGCCGGAAGCGAGCGGCAAGACCACGGTGGCGCTACACTGCGTTGCCAACGCCCAGAAGCAAGGCGGCGTCGCTGCGTTCATTGATGCCGAACACGCCCTCGATCCCGGTTGGGCCAAGCGCATCGGCGTGGACCTCGAAAACCTGCTCGTCAGCCAGCCGTCGTCCGGCGAAGAGGCGCTCAAGATCGCCGAGTTGCTGGTCAAGTCGAACGCGGTGGACATTATCGTGATCGACTCCGTAGCCGCGCTGGTGCCCGAAGCCGAGGTCAAGGGCGAGATCGGCGATTCGCACGTCGGCTTGCAAGCCCGACTCATGAGCCAGGCATTGCGTATGTTGACGCCGACCGTGTCGCGCACCAAGACGTGCATGATCTTCATCAACCAGCTGCGCGAGAAGATCGGCGTCATGTTCGGCAGCCCCGAGACGACGCCGGGCGGCCGTGCGTTGAAGTTCTTTAGCTCGGTACGGCTGGACGTGCGCAAGATCAACGCCATCAAGGAAGGCGACGTGACCATCGGGGCGCGGATCAAGGCGAAGGTGGTCAAGAACAAGGTGGCGCCGCCGTTCCGCCAGGCGGAGTTCGACTTGATGCACGACCGCGGCATTAGCCGCGAGGGCGATCTGCTCGACCTGGCCATTGAGGACAAGATCGTCGAGAAGAGCGGTTCGTGGATCGGTTACGGCGAAATCCGGCTGGGTCAGGGTCGGGAGAACGCCAAGCAGTACCTGCGCGACAACCCGGCGTTGATCGAGGAGATCAGCGCGAAGATCCTGGTGGCACGCGGCCTGGTGGGCGTCAACGGTCCGGCCCCGGCGGCGGAGAACGGCGAAGCGCCGGAGACCCCGGCGAAGCCGGAGCAACCGACGAAGCGCCGCGGCGCCGCGGCGGCTGCTGCTGCTCCGAGTGAGTCGTGATTCCTGTTTTGCCGCTTGCGGCTGAGCGCTCAGCCGCAAGCGGCAAAACCCTTATTTCCCCTCCGGCACCTTCCGTATCTGCAACGAATCCAGTTCCAGCGCCTTCTGCAACTCCCGGGGCCACTCCCACGCCTTCGCTTCCGCGTCGTCCTTGACGTAAATCCGCACCTTGCGCGGCAACGCCAGGGCGACGGCCTGCGGCATGTCCAGGACGCGGCGCACGTTCAAGAAATACGGCCCCTCCTGGTGTGACGGCGACGGGTGCCACAGGTCCAGCCGCACCACATCCGGCTCGAAGACGCCCGCGTACAATGCGATGCCTGCCATGTCGTCCTTGCCCTGCAACCACAGCGGCACGTCCTTCAGGTCGCCGACGGTCCGCAAACAGGCCAGCGCGCGGCGCACGTCCCAGACGCGCTGGCCGTCGAGCGTTTGGCCGATCAGCCCGAAACGTCGGCGGATGTTCGCGGCCTCCGACTTCTTGTCGAAGGGGTTGACCTCCGACCAGCGCGTCGGCCCGATGCCGCGCGGCGCGACCGTTGCGAACGCCCACGCGTTCTTTTCCAGCACTTTCTTGTTGCTCTCGAAATGAGCCTCGTTCAACTTCGGGTCCGTCGGCAATTGGAGCGCGGCCTTGAACGCCGGGCCGAGGTCGTTGCACCACTCTTGCCAGCCGGCTTCATTCACCGCGGTCAGCACGACGAGACTCGGTTTCTCCACCTTCTCGGCGGTCAACAGCCACAGCCGCAGTTCGACCCCCTCCTCGCTGACGAAATCGTAGCTGCGGAGGCGTAAGCCGTTGTGCTTCACGTCCTCCGCCGGACGTACATGCAGGTCGGGCGCTTTCGCCGGCCAGCCGTGGAACACCTTTTGTTTCAAGCCGTCGAGCAACTCCGGCGCTTTGCCCTTCCACCACTCGCGGGCCACGGCGGGCGCTTCCGGCAGGTCGATCCGTGCCGGCTTGATGAAACCATCGTGGACCGTCGTGTTGATCTGGTCGGCGGGCAGCTTGTCGAAGACTTGGAGCCGCTTCGCGTCCATTTTCGGATAATCGCGCTCCGTCACTTCGCCCTTGTCGTTCTTGAGCCAGCGGTTCATCCAGCGGAACTCGCCCAGGCGCAGCTCTGTCGTGTCGGTGTGCGGCCCCTTCGTCTCCAGCAGGTCGAAATGATCGGCGGCGTCGTACAACGCGTAGATGCGTTTGGCCTTGTCGGCAATCCGGCGATAGCCCGGCACCGGGAAGATGTCGTCGACGTCGCTGTTGCCCAGCAGCACCGCCCGGGGCGCGCACAGGGCGATCACCGCGTCGAAGTCCCAGCGATAAGTGTTCGTGAAGTACATGCAATCGCAGTGGCCGCTAATGACGCCGTTTTTCAAACGACCGTCGTAACCCTCGACGACGTGGGCCTGCAAGTCGGCGATACCCGCGACCGGCACCGCACACTTGATGCGCTCGTCGGCCGCCATGAGCCACCAACTCGTCGCGCCGCCGCCCGAACGCCCGGCGACGCCCAGGCGTTTCGGGTCCACTTCCTTGCGGGTTTCGAGGTAGTCGAGCGCCCGCATCGCATTCCAGCACTCGATGCCGGCCGGCGTATAGCCGAGCGTCTGCCACCACCACATGCCCTTCGAGTACAGGCCGTGGTGTTCGCCGCGAATTTCGCCGAGTTCCACGGTATCGACAATGAGGCAAACATAACCGTGCTCGGCGTACCAGGACGGGTGCGGCTGGTAGGTCGTCTTGCTGCCGTAGGACACGTTATCGATGACGGTATTGGAATGGCCGCAAACATAGAGCACGGCCGGCAGCGGTTCCTTGACATTCTTCGGCACATAGAGATTGGCCGTGACATAGAGTCCGGGACTGGATTGGAAGTGCAGTTTCTCGATGGTGAAGCTATCGCAATCGACCTTGCCGGTGACAGTCGCCTTGAGATCGGTGTGTGGCGGCAACGGCCAGAGGCCGAGCATTTCGAGGAATTGGCGGTGCAGTTCGGGCCGTTTCTTCTCCCAGTCGGCGCGCGTCTTGACCTCGGCGAGCGAGCCGTCGGCGATCTGTTTCACTTGCTTGCGAAAGTAGCCGTCGCGCAACTTATCGCCGCGGGCGGTGTCGGGCGCGGGTGGAGTATCAGCGGCGGCGCAAAGGATCAACAGCACGGCCGGGAAGAGAAGACGGAATGACATGGCGGACCCTCCGGGAGATCAGGGGGTTGCCGCTTGCGGCTAAGCGCTCCGACCGCTTAGCCGCAAGCGGCAAAGGCAGGTATCTTCTCTAAGTTCTCGATAGTCAATTCTTTTTAGACGGAGCCTTATGCGTCGCGACGCCGTAGAAGTCTTCCGCCGCCTCGTAGATCGTTTCCGAAAGCGTCGGGTGCGCGTGCATCGTCAGCGCCAGGTCCTTCGCTGTCGCCGACATTTCGATCGCCAGCATCGCCTCGCCGATCATCTCGCCCGCGTCCACGCCGACGATGCCGACGCCCAGGACGCGCTCTGTTTCGGGGTCGATCAAGAGCTTCGTCACGCCCTCCGTCCGCGCCAGTGTCATCGCCCGGCCCGAGGCCAGCCAGTTGAATTTGACCTTTTTGACCTCGCGTTTCTGCTTCTTCGCCTCGGTCTCGGTCAGGCCGCACCACGCGATTTCCGGGTCGGTGAAGACGACCGCCGGCACCGCGCGCACGTCGTAGACCGCCTTCTCGCCCAGGATCGCTGCCGCGGCAATCTTGCCCTCGTAGGTCGCCTTGTGGGCCAGCATCGGTTCGCCGGCCACGTCGCCGATCGCGAAGATACGTTCCGACGTGGTGCGGCGCTTCTCGTCCACCGTGACGAAGCCCTTATCATCGACCGCGACGCCGGCCTTGTCCAGCCCGATGTCGCGCGTGTTCGGCTTGCGGCCCACGGCGACCAGCACGCGCTCGAAGACCGGCTCCTTGTCGGCCACGTCCGCGCCTTCGAGGAACGCCTTGATGCCGCCCTTGACGTCTTCGAGTTTGACGACCTTGGTGCGCAGGTAAATCTTATCGAACAGCGTTTCGAGCCGCTTGTGCAGGGGCAATACCAGGTCGCGGTCCACGCCGGGCAGCAGGCCTTCGGTCAGCTCGACGACCGTAACCTTGCTGCCGAGCGCGGCGTAGACGTAGCCCATTTCCAGGCCGATGTAGCCGCCGCCGACCACGAGCAAGCGCGGCGGCACATCTTCCAGTTGCAGCGCCCCGGTCGAGTCCATGACGCGCGGGTTGTTGGTGCCGAAGAACGCCGGCGGCCGTACCGGCGTCGAGCCGGTGGCGACGACGCAGTGTTCAAACCGGTACGCCACGCCGCCTTCGACCTGTACCGTGCGGCCGTCGCGGAACGTGCCGCGGCCGTTGACGTACTCGACCTTGCGTGCCTTGCACAGAAACGCCAGGTTTTTCGACATGGTATCGACGACCTTGAGCCAGTGGCCGCGGACGCCGTTGAGGTCGATCCTGGGCGGCGCGAACTGCAACCCCAGGTGGGTGGCGTCGCGCGTATCGGTGATGAGC
>JBBRLG010000158.1:0-13200 GCA_038231495.1 Gemmatales bacterium | reverse complement strand
GCAGAAGCCGGCCGAGCGCACGGGCCAGACGGGCCAGCCAGTCGTCCGGCCTTGGACGCGGCGGTTGAGCGTTGGTCAGGTTCGGGCGGAAGATTAACAACAAAAAGAATGGCAAATACCAGAGGACGTGAACGCCGCCGCGGTCCGCGTACCAGAACTGGATGCCGACCAGCAACGCCGACGACAGGGCCAGGACGTGTGCCAAATTCTTCGGTGCCGGCCAGAACAGCGTCCCCATCACGAACGTCACGTAGGCGACAAACACCGGGATGCGGTACGCCCAGTGGATTCCCTGCCAGAAGCCAAGCACGCCGGTCGGCGACTCGCGCCAGGGTTGCCAACTCGCCAACGCCCACTCCGACGGCAACCCCTCCGGCCAGTCGCCCCGCAGCCATAACAGCAAGGTGATCGCGCCCAGGCACAACCCCGCGCTGCCCAGGAAGGCCAGCCCGAACCGCGTCGCGCCGCGCCGCCAGTAAAAGCTCAACCAGACCGGCAACGTCAGCACCGGGAACAGCACGCTCCCCGCCGCCAGACCTAAAAACATGCCCGCCAGCACCGGCCGTCGGTAACAGAACACCGACCACACCATCAGCGCCATCGGCCAGGCGTGGTCCCAACGGCCGACCCCCAGCGCCGTCGCCGGCATCAGCAAATAGGTGTACGGTAACAACAGGTAGAACGTCGCCGCCGCGACGCCGGCGTGGAAGTCGTCGAAGTGCCGCCAGCCGATCAGCACCATGCCGGCGACGACCGACAGGTGGCACAGCATGGCCAGGGCGCGTTCCACCCAGACGTTCAACGGCACGTCGCCGGTCGGCGCGACGAGGTGTTTTTCGATCTCGCGCGGCACGGCACTGCCGATGGGGCTTTGGGGCGGGTCGGTACTGGGAGCGCCCTCGGCGGGCAGGCGCACCGGCACCATGATAAGGCTGGCGAACAGCGTCCCGCCCAGCCAGAAGAGGCCCGCCGGGCTGAGGTTCGGTGCCATCGCCGGGCGGCGCACGAGGGTCAAGTCGAAAAGGCAGCGGACCAGGACGTAGCCCGACGCGAGGAACAGCCAGAAGTACGCCCACCAGTCGCGGCCCTCCGACGCCAGCCCAATAAGCATGCCGGGCATGAGCAGGAACAGCGCGAGCACGTCGAGGTTGCGGACGCTGAGCAGGCGCGTAAACTTGAAGAAGAGGGCGACGGCCAGCAACCCGGAGAAATAGAACCAGGTCGCGGCGGTCGGCAGGTTGATGTCAAAAAAGATCGACGAACTCATGGTTCCCGCTGTCCCTTCTGACCCGCCCCCCCACCCCGGAGTAAGACGACTGCACGCCGTCGGGGACGAAGGTCGGACGCAAGATTCCATTATAATGCATCGCTTGTCCATTGTCTGTTGTTCGCCGGCTCCCGTAAAATAGCGGGACGACTCTCAACCGACGGGAAGGTACTCATGGCGTTGTTGCTGACCTGCGATTGCGGCGCGCGGTTCGAGGTGGAAGACACCCTCGCCGGGCAGACCGTGGCCTGCCCCGAATGCCAGGAGCCGATCAAGGCGCCGGCGGCGCAACGGCCCCCGTTGCGCACCAGCGCCCTGGCCCTCGCCAGCTGCGTTTGTGCCCTGGTCGGCGCGTTTACGGTCGTCGGTACGATCGCCGCGGTGGTCCTGGGCGTCGTCGCGGTCGTGAGCATCCTGCGGCACCGCGACCGCCTGGCCGGCCTGGCGTTTGCCTCGTTCGGCATCGTGGCCGGCGTGCTGTTCACCGGCCTGACGGTCCTGGCGTTCAGCAAGGTCGAGGCGTTCGGCATGGGCAACTGGGCGCGTGCCCAGGCGTTGGCGCCGATCGTGGACGACACCGGCCCGATGGAAGTCACCCGGTCGGGCTATGCCATCACCCGCCCGTCCGAGACCTGGGGCGTGTTGACGGCGATGCCGCGGGACCCGCTGGTCAAGGCGATGGACAACAAAAGCGACCTCGCCCTCGTCGATATGCGAACGTACGCGTTCATCGACGTGAAGGTCGATTCGCTCACAAATCGGACCTTAATTGAATACCAAAGCCAAATGATTGCGGAACTGTGCCCGCCGCGCAAACCGTGGGAACCGCCCGACGACGGCCCCAACGCCTCGGTCATTACGCGGGCGGTGCCGATCAGCGGTTTGCCGGTTTTATTAACCCGCGGGGGGGACTATAGCGAGCGCGAATTCGTCGTCGAAGTGGGCGGCGGCCGGCAGACGTGGCACATGCTCGTCCACCTGTACCTGAACACTCGGACGAAGATGCTCTATGTGGTGCGCTGTTACGCCCCGAAGGCCTATTACGAGCGCATGCAAACCGACTTCCGCTCCGCGCTCGACAGCTTCACGCCGAAGCGGTGAGGGAAGAAGATGGCCGTCTGTTACTACCACCCCGACCGACCCGCCATCGGCATTTGCGTCCGGTGCCGAACGGCCATTTGTGCGGCCTGTTCGACGCGCCTCGACGGCATTAACCACTGCCACCGTTGTTTGAGCCAACTCGCGGCACGCGCCGAGGCCAAGCCCGCGTCGGCCGCCGCGCGGACGCTAGTGGCGGCTCTCGTATTGGTGGTGGCGTTCCTGTTCCTGTTCGGCCTTTTTTGGCTGGCCGGGGGCTGGTTCGCACCAGTAGCCCGCGCCGCCTCCCTTGCCGTTCCACGCCTTTCGGAAACCTGCCATGCCGTCTGACGCCATCCTCGACGTTCGGCCTCGGACCACGGGAGAAATCCTCGACGACGCCTGGCGCCTCTACGCCGCCGACGGCCCGCAACTGCTGCTGCTCCTCGGCCTCTTCCACGTCCCCGCGTTCTGCGTCGTGCTGCTGCTCGTGACCTACCTGCCGGCCGATCCGCCGACTGTCGGCGACGGGTTGATTCGCCTGGCTCTGGCGGCGGCGTGCGCGGCGTTGCTGCCGTTGACCGGCATCGGCTCCGGCGCGTGCCAGGAGTTCCTGCGCCGCCGGGCTGAAAACGAGCCGGCCCACTTACGCACCTGTCTGCGCGCGGCCCTGCGGCGGGGCATCGAACACAGTGCCGCGCGGGCCGTCCTTTTTCCGGGCGTGTTGCTGGGTATCTTTTTGTTACTGGTGCCGGGTTGCGCCTTGTGGCTGTACGGGGCGACGGTCCACGCGCTGTTGGCGGACGAGAAGGTTGCGGCGGACGGGCGTCGCTCACAACTCGGCCGCGAGGCGACGTTCGACGCCGCCAAGGCGGGCTGCGTCATCCTTATCCGCTTGCCGTTGCTGCTCCTTGCCGTCGTCAATCTGCACGTCCTTGCCAACGTCGTGCTCTGGGTGGCCGGCAGCCTGGGCGGCCTCGACACCGCGCTGGTTGACAGTCAACTCGACGCCACCGGCAACCCGGCGTACCTGCTCAGCCTGTTCCTGCTCGCCTGGCTGCTGTTGGCACCGTTCAACGAGGTGGGCAACTTCTTGCTGTACCTCGACACGCGCGTGCGCCAGGAGGGGTTGGATTTGCTCTACCACGTCCAGCGCGTGTTCGCCGCGGAGCGCACGCGCGCTGCCGTCGGCGTCTTGCTGGCGCTGGCCGCGGGCCTGTTGTTCGTCTCCTTGCCGGCGCGGGCCGACCAGCCGAAAACCGACGCCCGACTCGCCGCCGTCCGCACGGCCCACCAGGAAGTAGACCGCGTCGCGGAGGCGGTTCGCAATACCGACCCCTACACGGGCGGAAATCGCCTGGAGGTCCGCCTGCGCGCGGCGCGCAACAAGCTGGAAGCCGCCTGGGGTCGGCGCGACGACCCGTTCCCGTGGTTCACGCTGGCGGTCACGGACTTCGCCGGTTTGGAACAGAAAAAGGCGCTGAGCGTTCTCGGCGAACTGCAAAACCGCCTGGCCCTGCTCGAAGACACGGTGTCGGCGCAACCGGAAAAATCAGACCCGACCCCGAACGACCGCCCCCGGCCCACCAAGGAAGAAGTCAAGGGACTGCAACGGCGCCATGACTTCGAGAACACGCCGGAGTCGGCCAAAAACGAGAACCCGCACAAGGACGAGGTCAAGCACGTTGAGGTCAAGCACGACGGCCCCGACGGCGGTCCCGGTGGTCGGCCGGCGGGCGGCGTGGTCGCGCCCAATGTTGGTGGGGGCGGCCTGGGCGAAGCCGGGTGGATGGTGCTTGCGGGCCTGTTCCTGGCGGTGCTGGTCGCGAGCCTCGCCTTGCTCGGCGTCCACCTCTACCGTAACCGTGCGCGGAAGCCGAAGGAGCTTAAGGCGAAGACGGCCGACCTTGGGGCCGAGGGGGAACCGCCGCCGCACGAACAACCGGTCGCAGTGCTGTGGCAGCAGGCGGAGAAGCTTGCAAAGGACGGCCGGTACCTCGACGCACTGCGGGCGCTGCACCGGGCCGTGTTGTCGTTGCTGCACCGCAAACAGTTGCTGCGTTACGAATCGACGCGGACCAACGGCGAATACGTTCAGGAGGTTCGATTGGCGCCGCAGGCCCCGGCGGAGTTGCGGGCACCGTTCGAGCAATTGACCGACCTGTTCGAGCGCAAATGGTACGGTGACCGCGGCTGCGAACAAGCGGAGTTTCGCGAAGGGCACGACCTGGCGGAGGCGATTCAGGGGCTTGTTCGGTAGGCTTATTTCGCGTCGCCCATTACGCTTTGGCGCGAATAATGAGATCGCAAATGTCGCGTATAACGAATGGACTGCTCGTACTGCTGCTCCTCGGCGTTTTCGGCGTCGTGGCGGCGTACGTGCTGCGCGAGCGCGTCCGGGCCGGGGTCGGGATGCCCGCGTTTTCGGTCTATTCCGAGGAGCGCGACGGGCTGAGCGAGGCGGCGTACGTCCTCGACCGGCTCGGCTGGACGCCGGTGGCCGTCACGCGCCCCATCCAGAATACGCAGCACCGCGGCCTGCTCGTCGTCGCGGAACCGGGGCGCAGCGGGCCGTTTCAAGACGAGGCCGACGCGCTGAGCGACGCCGAGGCCCAGGCCTTGCTCCACTGGGTCGATGAAGGCAACACCGTGCTGTTGTGCGGCCGGCGCACCTCGCACTTGCACCAACTGCTCGGCGTCATGACCACCGGCAAGCCCGCCGGACCGGAAACGCCCGAAGCGGTGCGGCTGGGCGAGGGTGGCGCATATCTGAATGACGTGGCGCGGCTGAGTGCCGACAGCCGCGTGGCGCTGGTCGCACCGGGCAGCCTGCCGCTGTGGTGGGTGCGGAACGAACCGGGGGCGGTCCTGTTACGGCACGGCAAGGGCCACGTTATCGCCGTCGCCGACCCCGGCGTCATCTCGAACCACGGGCTGGGGCGCGACGACAACGTGCTGTTCTTGCGAAACCTGGCCGAGTTGCACGCGCGCGACGGTAAGGTTTATTTCGACGAGTACCACCACGGTTTCCGCTCGTCCGGCGGCTTCTGGGGCTATTTGGGCCATTACGGACAGCACTTGGCGCTTGTGCCGCTCTCGATCGTGGCAGGCGTCGTGGCGTGGCGCTGGGGAGTGCGCCTGGGGCCGGCGGTGCCGACGCCGTGCGCGACCCAGGCCGACGCCGTGGACTACGCCTCGGCGCTGGCACGGCTGTATCGTCGGGCCGGGTCGCGGCGGCTCCTGGCCCGGACGTTGGCGCGCGGCTTCCTGGAAGCGCTGACGAAGCACGTGCGGCTGCGGCGCAACGCCCTGCCGGCGGAAATCTTGGCGGCCTGGGGCCAGTCCGACGCCGGGCCGTCGATGGAGAAATTGAAGGGCCTGTTGCGTGGCGTCGCGGAACTCCGCAAGGGCAAGGTAAGCGAGCGCCGCCTGCTGCACTGGACGCGGGCGTTCGACGAATTCCAGCGCACCGCGATTCCCACTTAAATCCGGATTTCGGATTTGCATTTTTTCGGATTTCGGATTTCGGATTTGGTCTAAAGGTGATTCATGCCAACGGAAAGTGCCGTCCCGGATTTGGTCGATAGCCTCCTGAACCGGGCCGAGCGCGTCGTCGTCGGGCAGCGCGACAGCCTGGAACTGGTCGTACTCGCGCTCTTGTGCGGCGGCCACATCCTGCTCGAAGGCGTCCCCGGCACCGCCAAAACGCTGATGGCACGTACCGTAGCCCGGCTGCTCGCCCTGGACTGCAAGCGCGTGCAGTTCACGCCGGACCTCATGCCGTCGGACATCCTCGGAACTAACGTCTTTAACCTGCAAACCAGTCGTTTTGAATTCCGCGCCGGCCCCGTCTTCACCGACATCCTCGTCGCCGACGAGATCAACCGCACGCCGCCGAAAACGCAATCCGCCCTGCTCGAAGTCATGGAGGAACGGACCGTCACCATCGACGGCATCGGCCACCCGCTGTCCGAAGTCTTCACCGTCGTCGCCACGCAAAACCCCATCGAGTACGAGGGCACCTACCGCCTGCCGGAAGCGCAGCTCGACCGTTTTTTGCTTAAACTGGATATTAAATATCCGGAACCGAAAGAGGAAGATCGCATCCTGCGGCTTTACCAGGGTCGGAGCAACCTCAGCGCGCCGCTGGAAATCCTCGGCCCGGCTGGCGGGACCGACCCGAACGGCGTCAACCTGGGCGTGACGAAAACGCAATTGCTCGCGGCCCGGCAAGCGACGGCGGACGTGACGGCGAAGCCCGAAATCCTGTCGTACGTCGGCAAGATCGTGCGCATGACGCGCGCGATGGACAAGGTGTTGATGGGGGCCAGTTCGCGTGCGGCGGTGCATTTGTTGCAGGCGTCCAAGGTGCGTGCCTTGATGAGCGGCCGAAACTTCGTCAGCCCCGACGACGTGAAGCGCGTCTGCCGGCCCGTCCTGCGCCACCGCCTCACATTGCAGCCCGACGCCTACGTCGAGGGCTTCACCACGGACGACATGCTCGCCACCGTGCTGGAGCGCGTCGAAGTGCCCCGCTAGCTAACAGCGATTGATTAAACAAATAGCCGACAGCAATTAGCTGTTAGCTGTTAGCCATGCGGATTGGTAATCGAGGAATTCTACCCATGCGGACGTCGCTTTTACCGATCGTAGTCGTCCTTACCGCCTTGCGGTTGCCGGCCGCCGACGACGTTCGCCATGATAAATACACGCCAACGCCCGATGAACTGGCCCAATCTTACGACCGCGCCGGTGCCCTTGGCGCGAAGTTGCGCAACCGCGTGTTCAAGGCCCAGATCGCGCCGCACTGGCTGGAGGACAACGCCCGCTTCTGGTATCGCAACGACCTGCGCGACGGCGCGCGGGAATTTATCCTGGTCGATGCGGAGCACGGCACCCGCGCCCCGGCGTTCGACCATGGGAAACTTGCCGCGGCGCTGTCGGCGGCGACCAAAAAGACTTTTGCGGCGGACCACCTGCCCTTCGACGCGATTGAATTTGCCGGCGCGGGCGCGGTGCAATTCCGGGAGGACGGCTACGTCTGGCGGTGCGACCTGAAATCTTACGAGTGCCAACGCATCAAGGAAGCCGGCGGTGGCAAACCGGCGGAACTGCTGCCGCCGCCGAAGAAAGACGCCGTGCAACCCAATGTTCCGGACGCTGACGACGAGCGCTACCCGGAAGCCGCCGCGCTTCAGAGGCCGCCGGACCGGCAAACGCGCCCCGACACTTCGCCCGACGGCAAATGGGTCGCGTCCGTCAAGGATTTCAACGTCTTCCTCCGCGCCAAGGATGCCGACAAAGAGACCCAGTTGACCCGCAACGGCGAGGCGGGCAACGCCTTCGGCTACGTCGAGTGGTCGCCGGACTCCAAAACCCTCGTCGCGTACCGCACCGAGCCGGGCGACAACAAACAGGTCTACCTACTCGAATCGTCGCCGCGCGACCAGCTCGCCGCCCGGTTGCAGACGCGGCCCTACCCCCGACCCGGCGACAAGCTGCCGGCCCACGAAATCTGGCTGTGCGACGTGGACGCGCGCAAGCCGTTCAAGGTCGATTGCGACCGCATCGATTTCGGCGGCGTCCCGCGCCTGCACTGGCTCAAGGACGGGTTGCACTTCCTGTTCGAGCGCACCGACCGCGGCCACCAGCGCTTTCGGGTCATCGAAGTTGACGCGGTGAACGGCCAGACGCGCAACCTCGTCGAGGAGAAGGCCGAAACGTTCATCGACCACTACCAGGGCACCTTCTTCGCCTACCTGGAGCGCACCGACGAGATCGTCCTACAGTCGGAGCGCGACGGCTGGAAGCACCTCTATCTGATCGACGCGCGGGCAGGGCGCGTGCGCAACCAGGTCACGAAAGGCGAATGGGTGGTGCGCGGCGTCGAGCGCGTGGACGAGGAGAAACGGCAAATCTGGTTCCGCGCCGGCGGCCTGCGCGCGGGCCAGGACCCGTACCTGGTCCACTATTGCCGCATCAATTTCGACGGCAGCGGCCTGGTGGACCTCACGCCCGGCGACGGCACCCATGCCGTCCAGTTCTCGCCGGACCTCAAGTACCTGCTCGACACTTATTCGCGTGTGGACTTGGCCCCCGTCCACGAATTGCGCCGGGCGACGGACGGCACCCTCGTTTGCCAATTGGAAAAGGCGGACGTGTCGGCGCTGCGCGAGAGCGGCTGGAACTATCCGGAAGTGTTCAGCGCCAAGGGCCGCGACGGCAAGACCGACATCTGGGGCATGGTTTGCCGACCTCAGAAGTTCGAACCCGCGAAGAAGTATCCCGTCGTCGAATACATCTACGCGGGGCCACACGATTCGCACGTGCCCAAGCGCTTTAGTCCTTTGCACTACGAGGCGCAGACGCTCGCCGAGCTTGGTTTTATTGTCGTGCAGATCGACGGCATGGGGACGGCCAACCGCGCGCGCGCGTTCCACGACGTGTGCTGGAAGAACCTCGCCGACGCCGGCTTTCCCGACCGCATCGCGTGGCTCAAGGCGCTGGCGGTGCGCTACCCGTATGTCGATACCGACCGCGTCGGCATTTTCGGCGGCTCGGCCGGCGGCCAGAACACGCTGGGCGCACTTCTGTTTCACGGCGACTTCTACAAGGTCGGCTACGCTTCCTGCGGCTGCCACGACAATCGGCTGGACAAGCTGAGTTGGAACGAACAGTGGATGGGCGTGCTGGGTCCGCACTACGCGGAGCAGTCGAACGTAACGAACGCGCCTAAACTGCGTGGCAAGCTGTTGCTGGTCGTGGGCGAGCTGGACACGAACGTGCCGCCGGAATCGACGTTGCGGGTGGCGGACGCGCTCATCAAGGCGAACAAGGATTTCGACCTACTGGTGCTACCCGGAACCAACCACACGTTGGGAGGCGCATACGGCGAACGGCGGCGGCGCGACTTTTTCGTCCGCCACTTGCACGGCGTCGATCCGCCGGATCGCAATGCGCCGGCGTCGGGGCGGGCCGAGTGACGGACGAGGGACAAGGGGGGCGGCAACTTTTCTTGTATCCGTTCACTCTTTTTTTGTAATGGCCGGAAAGGATCCTACTTTTTCTGTCCTTGCGTGGACGCCAGGGGATGCACGCGGTCGGGTTGGTTGCAGAAGTTGAAACGCTTGCCAAACTCCGCGGGGGTGAGGGTTTCTTGCCTGCCGTCACTTCCGACGGTCAGGTAGATCAAATCGTCGTCGAGGCCCGTCGGACAGCGGTAGTGACCCTCGGGACTGATCGCCACGGGGACACCACCGCGTAGCACCAGGAATACACACCGAGCGTACCGGTCCTCGATGCCGCACAGGCCGAAAGCCTGGCTCATGGGGAACACGATGTGACCGGTTTCGGAGACTTGGAACCCGTTGGTCATGGAATAATCGCTGACGAAGTTGCGCACCTCTTTCTTCGTCTCCAATTCCCGCACATAGACTTTATAGGTGCTGTCCCGCTCGTAGATATGCTTGCCGTCGGCGGACCAGCCCAGAAAATGCCGATTGGCTGGAAGGGTGTGGACTTCCTTCCACGATTCCCGGCTCCAAACCTTGCCGCCGCCTCCCACCAGTTTGCCGTCGGGCGACCATTTGACGCTGTACGCCGTGGCTGGCAAGGATTGCAGTTTCTCCTTCGTCGCCCATTTCCAAATGTCGATACCTTTATCGGGGTTGCTGACAGCCAGTAGTTCGCCGTCCGGCGACCACGCCATGACGAGCGCACCCGGCGATTCGCCCAATTGCAGTTTCTCCCCGGTCTTTGAGTTCCACACGAACACCTTGGTACCCAGAAGGTTCGCATTTCCTTCCATGAAGGCCCAGAGCGGTTCCTTCGGCGCCGGGGTGAAATGGAAACCGTTAACTGGGTGAGAGACGGTCTCGCCCGACGGCCAGGAGATGGAACTCACCGCGCCGTGGCTCGTCGCAATGAGGAGTTCATCTCCCTTCGCGGACCAGCGGAAGGAATCAAAGAATCCGCCGCCAATGGGTACGTCGCGAAGCCGCTTGCCGGTCGCGGTGTCCCAGAAATCGACCGGCCCCTCGCTAATTGTGCGCAACATGGCCAGAGTTTTCCCGTCCGGTGACACGGCAGCGAAAACGCGGGGACTTTCCATGTTGCCGAGTGCCAGCGCCGGATGACCTTCCAGGGCAAACAGCCGTTTGCCCGATTCGACTTCGTTGACCTCCAGGAGTTCCGAGGCACGCCCCTTCACGTAGGTCTTCCCGTCCGGCGCCCAAATGTGATAGAAATAGGGTTCTTTTTGGCCGGAGGGAACCTTGGCCACAACCTCGCGTTTGGCCAAATCCCAGATTCGGCCCCCCTCGGCCAGTTGCTTTCCATCGTTCAACCAGCGCAGGCTACCCAAGCCAACGAGCTGAGTAGGTTCTCCGGTTTCCAGCACGGTCGTCTGATCTTTGTCCAAATCCAGGATCGCGGGGATGCTGCGATTGCCTTGGCTATCCTTGAGCGGGACCACCTTGTGGAAGGCCAGGTTTTTCCCATCGGGGGAAAAGGCCAGGTTAGCACAGGGCGCGTCGGGGGTCGCGAGACCCAGGAACCGGCTCTCGGTGCCGTCGGCTCGCCAAACAACTGGTTTGCCGGCGTAGTCCGCGGCAAACCGCTTACCGTCGGCGGATAGGGCCACCGCTCGAACGACGGCTTGCTCCTTGCGCACGGTTATCAAGAGTTCCCCTTCGACGGACCAAAGGCGAACGTTGCCGTCGAAATGCCCCGTGACCAGCCGGGTGCCGTCGCCGTTCCAGGCGATGGCCGGCACCCGCGCCTTGCCCTCGGAAAAGGAGCGCACCAGCTTGCCGGTTTCAACGTCCCACAGCCGGACCCTGCCGGTGGGGTCGCCGCCGGCCGCCAGGATTTTGCCGTCGGGAGACCAGGCCAGGGTTTGGGAAAACGCGTCGTATTCCCCGTGGCCGTTGGTGATGATGCTCGCCTGTTGCGCCAGAGCTTTTTGCAAGGCACCGGTGCGGATGTCCCAGATGCGGATCGTGGCGTCGTCGCCCGCGGTGGCGATGAGCTTGCTGTCGGGGCTGTAGGCAATGGTGTTGACGCGGCCGCGAAACATGCGGGTGTCCAGGGTCCAGCCGCGCACGTCCTTGAGCTTGGCCGGCTGCCGGACTAATGCCATGTCGCCAACGGGGTCGCCAGGGTCGCCGGGCATTTCGGGGCGGTTGCGAAACAACCCTTGCGCCCCCCATACGCCGCAGAGTGCCAGGAGGACGCCGGCCGCGATCAACGTCCGCATCGGGGTGAACAAGCGCGCGAGGACTTTGACCGCGTGGGCGATTGGCAGCGGTGCGCGCGCGGCGGATTGCAGCGGTGCCGGCGCGGCCTGCACAGCGATTTCTTGGGAAGCGGACGAAATAGGCTGTAGCGGCGCCGGCGCGGCCAGCACAGCGACTGGGCAGGGAATGGTCGTGACGGATTTTGGCGGCGCGGCCTTTACCGCGTTGGCCATGCGACGCTGCGCGGCGGATTCTTGCAAACGCCGTAGCGTTTCCACAACCTCCTTGGCCGAGGCGGGGCGCTCGGCCATTGGTTTGGCCATGAGCCGGCGGAGCAGAACGGTCAAACCGACCGAGATTTCCGGGCGCAGTTGCGATACGGGCGGCGGCTCCACCATTTCCAACGCCCGCAGCGCGTCGAGAATGGTGCGCCCGCCAAAAGCTTGTTTCCCGGTGGCCATCTCGAACAGCACGCAGCCGAGGCTGAAGCAGTCGGTTTGCGGGCCGACCGGCTCGCCACGGGCCTGTTCCGGGGCCATGTAGCCGGGCGTGCCGATGATCATGCCCGACTGCGTAACGGCCTGGTTTAGTTCGTTTTGGGTCGAGCGGGCCAGGCCGAAATCGAGGATTTTCACCCAGGATCGGCCGTCGCGGCGCTCGAGCCAAATGTTGCCGGGCTTGACATCCCGATGCGTCAGTCCGCGCTCGTGGGCGGCAGCCAACCCTTCGGCCATTTCCCGCCCCAGGCGGAGGATTTTCGCTTCGGGAAGGACCGGTTCCCGCCGCAGGCGCGCTTCCAGGCTTTCTCCGGGCAACAATTCCATGGCCAAATAAGGCAGGCCGCGCTCTTCGCCGACCTGATAGATGGTGACGACGTGTTCGTGCCGCAGCCCCGCCGCCAAGCGGGCTTCGCGGAGGAAGCGCTGGCGGATGGCCAGGCTCGCTCCCATCTTGGGATGGATGACTTTCAGCGCGACCAGCCGGCCCAGGAGGAGGTCTTCCGCTTCCAGGACGAGGCCCATGCCGCCGCGACCAAGGATGCGCCGCACGCGATAGTGCCCTAGCCGGCCGATCTCGTCCGCGGCTTGGGCTGGAGCCAGAAGGGCGCGCAATTCCTCCAGAGCCTCGTCGATGCGCGCGCTACCGTCCCGGCGCAGCTTCTTGAAACGTCGGATCAAGACATCCATTTCGTTCGCTTTCATCGACGGTTCGTGCCAGGCTGTGTCCTGCGTTGCGGCCTTGCTCCCCGGCAGAGTTTCTCCGGCTTTCAACGCCGCCATGCAAGCCGGGCAATGCAAAAGATGGCTCTCCAGGGCGTCGGCCTCCGCATCGGCCAGGGCGCCTTCCCGAAATTGCGACAACAGCAAGGGTTCGGGACAGGGAACGGCGACCGCCATGCGACACCTCGGTTTTGCAGGAATGAAATCAGGTCTTCGCACAGGGTCCGTCGGGAGGTGGTGTTTCTTTCGCGCATTTTCAAATATACTCGGCGCGGGTCAACTTGGCACAAGCCCGAAGCGCCAGCGAGGGACCGTCCCTCCTGGCATGACGCAAGGGGTCGTGCCGCGCTGGCGCGTCGGGCTTGTGGGCTGCCCCACCGCGGGGCGTTTAAACAGTCGG
>JBBRLG010000157.1:0-13223 GCA_038231495.1 Gemmatales bacterium | reverse complement strand
CACGCCAGGACAGAGCAAGTTAACCGTGCTTAACCCCCCCCGCCCCCCCTTCGTAAGGGGGGGGAGAAGAAAATGCCGGTGACCGGTTACAGATTGAACTCCGCCCCGGACCGTCAGGACTCGTCATGGACCTCATCACGCAAATCTGGAACGCCCTCTGGCCGCCGACGCCGGACAAGCTCGCCGCCCTCGTCGCCTCGATGGGGCCGGGGTTCTACGTCCTGCTCTTCGTCATCGTCTTTTGCGAAACCGGCCTCGTCGTGACGCCGTTTTTGCCGGGCGATTCGCTCCTGTTCGCGGCCGGTGCGGTGGCCAGCCTCCCCGGCTCCCCCGTCAGCCTGCCGGTGATAATTGTATGCCTGATCGCCGCGACCATGCTGGGCGACGCGGTCAATTACACGATCGGCTACCACCTCGGCCCCAAGGTGTTCAAGTACGAGCGCTCGTGGTTCTTCAACAAAAAGCACCTGCTCAAGGCCCAGGCGTTCTACGAAAAGTATGGCGCCAAGACGATCGTCCTCGCACGTTTCGTGCCCATCGTGCGGACCTTCGCGCCGTTCGTGGCCGGCATCGGGAGGATGCCGTTTCACCGATTTGCGACCTACAGCGTCGGCGGTGCCACCCTGTGGGTGCTGGTCTGCGTCCTCAGTGGCTATTACTTCGGCAGCTGGGAGTGGGTGCAGAAAAACTTCGAGCTGGTGCTGGTCGCCATCGTCTTCATTTCGGTGCTGCCGATGGCAGTCGATTTCAGCCTGGCGTGGTGGCGTAAGCGCAAAGGTTTGCCGGAAGAACCGCCCGCGACGAAGACCGTAAACCACCTGGTCGCCAAGCCCGTTCACACCGAGGTCGCGGCCCCGCGGTAGACCTTCTTTTCGTGCAGGTAGACGTCAACGGCGCGCGGCACGAAGTAGCGCAGGCTTTTGCCGAGAACGACGCGCCGCCGCAGGTCGCGGCTCGAAATGTCGATCAACGGCGTCTCCGCCACTTCCAACCGCAACTCCACGTCGGCGGGCAGCCCGACCGACGCCCGCAACGCCGCCGCCGGCAGCAGCGGGTGTCCCGGCCGCAGCATCACCATCAGGCCGGCCCGCCGCAGCACGCCAACTGGATCGTGCCAGTGCGGCAAATCCGCCAGCGTGTCCGAACCCACCAGCAGGAAAAACTCGTCGCCGGAGTGCTGCCGTTGCAGTGCGTCCAGCGTGTCCACGGTGAAGCTCGGCCCGGTGCGTTCCTTCTCGACCTCGTCGATGCGAAACGTCGGATTGCCGGCAAGAGCGAGGGCAAGCATCTCGACGCGCTGCTCGAACCGGGTCAACGGCTGGTCGGCCTTGTGGGGCGGCCGCGGTGCGGGCACGAACCAGACCTGGTCGAGCCGGCCCTGTTCGCGGCACTGCTCGGCCAGGATCAGGTGGCCGTAATGCACCGGATCGAACGTGCCGCCGAAGACGCCGATGCGCATGGCTGATTCCCTCCGGGTTTGCCGCTTGCGGCTTTGCGCGCAAAGCCGCAAGCGGCAAAGGCGCTGACTCATCCCCGCTTCGGCGTCGCCGACAGATCCACCTTCGTTTCCGCCAGGAACTGCGCCGCCTGCTCCGGCGGCATCGGGTTGATGTAAAAGCCCGTGCCCCACTCGAAGCCGGCGACGCGCGTCAACCGCGGGATGATTTCCATGTGCCAGTGGTAGTGCGGCAACAGCTGCGTGTCGAACGGCGACGTGTGGATGATGTAGTTGTACGCCGGCCGGTCCAGAGCCGATTCCAGTTTCAACAGGATCGTCTTGAGCACCGTGCCGAGTTCGTCCACCTCGTTCTTCTGGATGTTCTCGTAGTGGCTGTTGTGGTTCTTCGGCAACACCCACGTCTCGAACGGGAACCGGCAGGCGTAAGGGCAGAAGCACAAAAAGTTCGGCGTGTCCAGCACGATGCGCTTCTCGGCCGCCAGCTCCTGGTGGACCATGTCGCAGTAAATGCACCGGCCGCGGTAGTTGAAGAACTCCAGCGACCCGATCATCTCCTCCCAAACGCTGATCGGCACGATCGGCGTCACGATCAGCTGCGAGTGCGAATGCTCCAGCGACGCCCCGGCCGCCGCGCCCACGTTCTTGAACACCATGCCGTACACGAGCCGCGGGTCCTTCTTGAGATCGACGAGCCGGTCGCGGTACACCCAGAGGATTTCGCGGATGTTTTCTTCGCTCAGGTTCGCCATCGTGACTTCGTGGAACGGGCATTCGAGGATGACTTCGTGGGCACCGATGCCGTTCATCTTGTCGTAGATGCCGTCGCCGCGCTTTTGCAATTCGCCCTCGATTTGCAGGGCCGGGAACTTGTTCGGCACGACGCGGACGCGCCAGCCTTTCTCGTTGGGCCGGGTGTCGCGCGCCCGGTAGGCGAGGATTTCGTGCGGCGTCTTGTCCTCCTGGCCCTCGCAAAAGGGGCACGGGCCGTCGCCAGCCAGCGGCTCGATCTTGGGGGCGACGGGACGCTTGGCGCGGTCCGTGGCGATGATGACCCAGCGGCCCACGATGGGGTCCTTGCGCAGTTCCGGCATCGGCAAACTCCGGAGGGAGGAAGCAAAACCTTGCAGATTTAAGTCCATCGCTCGTTCCTACTCGGACGGAGCCGCCAGCCGCTCGTACAGTCGTTGATACTCGGCGGCGCTGCGGCGCCACGACCAGTCGGCACGCATGCCGTTGCGCATCACCTGCCGCCAGGCGTCCGGCTCGCCCCAGTAGAGAACGAGCGCCCGCTGGATCGCGGCCCAGAACGGCTCCGGCGCCGCCGCGCCGAAGCTGAAGCCGGTCGCCGTGCCGGCCGCCAGCGTGGCGGGCGTCGTGTCCACCACCGTGTCGGCCAGGCCGCCGGTCGCCCGTACCACCGGCACCGTGCCGTAGCGCATGCTGTACAGCTGATTCAGGCCCGACGGCTCGAACAGGCTCGGCATCAGGAACAGGTCCGCGCCCGCCTCGATCTGGTGCGCCAGCGTCTCGTCGAAATCGAACGTCAGGCTGACGCGCGCCGGGAAGCGCGCCCGTAGGTCGTACAACATTTGCTTATAAGCCGGGTCGCCGTCGCCAAGGACCACGAGCTGCGCGCCGTGCTGCAAGAAGGCGTTCGCCACCTTGACGAGCAGGTCGACGCCCTTCTGTCCCGCCAGCCGGGTCACGGCGCCGAACAGCGGCGTGCGCGCGTCCGTTTCGAGGTTCGAGCGCCGCTGCAACGCCGCCTTGCACTCCGGCTTGCCCGGGGCGATGGCGTCGGCGCTGTAGGACGCGGGCAGCCGCGGGTTGTCGGCCGTTTTCCACACGTCGTAATCGACGCCGTTGACGATGCCGAACAGCCGCTCGCTCCGCTCGCGCAGGACGCTGTCCAGGCCGCAACCGTAAGCCGGCGTTTGGATTTCACGCGCGTAGGTCGGGCTGACCGTGTTAATCAGGTTGCTGAAGACGAGCGCCGTCTTGAGGAAGTTGAGCCGGTCGAAGGCTTCCATCTGCAAGTAATTATAGAGGTGCCAGTCGAGGCCCGTCAGCGGCACCTGGTCGGAGGGGAACGCTCCCTGGTAAGCCAAATTATGGATCGTAAAGAGCGTTTTAATCGCCTGGTAGCGCCGGCGTAGCGCGGCGTCGGGATGCCGATGATAGACCTCGGACAGGTAGACGGGCACGAGGCCGGTCTGCCAGTCGTGCAGGTGCAGCACGTCGGGCCAGAAGTCGAGCAGGCGGACCGCTTCGAGGACGGCCCTGCAAAAGTAAGTAAACCGCTCGCAATTGTCGGGATAGTCGCGGATGTGGCGGTCGGTGGTGGTGAACTGGTACAGGCCGCGCTTGAACGCCGGCTCGTCGCGCTCGAAGTAGTCGCGGTGCTCGACGAAATAAAGGGGGATCGAGGTACCGGGGATGGTCGAGCGCCAGAGACTGCCGCCGACCGTCCGGCCGCCGATGGGAATTTCGAGGTTGAGGCCGAGCGGTTCAAGGGGTTGTTTGCCGACGCGCACGCAGTGGTACAGCGGCATGATGACGGCGCAATCGTGGCCCAACTCGGCGAGGGCCGGCGGCAGCGACCCGGCGACGTCCGCCAACCCGCCGGTCTTGGCGAACCCGACCACTTCCGAGGCCGCGAACAGCACCCGCATCGGCTCGACTCGTTGCAGAAGGAGTTGGGAGCGTCGCCGGTTCCGGACCGGTCCGACGTTGCCGGGATTCGACGTTGCCTAATCTAACGGTTTGGCCGGCGGGCAGCAATGCTTACGCCTGGTGCGACAGCCGAAACGCCGCGCAGCCTCCGGCGTCCGCCCGCATTTCAGGCACAAACGGTGGAACCCGTCCTTAAGGCGGTTACTCTTCAAATCCTCCGAAACTGTTTGTCGAGGTCGTGCTTGCTAAACAGCAGCGCCGTCGGTCGGCCGTGCGGGCAGTGGTGCGTATCGTCGGCGAGGTGGCGTTGCTGCACGAGGTCGGCCATCTCTTCGGGCGTGAGTCGGTCGCCGGCACGCACCGCGGCGTGACACGCCATCAGACTCAAGAGGTCGTTGAACAGGACTTCACGGCTCGGCACGCGGTCTTTCGAGGTAAGGTGATCGACGACGGCCCGCAGGATCGCTTGGGGCGACCGGCGGCCGAGGAGGGCCGGGTACGAGGTTAATAGGACGGTGCCGCCGCCGAAGTCCTCGACGCCGAGGCCGAGTTCCGCCAGCGCATCGCGGTGTTCCAGGGTCCGGGCCGCGGCGTCGGCGCTGAGGTCTACCGGTTCCGGAATCAACAACGGCTGCGTTTCCAGGGGGCCGGAGCGGATGCGTTTTTTCAGATGCTCGAACAGGATGCGCTCGTGCAAGGCGTGTTGGTCGATGACGAGCATCCCGGCTTCCGTCTCCATCACCAGGTAAGCGTCGTAAAGCTGAATCACTTTCGAGGGCGGCAAGCTGGACGGCAGAGCGGACGGCGGAAAGCCGTTGCCGGCGTCGGGCGCGGCAGGCAAGTCGGGCGCAGACGGTGGCGTGGCCGGACGGGCCGACGTGAACGGCAGCGAGGGCGCGGACGGCGGCTCGGGAAGCAGCGCCCACGGCAGCGCATCGGGCGGCGCGGCCTGCGGTACGATCTCGCCGCTTGGGCGGATGGTCGAGGGAGGTTGTAGGCGCGCGGTCAAATTCTCCGCACGCAGCCGCTCGCGCACCGTCCCGAACACCAGGTGGTAAAGTGCCTGGCTGTCGCGAAAGCGCACTTCGGACTTGGTCGGATGGACGTTCACGTCCACCTGGTCGGGCGGCAGGTCGAGGAAGAGGAACGCGACGGCATAACGGCCCGTCATGAGCAGCCCGCGGAACGCCTCCTGCAGCGCGTGGCCGAGGCTGCGGTCGCGAATCCAACGGCCGTTGAGGAAGAGGTACTGCAACTTCGCCGTGCCGCGCTCGCACGCCGGGTCGGCGACGTAGCCGGTGAGCGTCGCCGGTCCCCTCGTCGCCTGGATGCCGTAGAGCTGATTGGCAATCTCCGGGCCGAAAAACAGGGCGATGCGGTCGAGCAAGGTCGCCGACGCCTTCACGTCGTAGACCGGCTTGTTGTTGTGGCGCAGCGTCAAGTGCAGGCCGGTCGCCCGGCTCGTTTCCACGGCGAACGGCGGCCGGGCGTGGGCCAGCGCCAGTCGCGTAAACGTCTCGCTGACGTGGCCCATTTCGGTGGCGGTGGTGCGCAGAAACTTGCGGCGCACGGGCGTGTTGTAGAACAGGTGGCGCACTTCGATGCGCGTCCCTTGCGAACCGTTCCACGGTTGCACCGCGCTCAGGTCGCCGCCGTGACAGCTGATCTGCGCACCACACGTTTGGTCCGGCGGTCGCGACTGCAACATAACCTGGGCAATGCCGCCGATGGACGCCAGCGCCTCGCCGCGGAAGCCGAGGGTGCCGATGCGAAAGAGGTCGTCGGCGCTGTGCAACTTGCTGGTCGCGTGGCTGGCAAAGGCGAGCGTCAGGTCGTCGGGGTGGATGCCGCAACCGTCGTCCGCGATGCGAATCAACTCGCCGCCGCCCTGCTCCACGTCCACGTCGATGCGGGTGCTGCCGGCATCGACGGCGTTTTCGAGGAGTTCCTTGACGACGCTGGCGGGCCGTTCGATGACCTCGCCGGCGGCGATCTTGTTGACGACGAGCGGCGGTAACTGCTGAATGCGTGGCATCAATCGCCCTATGACCTAAAAATGAAACCACGGAATACACGGAAAACACGGAAAAAAGACGAAGAAATCCATAACCTTCCACAAGACACGGCCAAGTACCTTTACTCGGTCTTTTCTGTCTTTTTTCCGTGTTTTCCGTGTATTCCGTGGTTGAAATCACTCGTCCTTGATCCCCGACTTCTTGATCTTCCGCTGCAACTCCGCCTCGTCCATGTCGAGCGCCGCCGCCGCCGCCGCCACGTCACCGTCGTGGGCCGCAAGCGTCTGCTTGATCTTGTCCTGCACGTCCCAATCTTTGATGACCCGGTACAGCGTCCGTTCGCCGATGCCCAGTATCTTCGCAGCTTCCTCGCGCTTGCCGCCCGTGAGCGTCAACGCCTGCTCGATGTAGTAGCGCTCGACCTCCGCCAAGGGGCGGCCGACGAGGTTCGCGGGGCCGACGGCCTGGCCGTCGATCGACGACACTTTGCGGAGGATGTCGCCCTCCTGCACGTCGTCCAGGCCCAACACGCTGTCGGAATCCAGCACGACCATGCTCTCGATGAAGTTACGCAGCTCGCGCACGTTGCCGGGCCAGTCGTACGAGGCCATCGCCCGACGCACCGGCTCGGCGATGCCCGTGACGTGCTTGCCGTGCAGTTCGTTGAAGTCCTTCATGAAACGCGCGGCGAGGAGCGGAATGTCCTCGCGCCGTTCGCGCAACGGCGGCAGGCGCACCTTCAGGCGGTTCAGGCGAAAGAAGAGGTCTTGGCGAAACTTGCCCTCCACGACGGCGACCTCAAGGTCCTGGTGCGTTGCCGACACGACGCGGACGTTCACCTTGATCGGGTCGTTGCTGCCGATGCGCACGATCTCACTGTTCTCCAGCACCCGCAGCAATTTGGCCTGCAAGTTCAACGGCATGTCGCCCACTTCGTCCAGGAAAAGCGTGCCGCCGTTGGCCGCCTCGAAGCGGCCCTTGCGCAAGCGGTCCGCCCCGGTGAACGAGCCGGGTTCGTGGCCGAACAACTCCGCATCTAGCAGGTTTTCGTTAAGCGCGGTGCAGTTCATCGCCACAAACGGCTTGTTCTTGCGCGGGCTGTTGGCGTGGATCGCCTTGGCCACCAGCTCCTTGCCGGTCCCCGTCTCGCCGAGGATCAACACCGTCGCGCTCGTCGGCGCGATGTGCTGCAAACCCTTGATGACCTCGTGCATCCGCGAGCTGTTGCCGATCACACCCTCGAAGCCGAATTTCTCGTCGAGCTGGCGCTTCAGCTCGCGGTTGGTCCGCGCCAGCCGCAACCGCTCCGACGCCTTCTCGACAATGGCCCGCAATTCGCCGAGGTCCACGGGCTTGGTCAGGTAGTTTGCCGCGCCCTGTTTGATCGCTTCCACGGCGGTCTTCACGTCGCCATGGCCGGTAATCATGACGACCTCGGCTTCGGGCAAGTTCTGGCGGGCCTTGCGCAGGATGGCGAGGCCGTCGAGGTCGGCCATCTTCAGATCGGTGACGATCACGTCAAACTCGTCGTTTTCAATGAGACGGGCACCGGCCGTGCCGCTGGTGGCAAGCACGCACTCGTAGCCGACACGTTCGAGGCTTTCGGCAACCACTTCGGCGTGGGCCTTCTCGTCGTCGATGACGAGCACCTTCAAACCCTCGCCGGTCTTGGGGGCGGAGTTGGTTTCGCGCGGTTGTGGCATACCTGGGTCTCGCCTCGGCGTCGGTTGGCGTTCAGGTGAGTATTTTACGCACCGCAGGGCGGTGGCGCATAGGTTGGATGAGAGCCGGGGCATCGCCCGCCGCGCGGACGCACTTTTCGGCCTATACTTTCCGGTTGCCCGCAAAGCCCTCCGACCGCGAGATGACGAATGCGCGACAAGCTCCGCCGCTCGATTTCCCACACCGGACCCGCCCTGCTGGCCGCGGTGATTGCCCTGTTGATTTGCTGGCCTTTCCTGGACAGCCTGGGCGGCGTCCTGAGCTTACTGCTGTTCGGGTTTACGAGTGTCCTGTTCACGGCGTTGATCGGCGCCGTCCGCAATACCGCGCCTCGGACCGACGCTGACAAGGAGCAGCCCGACGCGGAGAGACGACTGACCGCCGACCGGGAGCGCGCGGGCGCGTTGGAGCGACTGAACCACGACCTGCGCATGGAAGTCGATGAACGCCGGCAGGCACAGGAGGAGCTACAACGCGCCATAAAAGCCTCGGAAGCAGCCAACGAGGCCAAAAGCAGTTTCCTCGCCAACGTCAGCCACGAAATCCGCACGCCCATGAACGGCATCCTGGGCATGACCACCCTGGCCCTGGCCGAGGAAGGCTCGCCGCGCCTGCGCAATCGGCTGCGCGTCATTCACGAGTCGGCCAACGCCTTGCTGCTGCTGGTCAACGACCTGCTCGACTTCTCCAAGATGGAGGCCGGCAAGTTTCAGATACACCCCGAACCGTTCGACCTCCACCAGGAACTCATCGGCACGGTGCAGATGCTTACCGACCGGGCCAAACAGAAAGGGTTGCAACTGACGTGCGACATCGCGCCCGACGTGCCCGCCGACGTGAACGGCGACGCCGGCCGGCTGCGGCAAATCCTCGTCAACCTGATCGGCAACGCCCTCAAGTTCACCAAGGAAGGCGACGTTGCCGTCGGCGTGCGCGTCCTGGAGCGCACCGACGCCAACGTTCGCCTCGGCTTCGAGGTGCGCGACACGGGCATCGGCATCGCCGGCGACTTGATGCAACGCATCTTTTCGCCGTTCGTCCAGGGCGACAGCTCGACGACCCGGCAGTTCGGCGGCACGGGCCTGGGACTATCGATCGCCCGCAACCTGGTCGAAATGATGGACGGCAAGATTGAAGTGGAGAGTACCGTCGGCAAGGGTAGTGCGTTTCGGTTTACCGTCCTGCTGGGGCGCGAAACGGTGACGGCGATCACGCTGCCGGGCAACGTGCTCCGGCGGTTGAAGAACCTGACGGCCCTGGTCGTCGATGAAAACGTGTCGCAGCGGCTGGCCACGATTGAAACGCTGAAAAAGTGGGGCTTGCGGCCGACCGGCGCGGCCGGCGTCGCCGAGGCGGTCGATTACATCAAGACGGCCAAGAAATCCAAGCAGGCGTTCGATTTCGTCTTGCTGGACGAACGGGTGGGCGGCGAGGACGGGGCAGCGGTCGCACGCGGGTTGCGCCAGGGCCAGGGCTGCGCGTCGCCCATAATTTTGCTGGGGACGACACCCGCGGGCGAGCGCGACGGCCGCTTCACCGACGCCTGGATTGCGACGTGCGTGACCAAGCCGTTCACGCCGTCGGACCTGCTCGAAGCAATTGCCATCACGCTCCAGTTTTCCGCGTTTGAGATTCAAATGGGGCGCGGGGCCGACACCACCTTCGGCATCGGCCTGCCCCCACGAAGGCCGCTAAGCATCCTGCTGGCGGAGGACAATTACTTCAACCAGGTCGTGGCATTGGAGATGTTGCAGAAAATGGGCCACCAGGTCACGCTGGTCGGCAACGGCCGCGAGGCGGTGGAGACGCTGGCGAAAACGCCGTTCGACCTGGTGCTGATGGACGTGCAAATGCCGGAGATGGACGGCCTGCAAGCGACCGCCCTGATCCGGTCGCGCGCGGGCGGTCGCGGGCCGCGGGTGCCCATCATCGCCATGACGGCCCTCGCCATGAAGGGCGACGAGGAAGCGTGCCTGAACGGCGGCATGGACGGCTACCTGTCCAAGCCGGTCAACCCGCAGCAGCTCCAGCGGGAGATCGCCCGCGTCCTGGCCCCCGGCGCTGCGCCGGCTGAGCAAACCAACAAGCCGTCGCCGCCCCAGGCGCGGGAAGAAAAGATTGAAGTGCAGCCGCTCCCGGACCGGCGCGACCGTCGGTTGCAGCGGATGCTGGAACTGTTCCGCGTCGAAGGCCCGCGCATGCTCGCCGAAATCCGGGCCGCCACGACCGCGGGCGACGCGCCCCACCTGGCCCGTGCCGCCCACAAGTTGTGCGGGGCCGTCAGCTACCTTGCCGCCCCCGACGCGGAGGTGGCGGCGCGGCGGATAGAGGCGCTGGGCCGGGAAGGTAATATGACGGACGTGCCGGCGGCGGTGACGTACCTTGAGGAATGTTTGGCCCGCATCGCAAAGCCGCAAGCGGCGGGGGTGGGGAAACTTTAGCTGCTCGCACTCCGGTACGATTGCAGCGCGTAGCGGAAAAACCGCCGGCTCACGAAGAATAACACGACCGTCGCCACCGCGGTCAGCACGACGAACCACCCGTGCTCCGGCTCCAGCGGCTTTGCCATCGTGCTCGACGGCACGCTCACCACCAGTAGCACTGGAATGACGAACGTGAACAGGGTGCCGATCGGCGACGCCCACGTGTTCGCGAAAATTTGCCGCGGGTAACGCATCAGCGTCGTGAACAACCACCACAATTCCATCAGGCTCTGGTTGCGCACGAACCACACCGACGTGGACGTTAACATGAGCAAAAAACTGTACGTCATCGCGCAGCCGCACAGGAAGAGTACGCCGAACGACAGAACCCGAAACGCCATGTCCGGCACCGCCATGTGCTCCCACAACGGCATGTGGACCAGGGCGTACACCATGACGCCGCCACCCATGAGGATGTTCGGCATCGTGGACCAGTCCGTGTTACGCGCGGTCACAAGGAACTGCTCGTCGATCGGCTTGATGAGGTAGAAATCGAGGTCGCCCGTCCGCACCAGCTCCTGAAATTCCAGGCAGTTGGACAGGAAAAACGTCTCGATCACGCCGCTGAGGGCGTAAAAGCAGCCGACGAAGAACAGGTATTCGTTACGGTCCCAGGTGGCGATGTCCTTCGTGTTGGCGAACAGTTTGTCGTAGAAAACCAGCAGGATCCCCAGCCACAGCGTTTCGACCACGATCTTGACGAGGAAGTTCGCGCGGAAGGCCAACTCGTTCGCCAGGTTGAAGCGGGCGAGCGCCAGGAACAGTCGCCAGTAGCGGGCCACGCCGCCCATAAGTCGTTACCCCCCAAACGCGCTGTAGCGGCGCAGGCCGCGCGCGAACAACCATCGGCACAACACGATCAGAACGACGGCCCAGGCCACTTCGATGAGCAGGCCGGTCCACAACTCGCCCGGCGGCACCTTGCCCAGGAAGATGCGGGCGGGGAAGTAGGCGAGGTACTGAAACGGCAGCCATTTCAGCACCATCGCCCAGTTCGGCCCCATGACTTCGAGCGGGATCATTTGACCGCTGACGAAGAAGTTCAGCGTGTTGACGACCCACAGGATCGAGCTGACTTCCAGAATCCAGAAGCCGAGCATCCCCATCGACGTTTCAAATAAAAAGCCTATAACGAATCCCAAAAGGAGAGAAATGAGGTACGCCACGAAGGTCACCGCGTCGGGGAAGGTGTCGAAGATGCCCCCGAACCACCAGCAAAGGAAAAACAGCAGCCCGTAAGGCAGCGCCGACGTGGCGATGTAGGCCACCTTGTGGGCCGCGCGGTACGACAGCAGGTAGGCGATCATGTCGAGCGGCTGGACGAGGTATTTTTTCAAGTTGCCGTCGCGGATATCGCGCGAGATGCCGGCGGCCAGACCGGGCATGCTGGAAAACGACCGGCTGACGTGAATGAGCAGCAGGTAGGCGATCATCTCCTTCTGCGTGTAATCGCCGATTTTTTTGTCGGGGTTGTCGGTGCCGGCGTACACGGCCTGCCAGAGCAGGATCGTCGTGACCATCGGCAGGTAGCGCAGGACCGTGCCGAAGAAAAAGTCGCCGCGGTAGTGCAGTCGTTCCGTGAGCGAGACGCGGAAGATCTTCAGGTATTTTTGCAGGCCGCGCAGCGGGTTGAGTCCGGGCGCGGACAGCACGGCGGTTTCAGCCGGCGGCATGGACGGCCTCCTCTTTCTGCTGCGCTTCCTTGCCCTCTTCAAAGACGCGGGCGATGACCTGGTCCAACGGCGGGTCCTGGACGCTCATGTCCACGATGGTGTAACGGTCCAGCAGCGTCGCCAGCATTTCCGAGATGCGCGTGCGGTCCACCTTCAGCTCGGCAACCGGCCCAGAGAGGGTCGCTTCGCCGAAGCGCTCCAGGTCGGCGGGCGCTTCCTCGCCGGCGAATTGCAACCGGACCAGCTTGTGTGTGCCGAAGCGCTCGATGATGCCGGCAAGCGGGCCGTCGTAGATGACGCGGCCGGTCGTGATGACCAGGACGCGCTTGCACAGCGCCTCCACGTCGCGCATGTAGTGGCTGGTCAAAAGCATCGTCACGCCGCGGCGGGAGTTGTAATCCTTGAGACAGCGCTGGATGGCCACCTGGGCCACCACGTCGAGGCCGATGGTCGGCTCGTCGAGCAGGAGGAGTTGCGGCTCGTGCAGCAGGGCGGCGATCAGTTCCATCTTCATGCGCTCGCCCAGCGACAACTCCCGCACCGGCTGCCGGGTCAGCTGCTCGACGCCGAACAGTTCGGTCAGGTCGCCGAGCGTTTTGTTGAAGGCGGCGGCGGGCAGGGAGTAGATTTCGCGGTGCAATTGAAAACTGTCGCCGGCGGGCAGGTCCCACCAGAGCTGGTTTTTCTGGCCCATGACCAGCGAAAAGCGGCGGCGGAAGGCGTCGGGCCGGTCCCAGGGGGTGTAGCCCAGGACGGTGGCCGAGCCGCTGGTGGGGTAGATCAAGCCGGAGAGCATCTTGAGGGTGGTCGTCTTGCCCGCGCCGTTGGGGCCGAGGAAGGCGACCATTTCGCCCGGTTCGATGCTGAAGCTAACGTCGCGCACGGCCTGGACGGACTTGTACTTGCGGCGAAAGAGGCTGACGACGGCCCCGCGCAGGCCGGGGTTTTTCTGGAATACCTTATAGGTCTTGGTCAGACCCCGCGCCTCGATGATCGGCATTGCTGTTGGCTCTCGTCGGTGGGTGTCACGGTCTCATTATAGGAGGGGCACGAACCGAATGGCGAGCCGGGAGCGTCAGCGACCGGAGTGGTTGTATTCGCTGGGTGCCATGCTTTGGTACTCCAAAGCATGCGTTCGAGTACGAGAGCATGGCAGCCACCCCCTGCGTCGGCGCCCACTCCGGTCGTGGGGGGGCCT
>JBBRLG010000156.1:0-13233 GCA_038231495.1 Gemmatales bacterium | reverse complement strand
GGGTCGTTCCGCGCGGCGTGACACAGCCCGTGCTGCACCCAGGCCCAGTAGTGCCGCGGGTCCCGCCGGAGTGCGTCGTCCAGGTGGGCAATCGCCTCGGCGTACTTCTGCGCGCGGGCGCAGGTCATGGCCAGGAGGTAAAAGTCGCGGGCGGTTTGGGGCTTGATGCGGTTGGCCTCGTCGCGCGCGCTCCCGGCCGCAGGCTTGTCGCCGAGATCGTCCAGGTAGGCCGCCCGGTCCTCCCACAAAGCACGGCAAGGTTCCAGGCCACGGATTTCCGCGGCCCGGTTTAGCAGGCCGAGCGCCGCGGCGAAGGCCGACCGGTCGTGGGGGGCCGCCAGCCGAACGCGCGCCCCGGCCAGCAACAGCAGCAGCTCGCGCACGTCGCCCGCCAACCGTTGGCGGTCCTCCGCCGCCAGTCGTTGCCAGTCCGGCCGGTCCTGCCAGTCGGCGCGGTCGAGGACGGCGTACAGCCCCAACGTCTCCTCGCAAACGGCCGGCCCCTGGCGCAGGTGATCTTCAAGCTGGTGAGTCGTGTTCACGAAGAACAAGGCCCGCCCGGCCCCCTTCTCGAAAGCGCGCTTGCGGTCCTGGTCCTGGACTGCAACCAGCCGCACCCGCGTCTGGGTCAAGGTGCCGCGCACGCCGGCGAGGGCGGCCCCGGCCAGGGCCAAAAGCACCAGCGCCGGGGCGGACACCGTTCCCATCGAAGACAGGCGCGGGTGGCGGCGCACCCACTTGCGGACGCACTCGACCCGGCTCAATTCGGGGGCGTGGCGCAGCGGCCGGTCGTCGAGGAAGCGGCGCAAGTCTTCGGCCAATTCCTCCGCCTGCTGGTAACGGCGGGCGGGGTCGGGTGCCAGGCAGCGGTGGACGATGCTTTCCAGCGACCACGGGGCGTCGGGCCGCACGGCACGCAGGGAAGGGCTGCCCCGGCCGCGCTCCAGGGCCATCGCCTCGATCAGCACGGGCAGCGGCGCGTAGCTGGCGTGCTGGTCGAAAGGCCGTTTGCCGGCCAGCATTTCGTAGAGGACCATGCCGAGCGCGTACACGTCCGAACGCTGGTCCACGGCACGGGCCAGGGCCGGGTCGCGGCCGGCCAGGGCGCGCAGGTGTTCGGGCGACATGTACGCCACGGTGCCGCCCAGGCCGGATTGGTCCGGGCGGGCGGCTTCGGTTTGGGCCAGGTTGAAATCCAGGAGCATGGGCTGCCCGTCGGCCCCCAGCAAGACGTTGCTCGGCTTTACGTCCCGGTGCAGGACGCCGCGTTGGTGCGCGTGCTGCAACCCCTCCGCCAGGCGGGCCACGACCCAGGCCGCGGCCTGGACGTAACGGAGTCGGCCGAGGGTTGCGCGCGGGGAGTCCGGCAAAGTGGGTACGGGCGCTCCCGCCGCGTCCAGCGCGCCCACCAGTTCCGCGCCGCGCGTGGGAAAGGCGGTCGTTTCCCGCAGAACGTCGAGCACCTGCGCGAGGCTGGCGCCGCCGAAATACGGCATGCACAGCGCCCGCAGACCGGCGGCGGCGTCTTCGTGGACGCTGTAGACGGGCACGATGTGCGTGTGCTGGAGCTGGGCCAGGGTCTGCGGTTCGGTGCCCTCGATGCGGGATACCTTGACGACCACCGGCCGGCCGGCGAGGTCGCCTTCTTCCGCCAGGAAAACCCGTGCGAAAGCGCCGCGGCCCAGTTCGCGGCGCAGGACGAAGCCGAACAGCGAATCGCCCAGGTCGGGCAGTCGCGGGCAATGGTCGCACCCCCCCCTCTCCCCCCCTTCGTAAGGGGGGGGCAGGGGGGGTCGGCGCGAGGCCCGGCTGCGGACGGAAACGCTGTGCAGGGAATCCGTGGGTTCAGCCACGGCCGCGCCGTCCGCATCGTCCCCCGGTGCCGCGCACCGCCGAGTCTGTAGAAGATTGTTTTCCAGAAGGAGGCTGGGCTTGACGGGATCGGTGCCGGCTTCATCGGGCCAGCGCTGGAGCAAGTCTTCGGGCGGGAGGGGTCTGCCGGCCTCCCACGATTCACGCAGCTCCGCCAGCAGTTCGCGCTTCAGACTGCCGGTATTGATCGGCGTGTCCGAACGGTTGGCGTCCACGGCTGCCGTCTTACCGGCGTCTTTGCTGGAACTCAAGGGGGTTCGCCTCCGGGTCAATGGCCGAACGAGGTTGCGTAGGAGTTTGTCAATTCGTGGGGGTCGCCGTCGCGCAACGACAGCCGCCGGCCGCGCCGGGCGACCAGCCACTTGTGGCCGTTCAGCGCGCCCCAGCCGAAGCTCAGCACTGTCGTGGCTGTCCACCAAAACGGCCGGTTAGCCAGCGACTCCGTCCACGGTACCACCGCGGCCGGGGTTTCCTCGGCGACGAGTGCCGCGGGCACCCCCCCTGCCCCCCCTTGCGAAGGGGGGGAGAGGGGGGGGCCGACCTCTGCGACCCCTTCCGGCCTGTCCAGGCTCTCGGCTGGCTTCGGGAGAGACCCCCACAACCGGCCAAAGACTTCCACGGCCTCGACGCCCCCGCGCGTCACCGCGTCGGCGATAGGTCCGGGCTGGTTGATGAGCCAGACGCCGTCCCGGGCCGCGTAAAGCGGTAGCTCACTTGTCGAAATCGCCGACCCTGTTTGGAAAACGGGCACGAAGTCCTCCGCCGCAGTCACGACGGCGACCTGAGTGAAGTCACCGCCGCCGGCCAGGACCGGGGAGGGAACCATAATGGCGGCAACCGCCGTCAGGAGAGGCGAGGCGTTGACGACGGGGGTGCCGGAATCTGTCGGCGTGCCGGTGGTCGCGTCCCGCCCGCGAACGCCGCCGAGCAGGCCGTCACTCAGCGCCTGGGCCAACTGCGGCGGGATGCCGGAGGCGTTGGCCGGGTTGTTGATCGAAACGACGGCAGAGCCTTGTCCCGTTGGCGTGGGGACCGAGGCCGCGAAGAACGGTTGCGCGGTCGGGCTAATTGCGTGCGCATCGGGACCGAGATTCGGAGCGTGTGTCGGCAAGGAAACGGTGACGAACGTCGTCCCGCCGCCGGTCGCGGGCGGTGGTGCGGGCGCGGCAGCTGAGGGCGCGACGACCACGGGATCGAGGGGCGCAGGCGGCGGCACGACCAGTGGCAGTGTCGGTGCCGCGCCGACGGGCGGCGGGATAAAGACGACCGGTGGCGCGGGTGGCGGGTCCGCGAGCGGCGGCAGGTCGCCGACCAAGCGCAGGCCCAATGCCGGGGTTGGGCCGCTCGTCAGCGGTGTCGCCGTTTCATGCACAATCCGAGTGGACAGGTCCAGTTCATACGTTTCCGGTGCCACTCCGGCGGCCCAGGTCACGCCTAGCACATAGGTTCCCGGCTGGAGGAAGATCTCGCTAGAGCCGTCCCATTTGGGTTTGAGGGACAACGAAATCTCATCTGCAAAAAGGGTAAGCGTGGGTGCCTGCCCGGTGAACCGGGCGACGCTGAAATTGTAATATTCTGGCGCCAAAAGCGCGATCTGATAATTGGCGGCGTTGCCGGCTACCGACCCGCCAACCCGAGTAATCGACACGCCGCTGACTAATTCATCTGGGAAAAGCGGACCGAGGACCTGCGGGGTCGTCCCGGTCGTTTGGCTCACCCAGGCCGTCGGGTGCCCGGGCGTCCCGCGGGTCGGCCCGTTGACGCTGAAGGGAACGACGTAGTCTCCCGACGGATTGTTGCCAACCAGGGGATTGCCGGCCAAATCCGCCAACCCCGCCGCGCCGGCAAGGTGGAGCGCATACGCCCCGTTCGTCAGCGCGCCCATCATGCCGAAGGTGGCTTCATTGTTGCTCGGGCTGTAGGAAACAAAATACGGGTTGGTGCGGCTGCCGTCCGCGGCGACGACGAACACCGACGCGAGTTCTTCGGTTCCGCTCTGCAAATGGGATGCGAAGGCGAGTTGCTGGACGTTGACGGGACGGTCGAAACGAACGGTCAACGTGGTCGGCGGCGCGTTCAGGGCGGTGCCTTGGTTTACCGACGTGGCGACGACGTGCGGCGGGTAGAGCGCCGGCTCGACCTGGAGGTTCAGGACGTAAGGCCCCGTCGAGTCGCCGTGGCCGCCGTTGTGTGAGACGTTGGGGTCAAAGACGCCGGCACCCTGCGGATGGCCGCCGGCCGGGTCCGGCACGTTCTTGCCGCTAGATACTGCCAGGTAGTAATCGCCGGCCGTCAGACCGGCGAAGAGGGCGGCGTCGTTTTGAAGCAGCCTAGCCCCGTCGCTCCCGGTTGCACCGTTTGTGGTGTCGGAATTGGCGGCCACGAATTCCAGTTGGCCGTCCGAGGCACGCGGCCGGAACAAACTGAGCGAGGGATTGAGCGGCGAGCCGATGCGCTGGGCGAACACCTCCGCCGCGAAGGCAAAGGTACCCGTGCCTTCCACCCGGAAATGGAACAATTCAACGGCATTGTTGTTGAAGCCGTTGGGGTCCGTGGAATCGTTGCCGATCGCCCCCGTGACTTGTTGGCGGCCGGCCCCTGCGATCGATCCCAGGTCGCGCGCGGTCGCCGGCGTGTCGTCGGCGCTTGCGGTTGCCGAGGTGACGACCCCCTCGTTCCCGGCGACATGAAACGTGAAGGCGTAATCCTGACCGTCGGGGTTGTCCGCGTTTTGTCCCAACAGCGTGCTGCCGTCCAGGGACGTTACCACCAACGGGTTCGCGGCCGCGTTGCCCTGGACGACCAACTGGTAATAGCCGGGGGCGAGCGGGCCGGGCGGCGTTACCTGCAACTCCTTCACCGCGCCGGGGGCGTCGATGAAGGTCGTTTGGATGCCGAACACCTGGGCGGCGGCGGGGTCGGTGAAATCGGGGGTTGGGCTGTAGAACAGCACCACGTCCGCGTCGGCGGCCAACGAATTGGGATCGACGGAGGCGCTAAGCTCGACACGCAGCAGGAGCGGCGAAGCCGAGAGTTGCGGCACGGCGGTCGAATCCGACGAGGGGGGCGTGCCGGGCGCGGGCGGGAGGATGTCTCTCGTCAACGGCACCCCGGCCAGCAAAGCGCCGTCGCTGCCGGCCGCGCTGGCGGCGAGGACTGCCGGACCGTCGTTCGGTCCGACGCCGGCGTCACTCGCGGTCAGCTGCACCACATAAGCGCCGGTGCCGCCCTGGTAGCCACTGCCGACGAGGAACGGGTTGAAATAGTCGTTGCCGGAACCGCTTACCGCGACGTAATAGGTGCCCGCGCCCAAGGTCCGATCGACCGCGGCAAACCCTTGATTGCCGGCCCCGTCGTTCTGGGCAAGAAGGTGGAAACCCAGGTTGTCCTGAGTGTCGATGATCTGATCGGGGGCATTGGGATCGGGGCTTGTCGGATCGGTATTGTAAAGGCTCAGGGTGGCGTCGAGGTGGCGGCCTTGCGGCACGTCGAGTGTTTCCAGGTGGACGCGGGCAGCCTGCGCGAGCGTGAAGCGGTAGAAGGCCACGTCCGCCGCCGCGGCCGGGCCGTTGCCGATCGTCCCGAACACGGCCAGCGGTCCGCCCGGGTTCAGGATTTGCAAATCCTGGGCGTGGTCCAGGGTGACGTTGGTCCCCGTCGCCGCCAGCGGCTGAAATCCGGGTGCAAGGGGGGTGCCGCTGGGTAGCGCGCGGTTCTCGAGTTCTTCGACGAGCAAGCCGGCCCGCAGGGTAGCGGACGTCGGACGGCAACGCGACCAGCAGCGGGTCAAGCGGTTCACGAATCGGTCTCCCTGTTTACATGGACGGTCCAACGGAGGGTGTCACACCAGGCTGAGCAGTAGCGGTGTCCGGTGGGGAGGACGGACCGAGCGGTTGCCAAAACTTCACAGGGGAATGCTTCACGAGTCCTAGACGGCCTAACCCACGGCTCTGAGGCGGCCTCTAAGGCGAAAGATAGGTCACGCTGACCTTGCTGTCAAATGGTGACTTTGTGGCGGAGGCTGAAGCCCGCCGAAATTGAATCGATTGCCCTAATGCGGGATCAAGGGATCTGTTTTCGTATCCTCGGGCGTGCCGACCGCTCTTTGGAGTGCGGCGCTTTGCCGCCGCTTTCTTTCTTTCTTTGCCGAAGCACCACGCCCCGCCAAAGAAAGAAAGCGGCGTCGAGCCGCCGCACTCCAAAGGGAAAAACATCTCCCTTGATCCTGCACTAGATGTCCATTTCGTAAGTTGACCGCCAGTCGGCCGTAGCCGCAAGCGGCTCGCTTGCTGGCTTCTGCGCGGGTTCAGCCAGCAAGCGAGCCGCTGGCGGCTACAACAGCGGGTTCAGCCCGCCTGCGAGCCGCTGGCGGCTACGACAGCGGGTTCCGCCAGCAAGCGAGCCGCTGGCGGCTACGACAGTTCGCCCTCTCCAGTGGCAGCGAACTTACGAAATGGACATCTAGAGAAGTAATTTTTGCGAATTCCTCCCCCCGCTTACGCGGGAGGCTCGCCACTCGCCCCGCAATTATGCCCCGGCAATAACATTCAACCGAGGCAATAGATGCCGACTTATGCCCTTATCAAAAAAAAGCTCTGGCGAAATAATATTGGAAAAAATCCCAGAATGGCCTTGCTATTGTACGATTGCGACGATACCACAGTATTGTGGGTTGGAAATAAAACTCGCTGCCCGACTCTGCTCGCTGTTCAACCCACCTGCCGTAACTCCGGAACCCGCTCCCTAACCCAGTCCATGAGCTTGCTTCGCCCAGGCGTGTGCCGGTGCTGCACGTTCTCCCCGCGGCACGATTCGGTTGGTCCGAAGAATTGCTTGGTTGCCGTAGGTCTCCCCCTGCGGCCGAACCAGACGAAGGTTTTTGAAGCGACCTTCTGAATGGTTTCCCCCGGGTCTCCTGTCTTTGGCCCAACGGCCTTGACGCTTTGCGGGAGTTTCCGGTGCCACCGCAACATGGTTTAGCATCCCCTCGCTTCCACGGAAGGGCTTTGTCAATGCACTTATTCACCAAGGGTCGCTCCCCCTCGAGCCGCCCCTCTCATCTGCGTTCGCGCCTCCACCTGGAACAACTCGAAACCCGTTTGGTGCCCTACTCGGTCTCCGGGGGCGTCTGGCCGCACCCCAACCTGGTCACCCTCAGTTTCATGCCCGACGGCACCTACTTAACGAACGACAACAACGGTCGCGTTTACAGCAACTTGTTCGCCACCCTTAACAGGGTCGCTCCGACCGCCACCTGGCAGAACCAATTTCTGAAAGCGGCCCAGTCCTGGGCGCAGCAGGCCAACGTTAATTTCGCCCTCAACAGCGACAACGGTACCGAAGCCGATTGGGGCAACTACCAGCAGGGCGACCCCAACGAAGGCGACATCCGCATCGGCATGTTCGATTACCACACCCCCAACATGCTGGCCGGGGCCTTCCTGCCGCCCCCGATCAACAATCACGACGATGGCGGCGACTTCACCTTCAACTCGGGAGCCGGGTGGTCGGTCACCAGCAGCGGCAGCGGCTTTGACGTGTACACGGTCGCCGTGCATGAAATCGGCCATGCGCTGGGCCTGATGCACAGCACCGACTCCTGGGCCAACATGTTCCCCTCTTACACGGGGGTTTCAAGCGGCTTGTGGACCGATGACGTTGCCGGCATCCAGTCCATCTACGGCGCCCGCCCCGCCGACACGGCCAACAACAGCTTCACGAACGCAACCGACCTCACCAGCCAGATCAACCCCACCGCCCTCACGGCGATGGTCAACAACCAGAACCTCAACAGCGGTACCAGCGCCGATTATTTCTCGTTCACCGCGCCTGCCAATACCAGCAGCACCATCAAGGTGCAGGCACAAAGCACGGGCCTGAGCTTGCTGGCACCCGTTCTGACCGTGTATGCCGCCGACCAGCACACCGTGGTCGGCTCCGCGACCGCCACCGGCAAGTACGGCGCCACCATCACGGCGACGATCCGCAACGTCACCGCCGGTGCCAAGTATTACGTCAAGGTCAACGGCACTGGGACCGTGACCAACGACGGCGTTTACGCCCTGTCGCTGAACCTGGGCACGGGTGCCATGCCCGTTGTGCCGCTGCCGAACACGCAGACGCTCATCGGCAATCCGATCGTGTCGGGCAACGGCTACAACGAAATCACCGACGGTCCGGGGCAAAACAAGGATATCTTCACCGCTAACGAGGGCCGTGTTGAGGGTCCGGGCGTTGCGACCTTCCAGCTGGCGACCGCGGTGACAGCGCTGTCCGCCACGCCGCCGGTCGTGGCCGCCCCAACTGCCGTGCAAGGTTTGGTGGTAAACGCCGTCGTTACGTCAACGCCTGCTTTGGCTGCGGTGCCGGCGGTCACGGCCTCGGCGTCCTTCGTCAGCGGCACGGACGCCGGGGGCGCTGCGGCGGTCGAACCGGTGCCGGCGCTGCAAGTCATCGCCACCGACGCCACGGGGGCCGACGTTTCCGCGGCACCGGCGGCGACCGTTATCCCGGCAAACACGGCGGACGTGTCGGCCCGTCCGGAGGCCGGGCGGGTCGAACTCTGCGACCACGTCTTCGCCGAACCGGCCGCGGTGGAGCGCTTGGTAGTGCCGGACGCCGTGGTTTTCGCGGGCCGGATGACGGGTGAAGAAGCACCCGCGGTGGTCCTCGACGAAGGCGGCATCGGCGCGCGGGAGGCGACCCTGGTGTTGGGGGCCGCGGCGTTCCTCGGCATTGCCCGCGAAAATTATTCGCTGGAACGCACCCGGCTGGAAAAGCAGCGGCTGGTAGGCACGCCGCGCTAAGTGGTCTGTTTCAGAAAGGGTGTCCCGGATAAGCGGGACGGGTGCCATGCTTTCGTACTCGAAAGCATGCTTTGGAGTACCAAAGCATGGCACCCAACATCCTGGACGTTCGTTGGGAAAAGGGGCCACCAAGGATTGTTTCTCCCCAGGCGGGGCGTCGGTTTGGTGGAGGCTTTGTCTCCGTTCCGCCGGCACTCCGCCCTTTTCGTGCGCGGCCCACCAAGCTCACCCGACCGGCCGGGCCGGGATGCCGCGCCAGCGACTGCCGGCGGGCAGCACCTCGCCCTTCATCGCCAGCGACAGCGCGTCCAGTTCCGAGCCGACCAGCAATTCGGCGTCGTACAGAATCACGGCCCGCGGTCCGACCGTGCAGCCGGGGCCGACCGTCACCGTGGATAGCTTCATCACCCGGTCCTCGAACAGGTGCGTTTGCAGCGAGGTCAACCCGGCCACCGCGGCGGCGTCGCCGACACGCACCAGGTCGAACTCGGTCAGGAAAGTTGTCTCCAGGTACACGCAGCGGCCGAAGCGGGCACCGAACAGCCGCAAAAACGGCGGCAACAGCGGCGTACCCGTGAGCCAGCGCAACAGCCACGGCACCGCTACGCTTTCGTAAAGTGCGGTGACCAACTCCGTCCGCCAGACGAAATGCGACCATAGAGGCTGCACGCGCGGGCGGTAACTGCCGATAATCAGCCACTTGAGCGTCGCCACGACACACACGACGACAGCGGCGGTGCCCAGGTAGACGGCGGGCAGCGCGAACGCCAGCACCACGCCCGGCAGCGCCGCCGCCAGTTCGTAGGCGGCCAGGCCGTACAGGAAGAACAGGCTATACATCAACGTCGCCGGCAGCACGACGCGCACGAACTCGATGGCGAGCCGGCCCGCGACCAGGCGGGCCGGCGGCCGGTAGGTGACTTCTTCGTCGAATTTCGCGCTGGCCTGGCGGCGCGGCAGGAACATGGCCGGCGAACCGAGCCAGGACGTGCCCGGCTCGACCGGGCCGGCCGGCGGCACCGACAACACGCCGAGCAAGCTGCCGTGGGCCAGGCGCGTGTCGCCGGGCACCAGCGAGGCGTTGCCGACAAAACAACGGCTGCCCAATTCCGTCGTCCCCAGCGCGACGAGACCGTGATGGTAGCGCGACGCCCCGACCACGGCGAAGTCGGCGACGAAGCTTTCCGCGCCCAGCACCAGCAAGTCGGGGTCGATGTTCGACACGGTCGAGACTTCCGCCCGCCGGCCGATGCGCGCGCCGAGCAGCCGCAGCCAGGGCAGCGTGTACAGCGTCGCGTACAGTGAGTTCGTCGCCGCCAGGCTGGTCATCATGAGCTTGTCGGCGAACCACTTGCGCAGCCCGAACCCGGAGCGCAGCGGGAACACGCCCGGCCGGACGCGCGGCAGCACCAGCCGCTTGCCCAGCGCCACTACGGCGCAGGTCGTCAAGACGAAGACCAGGCCCGCGACCGGCATCAGCGCCAGCGCCCGCACTTCATCGCCCTCGGCCCCAAAGTAAAGCACCAGCAGGCCCGGTGCGACGAGGAAGGACGGCAGCAGTTCGAGCAGTACGAAGCCGATTGCAAAGCCCGCCACCAACAGGACCGACCAGCACGCCGGCGCGGGCCGTCCGGCCAGTGCGTCGAGTTGCGGGTCGGCGGCGACGCGGCGCGACGGCGAACCGGCCCACGTCTCGCCGTCGGGAATGGTTTGATCGCGGGCCACCAGCGATTGCTCGGCGAGGCGGGCACCGTCGCCGATCGTGCCGCCGAGCATGACGACTGCGTTCGCACCAACGAAGGCACCCGCGCCGACGCGAACCTGTGCCTGCACGAGCCAACCGTCTTCGACGTAGAACGGTTCGAGTACCGCCCCGTAGCCGATGCTGGCACCGTCGCCGATCTCGATCAAGTCGGGCAGCTGTAGCGCCGCGGAACCGAGGTGACAGCCGCGACCGACGCGCGCGCCGAGCAGCCGCAGGTAGGGTGCCAACAAGGGCGACCCGGTCAAGTAGTTGAGCGGCGCGAGTCCCATGACCTTGCGCACCAGCCACCAGCGGCAGTAATACCAGCCCCAGAGCGGATACCGCCCCGGTCGGAAGCGACCGATGAGCAGCCACTTCGCCGCGACCGGCAGCGCCAGGCCGAGGAGCTGTACGGCGACGAAAACAATGGCCGCGTCGGCCAGCAGGGCGTCGAGCGTCAGGTCGGACGACAGGAGTACGGCTACGGGCGTGCTCAACAAAACGAACACCAGGTACAGCAGCGTCGCCTGGGCCAGGCCGCAGGTCCAAACGCGCATCGGGCTGTAGCGCAGAGGCTGCACGGCGCGCGGCGTCGGGGCCGTGACCGGGTGCCGCAGCGCGTCTGCCTCGATGAACCGGGCCAGGCCGCGAATGGTCGGGTGCGCGTAGAGGTCGCCGATGGCGAGGTTTTGCAGTGCCGGTGCTTGCCGCAGTTCGGAGGTGACGCGCGCCGCGAAGAGCGAGTGCCCGCCCAGGTCGAGAAAAAAATCCGCCTCAACGGACAGGTCGTCGCGGCCGAACACCCGGCCCCAGGCGGTGGCTAGTTCGTGTTCCAACGGCGTCTCCGGTGGCACCTCTTCACCGCTGCGGGCGCCCAGCCGTGCTGACGCCGGCGCCGGCAGCCGCGCCCGATCCGCCTTGCCACTGGGCAACGTTGGCAGAGTATCGAGGATATCGACGTACGCCGGCACCATGTAAAACGGCAGTCGGCGGCGCATCGTGTCGTGCAGCCGCACGCGCAGGCCTTTCTCGTCGAGGACCGGACCGCGCACAGTCAGGTAGGCCGCCAGTTCTTTCGTGTCGCCGTCCGTCGCGGCCAGTGCCACGAGCGCGTTGGCGACAGCGGGGTCTTCGAGCAGGACTGCCTCGATCTCGCCGAGTTCGATGCGGAAGCCGCGAATCTTCACCTGCGTGTCGATGCGGCCGAGGAATTCAATCGCGCCGTCGGGCGTCAGCCGCCCCAGGTCGCCGGTGCGGTACAGCCGTGCCCCTGCCACGTCGCCGAACGGGTCGGGCACAAACTTTTCGGCGGTGAGGTCGGGCCGGTTGACATACCCCGCGGCGACGCTCGGCCCGCCGACGCAGATTTCGCCCGCATCGCCGTCGGCCACCGGCCGCAGCGCCTCGTCGAGAAGGTGAGCCGTGTAACCCGGCAGTGGTCGGCCAATCGTTACCGGCCGGTCGGGGTCCATCTCGGCCCAGGTGGCGGTGACGGTCGTCTCGGTGGGGCCGTAGGTGTTGAGCATGCGCCGGCCGGGCCGCACCCAGCGGCGCACGAGGTCTGGCGGACACGCCTCGCCGCCGACGATCAGGGTGCGCAGCGAAGGCACGTCGCGTTCCAGCGTGGCGAGCAGGGTCGGCACGCAGCCGAGGACCGTGATTTCTTGCTCGATCAGAAAGTCGTTCAGTCCCGCGCCGAGGCGGCGGTGGTCGGTCGGCCCGGCCACCAGGGTCGCGCCCGCGGCGAACGCGATCCAGATTTCCTCGACCGAGAAATCGAAAGCGAACGTGATGCCCTGGTAAACGCGGTCGTGGTGCGTCACGTCGTAGATCGGCGTGCAGGACCGCAAGTAGTGACAGACGTTGCCGTGATTGACCGCGACGCCCTTGGGCCGGCCGGTGGTGCCTGACGTGTAAATGATGTAACAAAGCGCGTCGCCGCCCTGCGGGATTAGGACGCGGGCCGTCGGTTCCGCGGCGACGGCGGCCGCGTCGGCGTCCAGCGCGAGGATGGGACACTCCACGCCCGCGACGGCGTCGCCGAATTTGGCCGTGGTTAGGAGCAAGCTAAAGTTTGCGTCCTCGGCGATGTAGGCGATGCGTTCCGCCGGAAACGACGGGTCGAGCGGTATAAAGGCGGCGCCGCACTTGAGGACGGCGAGGATGGCCGCATAAGCGCCCGCCGAGCGTTCGAGCAGCAGACCGACGCGGTCGCCTGGTCGGACGCCAAGGCGTGCAAAATGCTGGGCAAGTTGGTTGGCGAAGGCGTCGAGGGCGGCATAGGTAAGTCGCTCAGTGCCCGCGATCAGGGCGAGGCTGCCGGAGTGTTGGTCGCAGCTGCGTTCAAAGAAGTGGTGCAAAAGGGCCGGAGGGTTCTCGGTCGCGTCTTGCCGGAAGGAACCGCCCTTCGCTTCGGCGCGCGGCAACGGCTTACCGAAAGGGAGCGGTAGCGTCATCGGCATGGAGAGGGTTCACCTGTTCAGGTCGGGGCGAACGGCGGAGAGTCTATGATTGAACCCCGCCCGGGCGCGCGGGTATCGGGACGAATCGGTTCGGGCAGACGGGTGGCGAGTGCTAACCCCGCCGCGGCCATTCGATTCCGGCACGGCAGGGGCGTCAACGGCTTTATAGGGGCTGCGCTACCGAATTGCAACAACCGCCTGAATTCCGTTTCAGGCGACAAAATTCTGTTTCGGCTACGACCCGGTTTCGGAGAATTGCTAGAATGTTAGCGGGCCAACGGCGACCCGACAAAGGTGTAAAGTAACCGTTCACTCCCCCCCTTACGAAGGGGGGGTAGGGGGGGTGGAG
>JBBRLG010000155.1:0-13300 GCA_038231495.1 Gemmatales bacterium | reverse complement strand
TACGGCACCCAAAAGAAAGAAAGAAAGCGGCGTCGAGCCGCCGCACTCCAAAGTACCACCCGATACTTTGGAGTGCGGTGGCTTGACACCGCTTTCTTTCTTTCTTTTGCGTCAAAGCGGTGTTAAATACAAAGTAAGGGGAGCGCGTCCCCCGCGTTCCGGCCCCACAAAGAAAGAAAGCGGCGTCGAGCCGCCGCACTCCAAAGCGGCAAGCGGAGGGCATCATGGCAGAACGGCGCATTCGCGTTATCGAGCAGATCTGCCGATTGCCCGATGCACAACTTGCCAAGGTGGAGTCGTTCCTTAAACAACTCGACGAAGGCCCAACAGCAACAATCCCGCCGCAAGCCAAGGACTGGCCTCATGCTCCCCTCCACCGCCTATCCGAGCAGGGAACGTACATCGTCACGGCGTCTACCAGCAACAAAGAACACTTCTTCCGCGGTGAGCAGCGATTAACTTTCCTCGAGACGGAACTGCTCCGGCTTGCGAAGCGCTACAGCATCCAACTCGAAGCCTGGGCGGTTTTCTCCAACCATTACCACCTTATTGCACACTCCGGACCTGAGAAAAATCAGCTGGCGAAATTCCTTTCCCACCTCCACACCCAAACGGCGGTGGAAGTCAATCGTCTCGACGGCGCAACCGGCCGAGGTGTGTGGTTCAACTTCTGGGACACGCGGTTGACGTTCGAGAAATCCTATCTGGCGCGCCTCAGTTACGTGCATCAAAACCCTGTCAAACACGGCTTGGTTCGTCGAGCGACGGAATACCGCTGGTGTTCAGCAACCTGGTTTGAAAGTGCGGCTTCTCGCACCCAAGTGAAGACGATTTACAGTTTCAAGATCGACCAAGTGAAGGTTGATGACGAGTACGAACCGATGCTGTAATCCTTTGGAGTGCGGCGGCTCGACGCCGCTTTCTTTCACGGGGTCCGACCAAAGGTCTCCCTCCCGCTCTCCGCCCGAACAAGGAGACCTTCGGTCGCGGGCCGTGGCGTTCCGTCCGAACGCGGTAACGTCGGATCGGGTGGACGGTCAAACGGCTCGAACCGAGTGAACCGGGGCGGCAGCTGGAACAACTCTGCCGAGAACTGCGCCGCGGCGTACCGGAACAGGAACGCGCCGACGAACGCGAACAACAACCTGGGCTTGCGTCTGGCCCGAGCTCCGCGGCACTGCGGCAGCAGCACCGAACGGAACCGACCGTTCTCCCGTTCCGCGCGTGCGGACAAAGGATTTGCATGACCTCTCGGAGCCAGTAGCGTAGGCGACCACTCCGAGAGACGAATAAAAGGCAGCCTCGGTGCGGGACATCCGCATGTTGCGGATCGAGGAAATAAACGACCTGATGCCGGCGATTTAGCAGGCGCGCTCGTAGGATAGGCGGGGGCTGCCGCTTGCGGCTTTGCGGTTTGGACCGCAAAGCCGCAAGCGGCAATAGGGTGGTCCAATGATTCGCACAATTGAAGAGTTCGTCGTCGTCCGCAAACAGCTTTCACTCGTGGAGGACGCCCTGGCCGCGCTGCGCTGCGAGGTTCTGCCGAAGCACAGGCGAAACTTTGAAATCCTGGCCGAAGGGTACATCGAACAAATCGGCCGCCTTCGGGAAGAAACCGACGCCTATTTGGGGATCGTCATTAGCAAAGTAACTCCGACCGGAAACGAACCGCATCAAGCCGATAACCAGTCCGAACTGGGCCAAGATTCAATTACCGTCCAAGCCTAACGTGTTGTGCCACTGTCGAGAGATCGGGCCCCAACCCGGATGTCCAGGGATTGCCGCTTGCGGCTTTGCGGTCCGCACCGCAAAGCCGCAAGCGGCAATCCGGATCACCCCAAAAACCGCCACATCAGTTCATACCCCTTCTCAAACGCCACGTCACTGTGCTCGGCCACAACTTCGTCGTAGCTCCCCTGCCCTTTCGCGACGATCCCGGTCCCCGCCAGGGTGAACGGCACCATGCCGTAAGCATGGGCGCGCGTCCGCAACGGTGTGCGATGGTCGGGCGACACCAGGATGCGCCAGTCGCCGTAATTGGGCAATGCCTCCAGCAGTGGGCCGACTATGTGGCGGTCAATCTCTTCCAAGGCCTTAACCTTGGCGTCGGCGCGGCCCTCGTGCGACGCCTCGTCCGGGGCTTCGACGTGGACACAAACCAGGTCGTGATCCGCCAATGCCGCGACGCCGTAGCGCCCCTTGGCCGCGTAGTCCGTGTCGAGGTAGCCCGTCGCGCCGGGCACGTCGATCCGCTTCCAGCCGAGCAGAATGCCCACGCCGCGCACCAGATCGACCGCACTCAGGATCGCGCCGCGCTTGCCGTAAACCTCCGCGAACGGGCGTAGGCTCGGTGCTTTGCCCTGGCCCCAGAGCCAGATTTGCGTTGCCGTCGGCTTGCCCGCCGCCCGCCGGGCCTGGTTTACCGGGTGGGCGCGGAGAATCTCCCGGCTGCGCTCCATTAAACTCCTTAACAGGTCGCTGCCGGGGCCTTTCGGCAAGTGGTCGGCGATTGGCCGGTCCGGAATGTCGTGCGGCGGCTGTGTTTTCGTGTCGTTGGAGAACGGCGCGGGCCGGTCGGCGCGGTACACGAGGATATTACGGTAGCTGACGCCCGCGTGAAATTCCAGCCGGCCCCCGCCGCCGGGCAACGTGCCGCCGAGGGCCGTTTGTAGCGCCTCGATAAGTTGTCGCCCCTCGTCGTTGCCGATGTGGCCGGCGGTAAAGTCGCGCATCGCCTCGTTTTCGACGGTCAGCAGATTGCAGCGAATGGCCCAGTCGTCCGGGTCGAGGTCAATGCCCATCGCGGCGGTTTCGAGCGGAGCGCGGCCGGTGTAAACGACGAGCGGGTCGTAACCGAACAGGCTCAAGGTCGCCACGTCGCTGGCCGGCGTCAGCGGTTGCGGCACGTTGTTGGAGCGCCCGACCAGGCCAGTACGGGCGATGCGATCCATGTGCGGCTTGTGCGCGGCCTGGAGCGGCGTCTTGCCGCCCAGCGATGCCTGCGGTTCGTCCGCGCAACCGTCGGGGATGATGATGGCGTACTTCATGGCGTCGCTGTACTCAAAGGACGGCCCAAGGTTCGTCCGACAAGAGAAAAAGGCAGCCCTCACGCCTCCAAAAGTTTCGCCTCGACCGACGCCCAGACCTCGGTGATGACCTTCTGGGCCGCACCGCGGATAAGGCCGGGCGGAACCATCTTTAGCAGACCGCCCAACTCCTTGACCTCCGCCGTCCAGTGGACCAGGGTGCCGGTCCCGCTCGCACTACAGGTTAACGTCGCTTCTACCGTACTACTGCTGCCAATACCCTTACTCTGGATTACGACGCGCGCGGAGGTCGGGGCGACGGCATCGACGACGCGCAAGTCCACGTCGAGTGTGCCGCGGGCGAAGGCGAGGTTGGGCCGCAGCACCATCGTCAGGTGGTCCGGTTCTGCCGTGCCGACCGATTCCACGTCGGGAATGCACTTCACCAGGAAGCGGGCGTCGGTCAGTTTCGCCCACACTTCTTCAGGGGGGCGTGGTATCGTCCGGTCGCCGTTAAATTGCTGCATGGTGGCCATCCTTTCCCCCCTGCAAAGCCGCAAGCGGCAAATGAGGTCACTTAATCTCGATCTGCCCGAAATCGGTAACAACGGCGTGCGGCTGCCCCGCGGCCACGGGCTGATTGCCCGAACGGACCACCAGCCCGGTCCGCAGCCCCGCCGTGGCGGCGGCGTCCAACTCCTGCACCACGTCGCTCAGGAATAGCACCTCGGCCGGTGACAGCCCCATGTCAGCGACGATCTTGCGGTAACTCGCCGCTTCCCGTTTCGGTCCGACGTTTGTGTCGTAGTGGCCGCGCAACCGCGGCAGTAGGTCGCCTACGGCAGTGTGCGCGAAGAACACTTTTTGCGCCCCAACGCTGCCCGACGAGTAGATGCGAACGTCCAGCCCCCGTTGTGCCCAGCGCTCCAGCGCCGCCGGCACGTCGGGGTAAACGTGCGACGTGAGCCGGCCCGAATCATAACCTTGCTGCCAGATCAAACCTTGCAGTTCCTTCAAGCCGGTCGCCTTCACGTCGCCGTCCATTAACCGCAGCACTTCCTTGCAGAGCGGCGCGAGCCCGGTTTCGAGGTCAGTGGGAAAAGGCGACCCGGCGTCGTGCGCGATCTGGGCGCGTGCCTTTGACACCGGCGCGTCGTCCCAGTGTTGCCGCAGGTAACTTTCCAGGTGTTCGCGCGCGAAGGGGAACAGGACTTCGTAGACGAACGCCACCGACGAGGTCGTCCCCTCGACGTCGAGCAGTACGCCGCGGCCGGTGAAAGCGATCATAGTTTCACGAGCGGTTCGACCGCCGCCCCGGCCGGCAGATGCGACGGGCCGAAACACACCGGCACATACTTGCCGTGGACCGACCCCTCGACGTACTGAGGCGTCCAGCCGCTCTTGTCCTGGAACAGGCGGATCGCCCGAATCGTCTTGTCGTGGCACAGGTCGAACCAGTGTTGCGTCCCCCTCGGCACGTTAATGAGGTCGCCCGCCTCGACCTGGATCGCGAACACCGGACCCGTCTTCGGGTGAATGTGGAACAGGCCGCGCCCTTTCAGGATGAAGCGCACCTCGTCTTCGCTGTGCGTGTGTTCGCTGCGAAACCTGTCGAGCATGGCTTCGAGGTTCGGCGTGTCCGGGTTGACGTTAATCACGTCGGCGGTGACGTAGCCGCCGCGCTCCATGATCGGTTTGAGTTCCGGAGCGTAGGCGCTTAAGACTTCATCCGGCGAGGCGTCCGGGTTGACCCGTTCTTCCAGCGGCCAGCGCTCGTGGTAGATGCCGTGCGGCGCGAGGAAGGCGCGCATCTCTTCGACGTTCTCGATCTGCCGGTTCTCGTCGGCGATGATGATGACAGCCATTTGCACTCCTTAAATAGTTTTTTTGAACGGTTCAACCGTGGATGCTGAGCCGGCGGCCCAGCACCTCAAAGAGGAATTCGTAAATCTCGACGTGGCGCCGCGCCTCGTTTACGTCGCGGCCCCAGGTGTACAGGCCGTGCCGCTGAATCAGGAAGCCGTGTTCGAGCGGCTTCGCCGGGTCGTCGAGGCGCTCTTGCACATGCCGGGCGAGCGCGGCAATGTCCTGCGTGTTGGGAAAAATTTCGACCCATTGCCGGTGCTCGTGGGTGCCGACGCCGGACAGGCCCTTGAGCATCTCGTAACCTTCGATCCAGAAGCCGCCCGCGTTGGCATACCGGTCCGACAGCAGCGTGCCCCAGACCGAGTGCGTGTGCAGCACCGAGCCGACGTTCGGCCGTTGCCCGAGGACCAGGTGCAGACCCGTCTCGGCGGACGGCTTCTCGGCCGTCGCTTCCAGTAGGTTGCCCGCGCGATCGACGAGGACGAAATCGTCCGGTCCGAGGCGGCGCTTGTCCTTGCCGCTGGCGGTGAGCAGCAGTTGAAACGGCTCGCGGTTGAGGACGATGCTGTAATTGCTGCTGGTGCCGAGCGACCAGTTGTTCTGGTGAAAAAGCGCGCCCACGTCGCGCAGGGCGTCAACGTCGTGGCGGAATGAGACAAGGGAGACGGTCATGGCTGGCTCGGAAAAGCAGGTCCGGTTGCGCCGCGGCGGTCACGGCTACTATAGCAACCGGCGTACGGGCGTCCCAGCCGCTTGCGGCTGAGCGCTCCGGAGCGCTCAGCCGCAAGCGGCATACTACCCCGGCTGCGCCAGCGCCAGCGCCATCTTGCACCCCTCCAAAAACATCGGCACGTCCACGTATTCCTCGACCGTGTGAATCTGGTGTTGGCCCGCGCCGAACGTGACCGTCGGAATCTTGTGCCTTACCATCCAGTTGGCGTCCAGCCCGCCGTTGCCGACGCGCAGGGCCGGCGTCAACCCCGCCGCGACTGCCGCCGCCTGGGCGCGCTGCACCACCGGGGCGTTGTCCTTGATCCGGAACGGGTAGTAGTCCAGCCGCGACGAGAACTTGACCTTCGCCTTGCGCCCCTGGTCGTCGGTGATCACCGACGCCGCTTCGTGGAACGCCGTGGCGTACGCCTGCGCGATCGTTTTGAAAAACTTCGTGTCGTGGCTGCGGGCCTCGCCGCGGACGTGGACGTAATCGGTCACGACGTTCGTCGCCTCGCCCGCGGCCTTGCCGTCCTTGCCGCCGAAACTGCCGACGTTCGATGTACCTTCCTGGTCGCCCTGGCGCACCTTGCCGAACCAGCCGTCGGCGCCGATCTCGGCCAGGGCGAGCGCCGCCACCATTGTCGCCGAGATGCCTTTTTCGGGATGGACGCCGGCGTGCGCGGCGCGGCCAAAAATTTCGACTTCCCACCGTTCCGCACCCACCGCCCCGACCGTGAGGTCGCCCGCCAGGCGGCCGTCGATGTTGAAACCCATCACCGGCCCGCCGAGGTCCGCGCGGTTGAGATGCCGGGCACCGAACAGGCCGCTCTCCTCGCGCACCGTGAATAATAGCGTCAACGGCGGGTGCGGCAACTTGCGCTCGCGCAGGGTCGCGGCCAGCGTGACCAGCGCGGCAACGCCCGTGCGGTTGTCGCCGCCGAGAGCCGTGTCGCCCTTCGCCGTGATGCGGTCCTTGGCGCGCACCGGCACCGCGCCGGCACACAGCGGCACCGTGTCCAGGTGCGTCATGAACAACAACCGCGGTCCCGCAACCGTGCCGGGCAGCGTCACGATCAGGTTGCCGGTCTGCGTCGGCAGGGGAATGCGCTCGTTGGCGTCGTCGAAGCGGATGCTGCCCGCCGGTACGCCCGCTGCGCGCAACGCCTTGACGACTTCACGGCCAATGGCCTGCTCCTGGCCGGTCACGCCTTCCACGGCCAGGAAGCGCATCAAGCGTTCGACCGCCTTGGCCTCATCGAATCGCAACTCCAACGCCGGCATAACAGGGTTCCTCAACGGCAAGGGGCGTGGGCGGCACCGGGGTGCGAATCTGTAAAGGGTGCGTGCCAAGTATACCGAGTTTCCGCTCAATGTCTTCGTCACGCCGGCGGCGTAAGGAATTGCCGCGTCACCTCGGCGAGCACTTCGGGGTGCGTGTACGGCGGCATGTGGCCGCAGCCTTCCACGACCACGCGCGCGGCATTCGGCAGACCCGCCAGCAGGATTTCTTCCTCCGCGCGGCCGACGACCGGATCCTGGTCGCCGCATATCATCAGGATCGGCTGGCGAATCTCCGGCAACCGTGGCCGCAGGTCAACGCGGTCCAGCAGCAGCAGCTGGTGGGCGAACGCCTTGATCGGCGTCTGTCCTGAATTCTCCACGAAAAAGCGCCAGACCGACGGCGAACGACCGGCGAACGGGCCGAAGTTGCGCCGGCGCAGCATCTTTTCACGATAGGGCAGTCGGCCGGTAGTTCCAGGAAACGGACGCAGCACGCGCACTAGCTTTTTTTCCAACGGGCGTAGCGGCCGCCACGCCAGGCCGCCTTGCAGCACCGCGCGCGGGAAGCGCGCCGGTTGCCGGTGCATCGCCGCCAAACCGACCGTCGAGCCGAACGACGACGCGAACAGGTACGTCCGCGGCAACTCCAGGTGGTCGAGCAGGACGAACAGGTCCGCAACCAGATGCGCGTGCGTGTAATGCTGCGTCAGGGCGCGGTCGCCGTCGCCCCGCGGCAAATCGTAGGCGATACAACGGAAATGCGCGGACAGCCGGGAGATGGTCTGCACGAAACAGCTGCTGTTGTCCGAGACGCCATGCACGAACACGAGCGGCGGTCCCGATCCCCAGCTGAAGTACGGCATCCGGTAGCGCCCGGTGTTGCAGACGCGGCGGACGGCCTCGCGCTCGAAACGCGCCTGCGCCTCTTCCAACTGAATCGGCTCGGCGCACGCATCGGGGTGCAGCGCGCAGGCGTCGGCGCAGTCCAGGGCACAGGCGTCGCAATCGGGGTGGTCGTTCATTGGTAAAAGGTCACGCTGGCGAAACTGACGCTGAGGTTGCGGTCGGGTTGCACGTACTGGTCGTACGCCAGCACCTTGCCGCGGCCCGGTGCCAGCGCTTGCAGGGTGAGGTAGGTCGGCGGCAGTCCGCAGATGCGGCGCTCGTTATTCTCGGCGGCGATGACGCCGAAGTAACCCGCCGGGTCGGCCTTCTCCGTCGCGCGCAAAATGGCCTCGTCCTGCTCACGACTGTGTTTCAGAAAGGCGTCGCTGAGCCGATCCGGGTCTTCAAACTCCGGGCCGATGTGCGCCAGGTCGCCACTGATGACATAGCAGATCGGCTCCGGCGTATCGCGCTCCGTGGCCCGTAGCGCCGCGACCATGCGGCCAATGTCGCGGCGTTCGTGGGGGGGCCGGCGGTCGGCCACCGTGTCCTGGAACGAGCCGACGACCAGCGGCACGATGCGGAACGGCCGCTTGCCCGCGTAAAGGTATTGCAGAAAGACGACCTCCAACTCGATCGAGTGTTCAGGCAAATGCGCGTTGATCTCGTCATCGAATAGGCCCGGTCCGTAGTGGGCGACCAGCCGATCGATGTATCCTCGATCGGTCGGTGCGATGCCGAAGGGCGTCTCAAAGTGCTTGCGCGTCAGGGTAAAGCGTTTCGGGCTGCGGTGCGACGTGCCGATGATGACGAAGAGCGACGCGTCGGTGCGCTCGTAAAGTTCTTTGAAGCCCCAGGTATAAGTGGCACCGCCGCGGGCGTAGTCGATGTGCGGGACGAGCGCGGCGCGGAGGCTGCCGTCGGGCCGCGGCTCACCGGGCAAGCCCGAACCACCCGGCCCCGTGAACAGGCGGTCGATTTGGCGACGCAGCAAGACGGGGTCGGCCTGATAGTGTTGGACCCAGATCGGTTTGCGCACGGGGCTGTCGAGGAATCCGGCCCGGTCCATGCGCCGGGCCAGGCCTTCGATCGACTCGACGGGGACGAGGAAGCCGCCGACGACCGGCATCAAGTCGCGTGGAATGTCGTGCAGGTTGCGGCGGCCGTCGAAGAGCTTGAGGCATTCCAGCTCGACATCGGTGACGATGACGGCGTTATTGGTCAAGCGGAGTCGGTCCCAGACGACGTACTGACGATCGGTCCCATTCGGCGCCAAGCCGAGACACTCGCGCAACAACGGGCGCTCCGGCAACGACATGCGGCCCCTCCTGTTCCCGTAGACGAACAACGCTATGCGTATTGTTGTAGCAGGGACGCGCCGCGGTCAAGGGGCTTGCCGCAGGGCCGGCCCTGGATTACTGTGGGCGCATGGACGCCCGGAACCTCCAACGAGCGACGACGAAACACCCATGACCTCTCCCAAAAAACTACTGGCCTTCGACCTTGGTGCCGAAAGCGGTCGCGGCGTCCTGGGCCTGTTCGATGGCAAGCAACTGCGCCTCGAAGTGGTCCACCGCTTCCCCAACGGCGGCGTCCGCACCCTCGACACGATCCATTGGGACGTGCTGCACCTCTACGGCCAGATGGTCCAGGCGTTGCGCATCGCCGCCGCGGAGTTCGGGGGCATCGACAGTCTCGGCGTAGACACCTGGGGCGTCGACTTCGCACTGCTGGGCCGCGGCGGCACGCTGCTCGGCAACCCGCGTCACTACCGCGATCCGCACACCGAGGGCGTCATGGAACAAGCGTTCCAGCGCGTCCCACGCGCCGACATTTACCGACAGACCGGCGTGCAGTTTATGCGGTTCAACTCGCTCTACCAAATGCTCGCCCTCCAGCGCGACCGCTCGCCGCTGTTGGAGGTGGCCGAGACGCTCCTGTTCATGCCGGACCTGTTCCACTACTTCTTCACGGGCCTCAAGGTCAACGAATTCACCGACGCCAGCACGAGCCAACTTCTGGACCCGCGCACCCGCCAGTGGGCGCACGGCCTCGTCGGGGCGTTCGGTTTGCCGAAACACCTGCTCGGCACCGTCGTCCAGCCCGGCACGGTGCTGGGACCGTTGCGGGCGGCGCTGGCGTCGGAGACAGGCTCGAACGCGGTGCCGGTGATCGTGCCGGGGTCGCACGACACGGCGTCGGCCATCGCGGCGGTGCCGGCGGGGTCAGCGCCGTGGGCGTACATCAGTTCCGGCACCTGGTCGCTCATGGGCGTCGAACTGCAAGAACCACTCCTGACCGACAAGGCGCTGCAATACAACTTCACGAACGAAGGCGGCGTCGGCGGCACGGTGCGTTTCCTGAAAAACATCATGGGCCTGTGGTTGGTGCAGGAGTGCCGGCGCGTCTGGGAGCGCGAGGGGGCGTCGCTGAGCTACGAGTACCTGTGCCAACAGGCCGAGGAGGCGCCGCCGTTCGTCAGCCTGGTTGACCCGGACGACACGTCGTTCATGCTGCCGCCGAACATGCCGGCGGCGCTGGCCGACTTCTGCCGCCGCACCGGCCAGCCCGCCCCGGAGGACGTGGGCACGACGGTGCGTTGTGCTTTGGAGAGTTTGGCCCTCTGTTACCGGCGCGTCCTGGAACGATTGGAGGAACTGGGCGGCAAGCGGTTGGAGGCAATCCACGTCGTCGGCGGCGGCAGTCAAAACGCACTCTTGTGCCAGTTCACGGCGGACGCCTGTAACCGTCCGGTGTTGGCCGGCCCGGTCGAGGCAACCGCGATCGGCAACGTGCTGGTCCAGGCCATCGGGTTAGGTTTACTCGGCTCGTTGGCCGACGCGCGCGAGGTGGTACGGCGTTCGTTCGAGGTGCGGACGTATGAACCGCGGAATCCGGAGAACTGGCAGGAACCGTACGCGCGGTTTCAGAAGCTGGTGAAATAGGTCCGTAGACCCGCGCCAACGCGGGAACCTGGAAAGAGGGCGCAGGATCATCCGACTTTGCACCATCCGGCTGGGCCGGTTAGAATACCGGTATGAGCACCATTAGCGTCGAAGAGATGGAGCAAGACTCCCTCGGTTGCTTGAAACGCGTGGAGGCCGGAGAAACATTGACGGTGTTGCGCGACAACCAGCAGGTCGCGGAAATCAAGCCTCCGTCGAATGCGGCTCAACCGCCGCTGCCGTACGGACAGGGCCCCGAATTGACATCCAAGCGGGGGCGGGTCCAGAGGCCGAAGCGCCGAAAGCGGTTGCCGTACGGGCAGCCCCCCAAATTGATGTCCCCGGCAGACATCGGCAAGATCGCATCACAGCCCCGCTGGGAGAAGTTGCTCGCCGAGTTGGCGGCCCAGAACATCTGCGTTGAGGTGGAGCCGGTCTGCGCGTACTTGGACGATTTCCCCGACGTGGCGGAGGCGTTGATAGCCATCTGTCGAAGTACCCGTAAAGAATTCGGCCCGGATACGCCGCTCACCCTTGAGATTAACCGCGATCCGGAAATTGATGACAGGTATCTCAAACTTCGCGTTAGTCTCCCGGACTTTAGCCCGGACATCGACCAGCGGCTTCGCTCCGTTGCCGACGCGCACGCGGAGCAGCTTTGGGACAAGAAAGGGTACATCCTCGTAACGCCCCACTTCCCACGGGTTCGGTAACAGCATGTCTTTCAACTGGCACGAGTACCTCGAACTTGCGCGCTGGTTAGAAGCGCATACCCCTCCCGGCTTGAGTGTAGAGGCGGCTAAGCGTGCCGCCGTTAGCAGAGCCTATTACGGCGCATTCTGCTACGCCCGCAACTATGCCACGAACAACCTCGGTTTCGTGCCGCGTGACGACGACACGGACCACGGGAGTTTACGCGCCCACCTGCGCCGGCGGAGACGGCACGCCACGGCCGATCATCTCGACTTATTGCGGGCCAAGCGGAACGTTCGATTACCTCGACGAATTGTCGATGGATGTCACCGCGATGTTGACCCTCGCCATCCAGCGGGCCGAGTACGTCTTTCAGAGTCTCCCGCCGCCACATACCCCGTAAGTGAGTTCAACCCGAATCGGGATTCCGAAACGGTCCCCGCGCCGCCGGTTCGTGTGGCACGAAGCGCCCGTCTTGGCTACGATAAACGTTTGTGGCAGCGACATCTTCAGCTGGAGCCGCTTGCGACCGGCGCCGACGTTTCGGACGCCCCCGGCGGACATTCGGTTACGATCGGAGATCAAACAATGGGTACGGTGACACGAACGGTCTGGACCTTGCTCGGCCTGGCGCTGCTGATTGGCCTCACCGCCACCACGCGCGCGGACGACGACGACAGCAAACTCAAGGAAAAGGCTCTCAACCTCAACCGCATCACCGGCGAAGAACCGGAAGCCAACAAGACGAAAGAACTTATCAAGGACGCCGCCGGCACCAAGAAGCTCCTGGCCATCGCCTCGGCCATGGCCAAGGAGAAGAAACAACCCTTCAACGCCACCGCCACCCTCATCCTGGCCAAGGCCGCCCACAGCACCAAGGAGTACGACGCCGCCGAGCAGTTCTACCGCCTCAACATCGAGCAAGTCACGAAGCTCAACAGCGGGGGCAAGCTCGTCGAGGCCTACGCGGGCCTGATTTCGATGTTGTACAACAACAAGAAGTTTGCCGAGACCGAAACGGCCTGCCGCGAGTTCCTGGAACTCGAACCGGACGAGACCCTTTCACGGCTGCGCGCCATTGTCGATCGCCAGATGATCCTGGCCGTCGTCAAGCAGAACCAGCCGGAAAGAGCGTTCAAGATGATCGACACCCGCATCAAGGACAACCCCAAGAACTGGAATCTCGTCCGCTTCAAGGCGCAGGTGCAGCACGAACTGGGCCAGAACGACGAGGCGATCAAGACGTTTGAAAGCCTGATCGAGCGGTTCAAGAAGGACGACGATCTGACCAAGGACGAGCAGCAGAATTTCATCGAAGGGGTCGAATACGCGCTCACCGGCATCTACGTCGATAAGAAGCAGATCGATAAGGCGACGGACATCCTCAAAAAGCTGCTGGACAAGCACCCGGACGACCCCACCTACAACAACGACCTCGGCTTCATCCTGGCGGACCACGACCAGAAACTGCCCGAGTCGGAGAAGATGATCCGCAAAGCGTTGGCGGAGGACCGCAAGAAGCGCAAGGCCGACCCCGAACTGAAGCCGGAAGAGGACAAGGACAACGCCGCCTACCTCGACAGCCTCGGCTGGGTGCTGTTCAAGCTGAAAAAGTACAAGGAGGCCAAGCCGTTTTTGGTGGACGCCCTGAAGGACGAGGACGGCCAGCACGTCGAGATTTACGACCACTTGGCCGAGGTGCAAATGGCGCTGGGTGAGAAGAAAGATGCCATCGAAACCTGGAAGAAAGGCATCGAAGCCGCCGGCCCCACCAAGCGCGAGCAGGAGCGCAAGGCGGAGATCGAGAAGAAGTTGAAAGAGTTAAAGTAATCCGTGCCGCTTGCGGCTACGACCGTAGCCGCAAGCGGCCCGCTTGCCGGCTGGACTGCG
>JBBRLG010000154.1:0-13316 GCA_038231495.1 Gemmatales bacterium | reverse complement strand
GCCTTTCTAAACTCGGAGTCCATGACCGGGTTGAGGAACCGCACCCGCTGCACGTCGCCCAGCTTGAGGCTGCGCATGCCGTCACTGCACCACAGGTTCAGTAACTCGATGGCGACTGCACCGTCCTTGCCCGCGGGCTGGTGCTGCGTCTCGACGCCGACGACGGTGCCGGTCAGCGTGCCCGGTTGCGTCGCGTTGGTCTGCTGCAACACGACCTCCAGCTTCTCGCCGCACGCCTGGCTTAAGATGCCGCTAAACGACGGGTTGCCGTTGAGGTTGATCGCGAACGACTTCAGCGTCTTCTCGACCGGCGCGTTGCTGTCGTAGGACACCGTGCTAACCACGCCGCCGTCCAGGTCGCGCACCACCATCGACTTGAGCAAGTCGTTAATGTCTTGGGTCGGGAAGGACAGATCGACGCGGGCGTTGCCTTCGACCGTGCCCTCGCGCTGGAAGTAACCAACGCCGCTGGAAAACAACACGATCTGGCCGATCGGCAGACCCGCGCTGCCGCGTGCCGCGTCGCCGTCTTTGCTATCGCCGCGGTTGACCTGCGCGCCGGCCGGTCCGGAAGCCGTCAGGATCGCCAGGCCGGCCACAACGGCCGCGCCGACGAGAAACGCGGACCCACTGACCGCCGAGGCCAGAAACCAACCCTTGCGTGACATGATCATCCCTCCCCAGGAGACGTTGCGGTTGCGCGAAGCACTTTTGTAACCGTTTACCGGCATCAACTGCTCCCCCCCTTGCGAAGGGGGGGTAGGGGGGGTAAGAACGATTAAAGTACTCGGTCAGTGCGCTCTCTTCACCCCCCCTACCCCCCCCTTCGTAAGGGGGGGAGTGAACGGTTACGCACTTTCGTTGTACCATTATGACGATTGAGACGCCGAAATTGATTGCGGTGAACGAGAAAACACTACCAGCCGCTGCGGCAGCAACTCGACCGTCAGCATGCGGCAGCCGTCCTGGAGTAAGCAGAAAAACTCTCCGTCGGTATGGACGATTAACGGACTTTCCGAGGTCAGTTGCACGCCCCGGCAGCGGCCCAACCTTATCTGAGGATGGTTTTTCGGCAACCGTCCGACGGCCAGACCCGGCACCAACCCCAGCACATCGAGCCGGCTCAGCGCCCCGACGTGGATGAAATCGAACAGACCGTCGTCCAGCACGGCATCGGGCGCGACCACGAAATTGCCCTCGCGTTTGCCAAGCGCAAGGCTCAACGCCAGCGTCGGGCCGGTCCGAGCCGCGCCGTCGTCCAGGCGTACCGTCATTAGCGGCTGGTCGAAGTTGAACCACACGGCCCGCAACAGGGCCAGGCCGTACAGGGCCAGCCCTTGTAGCCGCTTGATCTTGCGGGATTGCAACGTCACGCCGCCGTTGAAGCCCAGGCCCAGGCCGTTGATGAAATACCGGCTGCGCTCCCCCGAACGCACTAGCCCGACATCGACCGGCCGCGGTGCGATTTGGTCGTCGGGCCGCAGCCACCACTCGCCGTCCAGGCCCAGACTATAAGCGTAATCGTTCGCGGAACCGACCGGGACCACGGCAAAGGTAACGTCGCGCCGGTCCGAGCGGAGGATGCCGTTGGCAACTTCGTGGGCCGTGCCGTCGCCGCCCGCCGCCGCCACGACGGGGAAGCTTTCCTGGGCGGCGCGGAGGGCCAACTCCTCCGCGTGCCCGGTCCGCGCCGTCGGCCAGAACACCGCCCGCCTGCCGAGGACGCGCCGCAGCCTACCCAGCCGGTGCGCGCCGCGCCCTTTGCCGGCTGCCGGGTTGTAAATGACACACACGCCCGGTCCGCTCATCCCGTCCCCCCCGTTGCTCGCGGCGCGAACCCTTGGCCGGGTGTGGCAAATCTTTTGGGAGGGCTTTCTTTCGTAGGACGGGCTTCCAGCCCGTCCGTGTCCTCTGGACGGGCTGGAAGCCCGTCCTACAGCAGACCTTCCGAAAGTTTTGCCACACCCCCTTGGCCCGCCTTCCGCTCTTGTTGGAGTGCGCCGCTTTGGTCGGTATACTTCAACTGTTTAGGCCGACTCCGGGAAGAGCGCTTTCCCCAGTTTTCAGAAACGTGAACGCATGACACAAGCCGCTTGCGACGGATTGCTGGTCCTGGACAAGCCCGGCGGCCTCACGTCGCGCGCCGCCCTGGACCATGCGGCGCGCTGGTTTCCGCGGCACACGCGCGTCGGCCACGCCGGAACTCTCGATCCGCTGGCAACCGGCGTCCTCGTGTTGTGCATCGGCAGCGCCACGCGCTTGACGGAATACGTCCAGCAGATGAACAAGACGTACCAGAGCCGCTTCCGCCTTGGCGCGCGCAGCGACACCGACGACGCCGACGGCACCATCACCCCGCTCGCCGGCGTCACTCCCCCGGAGCCGGCGACCGTCGCGGCCCGCCTCGCCGAATGGGTGGGAACCGTCGCGCAGGTGCCGCCCGCGTTTTCTGCCGCCAAGGTTATGGGCCGCCGCGCCTACGACCTGGCCCGTAAGGGCGAAGCGGTCGTGCTGACGGCGCGGCCGGTGCGCGTCGATGCTATCGCGGTGGAGCGTTACGATTATCCCGTGCTGGACGTGGAGGTCCACTGCGGCAAGGGAACGTACATTCGCTCACTGGCCCGCGACCTCGGCGACCGGCTCGGCTGCGGCGCCTACGTGGAAACCTTGCGGCGCACGCGCATCGGCCCGTTTACCACGGCGGCCGCGGTGTCTTTGCACGACGACCCGGCGGTGGCCCACGGCCGGCTGTTGCCCGTCGCAAGCGCCGTCGGCGAATTAGCCCGCGTGACGCTGCCGCCCGAGGCGGTGCGCCGGTTTTGTCGGGGTCAAGCCGTCGCTCTGGCGGACATTCCATCGGGGCAAACGGCGGCAGACGTCTTCTTGCCGGTGGCCGTCTTCGATGCCGACGAACGGCTGCTGGCCGTCGCGGAATACGACCCGGCTTGCCGGCTGTTGCGCCCGACGAAGGTGCTCGTGGCGGGATAAGCTTCTTTGACGATCCGTTTTAACTGTATATCCGTTGGGTAAATCGCAATGCCTGAACCGCTCGTGATCCGCTTACGGGAAAACGGCCCGCTGGTGATCCAGGGGCCGGTCCGCATCGTCAACCACCTGGGCCAAGTGGTCGCGCTCCCGGAGGGCAAGGAGTCGGTGGCGCTGTGTCGTTGCGGGGCGAGCAAGATCAAGCCGTTCTGCGACGGCTCCCACCGTAATTTGGTCGGTACGCCGTGCATACCTCTCGTCCAAACAGTTAACCCCACAGAGGACACGGAGGAAAGGCAAACGGGGAACCTGAGCATGAACGCCAACTCGTCGTCCGAACGCCCGCCGATGCCCGAAACGCCGCGGGACGCCATTGGCGAACTCGTCGAAGAACACGTCATCATCGACGACCACACCTTCACCATCACCCGGCCAGGTCAGTCGGACCGGCTGCTGGATCATCCGACGGTGCGCTCGGCGCTCGTCACCGACGAATACATTCCTTATTGGGCCGACCTCTGGCCGGCGGCGCGGATGATGGCCAAGGCGATCCTACGTGAGACCTGGACGCCCGGCACCGAGGCGCTGGAGATCGGCTGCGGCCTGGGACTGCCCGGCATCGCCGCGCTTGCCAAGGGGTTGCGCGTCGTCTTCAGCGATTACGACGCGACCGCGCTCCATTTCGCCGCGGAAAACGCCCGCAAGAACGGCCATACAAACTTCGAGACGCTGCAAATGGACTGGCGCTACCCGCCCGCCGACCGCAAATTCCCGATCATCCTGGCCGCGGACCTCATCTACGAAATGCGCAACGTCGCGCCGATCGTGGCCCTCGTCAAGCACCTTTTGCAGCCCGACGGCCTGTGCCTGCTGACCGACCAGGACCGCGTGCCGTCGCACGTCCTGCGCGACACGCTGACCGCGGAGGGGCTGCCGTTCACGACGCAGATGATGCGCGCCGGCGAACCGGGCGGCCGGCGGCTCAAGGGTACGCTCTACCGCATCCGCCGCGGAACGTGAACCGCCCGTAACCAGCACCGGCATCAACTTCTCCCCCCTTCCGAAGGGGGGGCAGGGGGGGTTAGGAACGATCGATGTACTCGGTCCTGGCGTCCACCCCCCCTACCCCCCTTCGTAAGGGGGGCTGAATGGTTACAACCGCCCTTTGCCTGACTTGTGCCTCTCGACTACCATGATGACAGACCGAACCGTGTCCCGGAGGCGACCGCCATGCGTCCTATTCCTATCGCTTTTAGCGTATTTCTCGCAGCCTGTTTGGGCCTGGCCGCGCCGCGGGCCGCCGCGCCGGAGGGCGACGGCAACGTGACAGTCCAGGACATCAAATACGACGACCTCGGCAAGCTGATCCGCGCGAACAAGGGCAAGGTGATCGTCGTCGATTTCTGGGGCGAATACTGAGTCCCGTGCAAAAAATCGTTCCCGCATCTGGTCGAGATGCACAACAAGTTTGACAAGAAAAACTTCGTCGCGATCTCCGTCTCCCTGGACGAGCGCGAGGGGCCGGACCAGCAGGCCGAAAAGCGCAAGGCGATCCTGAAGTTCCTGGGCCGGACGAAGGCGACGCTGACAAACGTGTGGCTGGAAGAGCCGGCGTCGGTGTGGCAGGAGAAGCTCAAATTCGACTCGCCGCCGTGCGTCTACGTCTTTGACAAGGACAACCACTTCGTCAAGAAGCTGGACGGCAACGAGTTTAATCCCACGGTGGTCGAGAACCTGGTCGAGGAGTTGTTGAAGAAGTGACGGCCCTGGCCCGTTGGAACGAGGGAGCATGCCGTGACCGAAATCGAAACCCGCGCCCTGCTGATGGCCGCGCTGGGCCGCGTCCCCAGCGGCCTGTTCGTGCTGACGGTCAAGCACGGCGACGCCGAGACGGGCATGCTCGCCAGCTGGGTGCAGCAGTGTTCGTTCGACCCGCCGCAAGTCAGCGTCGCCGTCCGCCGCGACCGCGACGTGAACCAGTGGCTAACGCCCGACGCGCCGTTCGTGCTTAACATCCTCGACGACGGCCAGACCGACATGATCGTCCACTTCGGCCGTGGCTTCGACCTGGATACCGCGGCCTTCACGGGTTTGGACGTGGACCGTCACGGCAGCGGGCCGGTGCTGCGCGAAGCACTGGCCTGCCTCGAATGCCGAGTCGTCACGCGGTATAACGCCGGCGATCACGACTTGCTCATTGGCCGCGTCGTCGTCGGCCGCGTCCTCAACGAGGGCCAGCCGATGGTCCACGTCCGCAAGAACGGTGCCCATTATTGATGTGGTTTTCGACGCTCGCCAAGGGCGGGATTTACCCCGAAGGGGTTGCACACCAAAGCCGGGGGTAAGCGCAGCGCCACCCCCGGAACGTCCCAGAATCCCATTGGAATTTACCCCGAAGGGGTTGCACAATGGGGTTCTTCGGGGGTAGCTTACCCCCAGCTTTGGTGTGCAACCCCTTCGGGGTAAAATCGACTTCGGGGTAAAATCGACATGGCACGGTCACGGATTCCGTGGGTGGCGCTGCGCTTACCCCCGGCTTTGTTGTGTTACCCCTTCGGGGTAAATCGCCACGCTTTCTTTCTTTCTTTGTCGGTGCCAAGTACCTCGGAAAAGAAAGAAAGAAAGAAAGAAAGCGGCGTCGAGCCGCCGCACTCCAAAGGGAAAAACAACTCCCTTGATCCTGCACTTTTGCCTTGTCCCACGTCGCATGAGGCGTAGGACGGACCGAGCACCAGGCGCGTTCCTTCACGCCGCAACAGCAAGGGCGCTCCGCCCGCGCCGCCAGGCGTAACCGGCCAGCCCGACGACGCCGGTGCCGAATAAAAGCAGGGAACCCGGCTCCGGTGCCGCCAGGGGCGCGTAGGTGTAGGTAACCGCGACGTGGCCCGTGGTTTCCGGGTTGGGGGCACTGAGGACGCCGGTGCCGGGGGCGAAGGCCAGCGTGATGGTCCGTTGCACGTCGAATGCAAACGTGCCGACGCCCTTGTAGCCAGTCAGTGAGGAGGGGGAAAAGGGGCCGGATTCGCTGGTCGAGAGCACATTAAACTGGCCGGTGGCTCCCGGCGCGATGGAGAGGGGGTTGCCGTTCAGCGTGAGGCTGTGCTGCGAATTCAAGTCCGGCGCGGTGAGGCCGATGGTGGTGGTGACGCTGGGGGTCCCGTTCTGCTGAACCTGAGTGTTGTTGAGGACCGACATAATAAACGCGCTATTCGCGTCGCTGACCGCGAACGAAACGCCGGTCAGCGTGCCGAGGGTCGGATCAAACTGCTGAAACGTCAGGGCGGCGGACGTTTGGGCGGACCCGATGTCGAAATTGGTCGGCCCGTAGGTGATGACATCGGCTCGTACCTGGCGGGTGACGCCCAGGGACAGGACCAGCAGTGTAAGGCAAAGTGTGATGCGTTTCATCCGTGATATCCGTGAGGCAACTGAACGGGCAATCCCCGCAACCGACCCAAAGGGTACGTCGATCCCGAATTCCGGTCAATGCGGATTCGCAAACCGGCTGCGCGGAAGGTGAACAGGAGGGCAGGAGACTCGATGCAAAAACCGATCCTGGCGGAACAGACCCACGCTTTCGTGCGCGAACAACCGTGGCAGGTCGCAGTCCTGCCCTTCGGTGCCACCGAGCCGCACAACCTGCACATGCCCTACGGCACGGACAATTATCAGGTCGAAGTCCTCGGCCGCTTGGCGTGCGAAAAAGCCTACCAGGCCGGGGCACGGGTCATCCTCTTGCCGACCGTGCCGTTCGGCGTGAATACCAACTATTTCCAGGTGCCGGGGTCGCTGGCGTGCAGTCTGTCGCCGACGACGCTGCTGGCCATCCTCACCGACCTGGTCGATTCGCTGGAACGTCAGGGCGTGCGCAAGCTGCTGCTGCTCAACGGCCACGGCGGCAACGAGCTGAAACCGCTGCTGCGCCAGTTGCACCACCGCACCAAGGTTTTTTTGTGCCTGTGCGACTGGTATCGCATGGCCGGCGACGTGGTGCCGAAGATCTTTGAGAAGCCGGGCGAGCATGCCGACGAGATGGAGACGAGCCTGGGCCTGGCGTACTTCCCGGAGTTGATGCACATGGACCAGGCGGACGCCGGCACGGCCAGGCCGTCGCGGTTGGAGGGCATCAACCGCGGTTGGGTTAGCATCACGCGACCGTGGCACCTGGTTACGACCAGCACGGGCCTGGGCGATCCGTCGAAAGCGTCGGCGGAAAAAGGCAAACAGCTGATGAACGTGTTGGTCGAACGGCTGTCGTCCTTCCTCGTTGAACTGGCCGCTGCACCGATGGACGAAACGTTTCCGTATTGAGCCAAGTGTCAGGTATAATGTTCGGCAGTGCTTGACTCGAAATTTACGGAGGGGATGGCGATGCCGATTCACGACTGGACGCGCGTGCCCGCGGGATTGTTTCACGACTTCCATCAAAGTTGGTCGATTCGGATCAAGGACGCCTTGAATGCGGGGCGCTTGCCGAAAGGACTGTCCGCACTGGTCGAGCAGCGGTCTGGCGCAAAGGAAACTGACGTCTTGGCGGTGCAGCGTTGGGGGAATCCACATCAACCGCCCTCGGATGTAAGCGGAGGGACGCTCACCCTGCAACGGCCCACGACGAGAATCGTGCGGCGCACCGCGGAAGAAATTTTCGCCGGGCGCGCCAACCGGATCGTCGTCCGCCATCACCTCGGCCGGATCGTCGCCGTCATCGAAATCGTGTCGCCCGGCAACAAGGACAGTCGCGCAGCCCTGCGCGCCTTCCTGGAGAAGGCAAGCCTTTTTATCCAGGCAGGGGTTCACCTCCTGGTTATCGACCTCTTCCCGCCGACGGTCCGGGATCCCTACGGCATGCACAAGGCAATCTGGGACGAGTTTCTCGATGAGGATTTCACGTTCCCGGAGGGCAAAGATCGGATTTTGGCGTCCTACGAAAGCGCCGGCGAGAAAGCAGCTTATGTAGAACCGGTCGCCGTCGGCGACCTGTTACCGGACATGCCGCTGTTCCTGGCGGAATCAGGGTATATTTCCGTGCCCCTGGAAACGACCTATACCGCGGCCTGGGATGTCAGTCCCGAAGAGTTTCGTAAGGTCGTCGAGACGGGGATACTACCTGAACCCGATATCGATTAGCATTTGCGCCCCGAGTGCGGGCCTACGCGGGGCGCTGACGCGACCCCGCTCGCCCGCCGGGACCTTATCCAAATCGTCACAAGAATTGGCCGTGCAAAACCCTCCCGATCTGCTATACAGGCGGCCGCCCGCAGGCCCGCGGAGAGGAGGCTTTACCCATGTTGCCGTCCGCCACCGACTCGCACGCCGTCGTCGCCTGGATGAAGGTCCTCGACCGGATCGAGCGCACCCTCCTTGGATCGCTCGCCTACGACCCGGAGGCGGTCATTCCGGCGTTTCCCGCCGTCGCCGAGGCCGGTGTGCCTCTGCAAAAACTCGACGAACGCCTGACACGGTTGCAGACCTGTCTCGACCGGGCCGAAACAAACGCCACCGAGATCGACGTCTATTTGCAGGGCGAGGTCGAACAGATGCAGCAGCACCTCGACCAGTTGCGCGCGGGCGAGCAAAGGCTGGCGGACTGGGCAAGCGGCGCGGTATGATGGAGAAGGCACGCGGGCCAGTCGTCCGCTGCCGCGTACTCTCCCCGCCGCCGAGGTGTTCGCCATGTCGCGCTTTGCCGTCATCCTGCCGGCCGCCGGCCAGTCCTCCCGCTTTCACGACCGCGAAAAAAAAGTCTTCGCCAACCTCGACGGCCGGGCCGTCTGGCTGCGCTCCGCCGAGCTGTTCGTCACCCGCGACGACGTGTGCCAATGTGTCGTCGTCGTCGCGCCGGACGATCAGGAAACCTTCCGCCGCCGTTACGGTGCCAACCTCGCCTTCATGAACATCCAAATTGCCGACGGCGGCCGCGAGCGCTTCGAGTCGGTGGCCAACGCCCTGGCCCTCCTCAAGCCCGAGGCCGAGTTCGTCGCCATCCACGACGCCGCCCGCCCGTGCCTTACCGCCGCGCTGGTCGATGGCGTCTTTGCCGAGGCACAAAAGACTGGGGCCGCCCTGCTCGCGGTGCCGGTCGCCGACACGATCAAACGTGCCGACGACAAGAACCAGGTAAAGGAAACGGTGCCGCGCCAGGGTCTGTGGCTGGCACAGACGCCGCAGGTGTTCCGCCGCGAATGGCTGGTCGCGGCTTACGCCGACCGCGCGAAATACGGCAAGCAGATCACCGACGACGCCCAACTCGTCGAAGCCGCGGGCCACGCCGTGTACCTGGTCGCCGGTTCGTCCACCAACCTCAAAATCACGACGAAGGAAGACCTGTTCCTGGCGGAGGCGGTGCTGAAGTCGCGGCCCAAGCCGAAGGCGAAAGGGCCGATCCATCCGTTCGACGACGAGGCGAAGTGGTAATCCCGCATCCTTGACAGGAATTCAAGATGGCTATACCTCGCAAGGAAGCGTTGAAACGCTTAAAGGGTCATGCGCCTACCATTGAGAAGCACTTCCGAAAGATCGCTGCCGATCCGACCAATTGGAGCGTTCTCCACTGGATTGGTGAAATCAACGAATGGATTCGGCAGATGGAAGAGGTCCTGCCCCATGTGGGGGTGAAAACGGCGCAAAAGTGGCGGGCGCAAATCGAAGAATGGAATGCCAAACTGAGGAGTTGAAACTATGCTACCATCATCCAAACTCAAAGAGATTCTGGGCCGTGTTTATGACGGCGCCAGAGAAGGTCCAGGAGACGACCTTACCGCGGAGGAGTACGAAAATCGGCGGCGCGACTTTGTGTTTCATATGACCGATTGGGAAGACGACCTCAAGGAGCTCGTCGAGCTGTTTGAGAAGCCAGACCAACACGACGAGGAGGCTGCCTGCATCTTCGTCATCGGTTTTCTCTACCATGTGGTCCCGCATCTGAACGCGGCCGGAAGGCTTCTGCTCGATGAGATCGGAGACCCATTCGCGCCGGTGGACCACAAGAAGCAGCCGTAATACCTTATGTTCTCAACACGCCGTCGGTTTTGCGGCACGAAAGGCAAATCATGTATCTCCTGAAGATGGCCCGGCGCATGCTGGTCGAGACCGACAAGCGCCTCCTGTGGAAACTGGCCTGGAACATGGGCTGGAAGGGCATGTTGTCCGTCGAGAAGCACAAAGCCCGGCTCAAAAAGGGCGAATACTTCCCGCCGTTCCTCTACGTCTCCATCATCAACAGCTGTAACTTGCGCTGCCAGGGCTGCTGGGTGGACGTGGCTTCCAAACAGGAGATTATTCAGCCCGACGCCTTTCACAAGCTGGTCCGCGAGGCCAAGGCGATGGGCAACGTCTTCTTCGGCGTCGTCGGCGGCGAGCCGTTCATGCACCCGCACTTGCTCGACATGCTCGCCGAGCACCCCGATTGCTATTTCCAGATCTTCACCAACGGCCAGTTCATCACCGAAGAGCGCGCCCGGCGTATGCGCCAGCTCGGCAACGTCACGCCGCTCGTCAGCGTCGAGGGCACCGAGATCGTCAGCGACGAGCGCCGCGGCCGGGCCAACGTCCTGAGCAAGACGATGGAGGGCGTGCGCAATTGCCTCAAGCACAAGGTGTTTACCGGCGTCTGCACGAGCCTCTGCCAGACGAACATTGACGATCTGCTAACGGAAAAATGGGTGGACCGCCTGATCGAGATGGGCGTGATGTACACCTGGTTCCACGTCTACCGCCCGATGGGTCCGGACGCCAAGCCCGACCTGTGCCTCTCGCCCGCCCAGCAGTACAAAGCGCGCAAATTCGTCGTCGAGATGCGGGCCAAAAAGCCGATCATTATCGTCGATGCCTATTTCGACGGCGAAGGACAGGCGCTGTGTCCCGCGGCGACCGGCATCACGCACCACATCAACCCGTGGGGCGACATCGAGCCGTGCCCAATCGTGCAGTTCACGAAGGAGTCGATCCACTCGTCGGAGGCCGACAACCGCTCGCTCAAGGACAAGTTCATCCAGTCGGGCTTCCTGCGCGACTTCCGCGAACTGGCCCAATCGACGACGCGCGGCTGCATCGTGCTGGAACGGCCCGATTTGCTCAAGCTATTGGTCGAGAAGCATGGGGCCCGCGACGCGACGGCGCGCGGCACCGCGCTGGCGGAGTTGGCGGCGATGACCGTGCGCACGTCGCAGTACAATCCGGGCGGCGAGATTCCGGAGAAGAACGTCCTCTATCGGTTGGCGAAGCGGTTTTGGTTCAACGATTTCGGCGTCTACCGCGGCCGCGACCACAGCCGCACCGCCGCGCCGGGGGTGCTGGCCCAATCGGCACGGCAGTTGTCGGGCGTCTAATTCAACGCGGTCCGAAAGGCTACGTGGCTACACCCTGCCGCCCGTGCCGCTTGCGGCTTTGCGACAATGAGACAGGAAGTCGTCGATCCGTGGGATCGACGACCTCCTGTTTGGCATTTGCAAAGCCGCAAGCGGCGAGTTATTTATCCTTCATCGGCACGTCCGGCTTGACCGGCGGCACGTCCGGCTTCACCACCGGCGGCGGGGGCGGCACATCGACCGCGGCAGGCCGCGTCGTCGTTGATTCGGTGCCGTCGTCGGCTAAGCCCTTGGGTACGCGGTAACCGATCTCCTCCAGGTATTGCCGCAGACCCTTCCGCTTGACGCCGTTCTCGTCCGCTTGCTTCCGCATCTTGGCAACGCCTTCGAGCAGCTTGGTCTTCATCTCGGCGTCGGCACCGCGGGCTTCGTTGAGCGACCGCGGCAGCGGGGCGATGATCAGCAGGTCGGTGTTCACCGTGAGGCCCGGTCCCTTGATGGCGAAGTCCTTCGTGTCGAGGTACGCGTCCACGACGACGTTTTGCCGTTCCAGGGTGCGGACGAATTCGGGCAGCGAATCGCGGCCGTCGCCCACCAGGTCGATCGGCCCGGCAATGGCGATGTGTCGTTTCTGGAACGGGTCCCAGGTCGGGTTATAAAGCACGTCGCCCTTGAGGACCGGGTCCAGCCGCGGGTTGTGCCGTTGGACGGCCAGCCCCTTGCGTTCATCGTAGTCGTACTGGATGCGCACCTGCGACAGGTGGTCGTTGACGACGTTGAGGACCTCGACGTTCGCCTTGTCGCGCGGTTTGGGCCGGCCGTCTTCGCCGATGCCGTGGACGCGGAAGGTCAGGCCGGACGTGAGCTTGTCGGCCGAGCCGAGGTTGATGTACGCCGTCGTGCCGTTCTTGTCGATGCTGACAATCTTCCAGTCCAGTTTGATCTCGGTCGGCGCGTCCTTGCCGAGGTTCTTTTCAAGCTGGGTGATCTGCAGGTCTCGGTTGGTGACCAGCTGCTTTAAGCCGGCGATCGTGCCCTGCAGTACGGTAATCTGCTTTTCGAGCTTGTTCTTCTCGGCGTCTTGCGTTCCCAACTTCGCGGAGTCCAGCTTGTTCTGGTCGTCCCTCTGCTTGTTGCTCAACTCGACGGTCTTGAAATACTCGTCCAGCTTCACGTTCGCGTCTTTCTGCAGCTTGACCAGTTCTTTCTTGTTATTGTCGATCTCCGTGGCCAACTCGTCCTCGGCAAGCTTTTTCTTCGATTCGGCCTTGTCCTTGTCGGTGCGCAACTGGGCCACCTGTACGACGAGGTCGGCACTCTTTTTCCGCTCGGCGTCGAGCACTGATTCGTAATTCTGCTTGGCTTCCGCATTCGTTTTCAGATTCCGGTCCTTTTCCAAAGTCGTCAGGATGAGGGCGTAGACATCGTCCTTATCCTTGGCCTGGACGCCGAGCTGCTTGCGGTCGAACTTCTCGCGTTTGTCGCTCAGGATGCCGAAATCCTTGGGGTCTTTAAGCTGGCCCATGTAGGCACGGTAGGCGAGCGCCTGAAACTGATACCATTCGCGGTCGTCGGTCAGGTTCTTGACTTGCTTGTTGAGGTCCACGTTGGCGACCTTGATGGCGTCGTCGTGCTGGAAGCCGAAATAGGTGGCGACGCCGAGGCCGAGGTTGAGCAGGACGGAAAAGACCAAAAAGAAGATGAGCGCGGTGCTGGCTTCGCCGCCGCCGCTCTTGGGTTTCGGTTTACTGCGCTGGGGCGCCGGCGTGCTGACTTTACGTTTCGCCATCGCGGGGACCTCACGGATTCGAGGACTGGAGCCGGTAGAAGGGGAAGGGAGAACGGGGCTACGAACGCGCCGCGCCGCAAACACCCTCACTTATCAAGTGTAAATGATCCACGGCGGCTGTCAATGAAATTGACCGGGTAAACCGCGAAGAATCGGAACGCGGCGAGGGGTGTGCGGGTTGTGCGGAGGGATCGGGTGTCGGGTGTCGGGTGTCGGGTGTCGGGTGTCGTCGGATC
>JBBRLG010000153.1:0-13359 GCA_038231495.1 Gemmatales bacterium | reverse complement strand
GTCAGTTTTCGGTCCCCGGCCTCCCTTGGGGATAGTGAACGGACGTTTGCTTCCACGGTGCGATGCCCGCTCTGAACCACCGACTGCCCGGAAAACGAGGGTGAAAACTCGTTAGCAAAAATCGAGCCGAACAGTATTGGCCGCGTCCCCTTTTTGCCGTCAATGCGTCGCGGCGACCGTGGTGGTTTGCGGCTGCTTCTCAGTCGCTGTCCCGGAGGCAAACGATTGCACCAGCAACAACCCCGCACCGCAGACGAGGCAGCAGTCGGCAATGTTAAACGTCGGCCAGTGGTGGACCTTTTCGGACGTCCAGTAGAAGTCCAGGAAATCCCGGACGCCGCTAAAGACGACGCGGTCGTACAGGTTGCCGACCGTGCCGGCCAGGATCAGACCCAGGGCAAGGCACAGCCAGCGGTCGTGGGCCGTGTTGCCTTTGAAGCTCCAGTACACGATCGCCAGCGCGGCCAACAGGCTGATGACCGCGAAAACGTTGTTGGCATAGGCCTTGTCGCCCAGCCAGCCGAATAGCGCGCCGGCGTTTACCTGGGGTTCGTATTGTCCTTTATCCTTGTTGTACTCGTGACGGGCCTGGACCTGGAAACCCGGCCCCTGCTCCGCCTGGTACGTGAGCGCCGTATGCTCCGGTTGGTTTTTCAACCAGGCGAACATGCCGTATTTCGTGGACTGGTCCAGGCCGATGCCCAGGAGTGCCAAGGTCCACAACAGAATTCGGTACGAACGTTCAGGCATTGGCCACCATCAGGAACTTTGTTGAAGTTTGCGCGCACAGGCAACGCAATGGCGGGTGTACGGGACCGCCTGGAGCCGGGCCTTGGGGATCACCGCCTGGCACTCCTCGCAACCGCCGTACGTCTCCGTCTTGATGCGGGCGAGGGCTTCCGCGATTTCCGTCAGCACCTGCTCCTGGTTTTGCAACAGGCTCAGGGTAAATTCCTGTTCAAAGTTGTCGGTGCCCAGGTCCGCCGGGTGCAGCGGCGCGTTGGACAGGTTGCCGCTGGCCCCCCCACCCCCCGCGCGCAACGCCTCGTTGGCCAGGTGGGACACGTCGCCGGTGAGCCGCGCTTGCAGCGTCAAAAGGGTGTCGCGAAAGGCGTTCATTTCGGGCTTGGTCATCGCCTGCCTCTAAAGGTGTGGTAGTGAACCGTCTCGTTCCGCAAACGACCCTTTACGATAACCCACGCCGAAAAAACCGTCAAGGACGGCGGCATCGCGACCGCCGTTTCGCACGGAAAACCTATAACGGCCCTCGCACTCGCGAACAAGAGCAGAACCGGCCTACCCGGACCGCGCCTGGCACCACATCCTCCCGTTTTTCCGAGAATGCCTGGAGCCGATGGTCCGCCTTGCCGACGGCCGCCAGAGTCCGCCTTGACCCGAAACCCATTTGCGGGAAGAATCCAACGGTACACGTTTCCCATCAAGGACGAAGGTTGGTGTCCGGGACACCCGCCGCGCTTCGGCGCGGGTGCCCGCCTGTCTTGCGTTGGACTTAGCTCCCAAGCGAGGGCCGGTTGTTGCGCGCCACCGTTTGCCTACTTCTGGCGGTCTGCCTCGGGCTGACGGGGTGTAAACACTCCGGCCGCACCGACGGCCTGCCGCCCGCGCCGCTCGGTTCGTCCGGCGGCGGCGGCAGCGCGGCTGCCGGCCGGCCGGCACCGCCGCTCACGGGCCTCAACACGCCGCCGCCCGGCGCGGAAGGTTTGCTCGCCGGCCAGGTGCTTGACTCGTTCAACAAGCACCCGGACAACGTTTCCATTCAGATCGTCGATTTGCAGGACAGCCGCCCTAGCTCGCGCCCCATTGAAGTGGAGCCGCTGGAAAAGGGTTACTTCACGATCCAGGGTTTGCAGGTCGGCCGCCATTACCAGCTCATTGCCCGTGTCAAGGACGGCAACAAGCTGCTCAGCGGCACGACGCTGGCGGTGCCGCCCAACCCGCGCGTGACCATCTTCCTGAGTGAAGATAACACCACCGACACGACGCCGCCCCTGCCCGGTCCGCCCGGTTTGCCGGAGAAGCGCAGACCCGCACCCGGCGGTGCCGTGATCGAAGCGCCGAAGCGCATGGACCCGGCCCCGGCCAGCGACGGCGAGAACCCGCCGCACCGCGGGGCCTCGACGCCGGCCGGCGGCGGTCCCGTCATCCCCGCGCCGCGCGACGGCAACGTGCCCAACTCGTCCAACCCGCAGCCGCGCAAGGGCAACGCGACGAACGTGGCCGAGGGCTACGATTTCAAGAACCATGTGCCGCCGTCCGTTTCCATCGGCGACAATCCCCGACCGCGGCCCAAGGAAGAGCCGCCCGTGCCGCCCAGGGACGACGACCGGCCGCCCATCGTGATCCCGGTGCCTCGGAACCCGGACAAACCGGCGGAGGGCGTGCGCGCCCCGGAGCCGGCCGCCGGACCGACGCCGTCGAATTCGTGCGTGTTGGTCGGCAAGAAGCTGGAAGACTTTGCCCTGACGGACCTGGAAGGCGATCCGTGGCAGTACAAGCGCGACCACAAGGGCCAGCTCATCTTGCTGGATTTCTGGTCCTCCGGCAACGACCTTGCTCACGTCCATCAGTTGACGAAGCTGCAAAAGAGCTACGGTTCCTACGGGCTGGAAGTGGTGGGCATCGCCTACGAACGTGGGGAAGCCAAGCAGCAGGCGAGCAACGTCCGCAGCATCCGCGGCCGCTACACCCTCAATTACACGACGATCCTCGGCGGCGCGGCGGATGTGTGCCAGGTGAAGAAACAGTTTGACGTGACGCAGTTCCCGACGTTGATCCTGCTGGACGAGCGCGGCCAGATCATCTACCGGACCGAGACATTGGAGAAGCCGCAGATGCAGGAGTTGGAGACGGAAATCCGGAAACGCCTGGGCGTCGTGGAGACGTTGCCGCGGGCGGAGGAGTGAATGGCCGCTTGCGGCTTTGCAAAGCCGCAAGCGGCTAAAACACCGTCGCCAGCAGCAACCGCCCCGTCCACAGCAACCAGTCCCGATCCGCCGTTGTCACCTTGCCGCTGGTCAGCACGTCGCCGAGCTTCTTCGCCGCGGCCTTCACCAGTTCGCGATTCTTCTCCGACAACGGCCACTTCTCCGGCCGTTCCAGCACGCGCTGCAACAGCACGAACACGGTCCGCATCTCCTCCACGTCCAGCGACAGGCCGCCCTTCGGATCCCAGGCCGGCACCTCGTCGTCGTTGGCAAGCCGCCGAACGGTGTCGCGCATCAGGCAGCTAATGCGCCGCAGCTTCTCATAGTCGATCTTGTCCGGCGTATCCGTCGGCTTGTGATAATCGGGATGCTGCCCCGTGCTGAAAAAAAGGAACGGCACCTTGCGGTCGCGGAACGGACCGTAGTCGCTGCGCGTGCCGATCAGGTCCGCGCCGAGCCGACCTACTGTCAGCCCTTTTTCCGGCTGCATCTGCTCGACGACCGTGCGCAGCCGCGGCGCGGTTTCGCTGCCCAGGACGAAAACGTAATCGTCCATCACGTTCGCCATCGACCGGCCCAGCATGTCGGCGACGACGAACGACTTGACCTGGCGAATCGGGTGCGGCGGGTGGTTGACGAAGTACGTCGAGCCGAGCAGTCCCGCCTCCTCCTGATCGAACGCTACGAAGGCGATCGTCCGCGGCGGCTTTTCCTTCGCCAGCGCGAACGCCTCCGCGACTTCCAACAGCATCGCGACGCCGGTGGCGTTGTCGTCCGCACCGGGGTACAGCACGTCGCCGCGCTTACCCAGGTGGTCGAAATGGGCGGCGAGGATGACCCATTCGTCCTTCAACTTCGGGTCGCTGCCCGGCAGCACCGCGCCGACGTTGCGGCCGATGAAGCCTTCCTTGCCCGTTTCCTTGTCAATGGCTAGCGACGGGATCGGCTGGAAATAGGAGTTGTCCTCGAACAGCGGTTGCAGCTTGAGTTTCTCGAAGGCGTCCGCGATGTGCCGGGACGCGCGGGCCGCGCCGGGGCCGCGCCGGCCGAGAAAATCCGGCGAGGCGAGGCGATAGACGTGGGCCTTCAACTCGTGGGTATTGATCTCTTCCGATAGTTCGTTCTCGGCCTGGTCCCAAAAGACCGGCGCGTAGCTCGCGCCGACCAGGGCGATGACGGCAAGGCTTGCGTGCATAAGGATGCCTTTGACGCGATGAAAGGCGAGCCGGGAACGTAAACGACCGGAGTGCGTTTCAGTGACAACCTCCGGTCGCTTACGCTCCCGGCTCGCCTGGATACTCGAACGTTACCCCATAGAACGAAAACCATCGTACCCAAACTCGCTTCCCCGCACAAACCCGGTTGGCCGACGGTCCTGGCGGTCATAGCATAACAAGGATTCCGGCATGGATCAAAAGCCGCAAGCACGAGGCAACAGGTGGAATTCGTTTCATTCACCCACCCACACACCCCCCCGAACGAATTTCCCAAGGTGGAACTTATGGCCGGGCAAAGACTTAAAGCATTCGTTCCGCATGGCGCCCTGGCGCCACGTCCTTGAACAACGGTTGCTTCCTTTGCCACCCGAGTTTGAACCATGCCAGGATTCCGGCAGCAATCCTCTTGCCCGACGTTCGGCAACCGCATAGACTCACACGCTCTAGCCGCCCCGGATAGCAAAGGAAGGTCCATGTCACAGCGCACCCCCCTTTACGACTGGCACGTCAAGGCCGGCGCACGCATGGTCGAATTCGGCGGCTGGGACATGCCGATCCAGTACACCACGATCATGGACGAACACGCCACGGTCCGCACCGGCGTCGGCTTGTTCGACATCAGCCACATGGGCCGGCTGTCGTTCGGCGGCACCGACGCGCTGGACCTGATCCAGCACGTCTACACCAACAACGCCGCGACGATGAAGGACTTTCAGGTCCGTTACGGCCTCGTCTGCAACGAGGCCGGCGGCATCCGCGACGACGTGCTGGTTTACCGTTGGCCCTACGGTTATGCGATGGTTGTGAACGCCTCCAATCGGCCCAAGATCGTTGACTGGCTGCAAACGCACAAAGGAGCCCGCCAGGTCGAAATCCAGGATCAAACGCCGACGACCGCGATGATCGCCGTCCAGGGGCCGAAGGCGGTGGCGCTCTGTCAGGGGCTGTTCGCCTATAACGTTGAGGAGCTGTCCTATTATTTCGCCATGCCGACGCAGTACCAGGGCAAGCCCTGCGTCGTGAGCCGGACGGGCTATACCGGCGAGGACGGCGTCGAGGCGATTGTCAGCGCGGGCCAGGCGGTGACGTTGTGGGAAGAACTGGTACGGCGCGGCGCGCAGCCGTGCGGCCTCGGCGCGCGCGACACGTTGCGACTCGAAGCCGCGATGCCGCTCTACGGCCACGAACTGGGCGAGGAATCCGACCCGTTGCAAGCCGGTCTGGGTTGGGCCGTGAAGTTCGACAAGGGCGACTTCATCGGCAAGGCGGCGCTCCTGAAACGGCGTGAGGACAAGACGCTGCCGGTGCGCGTCGGCCTGGAGCTGGAGGGCAAACGGATTGCCCGCGAGGGCGCGGCGGTCCACCACGAAGGCGTCGCGGTCGGCACGGTCACGAGCGGCACGTTTGCCCCGACGCTTAACAAGGCGCTGGCGATGGCCTACGTCGCGCCGGCCCGTGCGGCCGTCGGCACCGCGTTGCAAGTGGACGTGCGCGGCAAGGCGGAAGTCGCGCGGGTGGTGCCGTTGCCGTTTTACCGCCGGCCGCGCGTGTGATTCCTGGTTAACCAATCACTTCCCCCCCTTACGAAGGGGGGGGTAGGGGGGGTAGAGTGAACGCCATGACCGAGTACTTCAATCGATCCACCCCCCCTACCCCCCTTCGTAAGGGGGGAAAATTGATGCCGGCGAGCGGCTACGATCTAGGACATCCGGTCTACTAATGTCATCGAGCGGAACGCGGTTCTGCTCCCAGTGCGAAAAGGGACTGTCATGGACCCGCAAAAACTGCGTTACAGCAAGACTCACGAATGGGCCAGCCTCGACGGCACGACCTGCACCATCGGCATCTCGCAGTTCGCGGTGGAGCAGCTCACCGACATCATTTACATCGACTTGCCGGACCTCGACGACCCCGTCGCGACCGGCGACAGCTTCGGCGAGATCGAGTCCGTCAAGGCGGTCAGCGACCTCTATTCGCCGACCACCGGCGACGTGATCGCGGTCAACGAAAAGCTGCAAACCGACCCGACCATCATCTCCAAAGACGCGTACGAAAAGGGCTGGCTCATCAAGGTCAAGGTCGAGCCGGGCACCACCCTCGACCACTTGATGACGTTCGAGCAGTATCAGAAGCAGATCGCTTCGGAAGAACATTGAGCCGCTTGCGGCTTTGCAGCTTCATTGCAAAGCCGCAAGCGGCAATACCGGATACGGGAGGTCCGCTTGTCCTACGTCGTCAACACCGCCCAGGAGCAGGCCGCCATGCTGCGGCTGATCGGGGTCGAATCGATTGCCGATCTCTTCAAGAACATCCCGCCCGACCTGCGCCTCGACCGCCCGCTTGCCGTTCCGGGGGCCCTCAACGAGATCGACCTGTCCCGGCACATGGTCGAACTCGCGGCCAAAAACCGCTCCGCCGACGACGCGCCGTGCTTCCTCGGCGGCGGCAGTTACGACCACTTCATCCCCGCCGTCGTCGATGCCATCGGCGGTCGCAGCGAATTCTACACCGCCTACACGCCCTACCAGGCCGAGGCCAGCCAGGGCAGTTTGCAGGCGTTCTACGAATTCCAGACGATGATCTGCCAACTCACCGGCCTCGACGTGTCCAACGCCAGCCTCTACGAAGGCGGTAGCTCCGTCGCCGAAGCCGTCCTCATGGCCATGACCGTCACCGGCCGCACCGGCAAAGTGGTCATCGCGGAGAGCGTCCATCCGGAATATCGCAAAACGCTCGAAACCTACCTGGCCAACCTGGTGCCGCGCGTCGAAACGCTGCCGACGCCGCACGGCTTCCTCGACCCCGACGACGCGAAGAAGGCCATCGACGACACGACCGCGTGCGTCGTCGTCCAGCACCCGAACTTCTTCGGCTGTTTGGAAGAGGTCGAAGCGTTGGCCGCCCTCGCGAAGGCCAAGGGCGCACTGTTCGTCGTCAGCTTCGACCCGATTAGCGTGGGCATTTTGAAGCGACCCGGCCAGTACGGCGCCGACATCGCCGTGGCGGAAGGGCAGTGCCTCGGCAACCCGATGGCGTACGGCGGACCGTACCTCGGCCTGCTCGCCTGCCGGGAGCCGTTCGTGCGTAAGATTCCGGGCCGACTGGTCGGCCAAACCGTGGACCGCCACGGCAAGCGCTGTTGGGTGCTGACCATGCAAACACGCGAGCAGCACATCCGCCGGGAAAAAGCGACGAGCAACATTTGCACCAACCAGGGTCTGTTCGCCTTACGCGCGGCCGTCTATCTCGCGGCGGTCGGACCCCAGGGTTTGAAGGAAACCGCGGAGTTGTGTACGCGCAAGGCCCACTACGCCGCGCAGGAATTGACGAAGCTGCCCGGCGTGAAGCTGCGATTCGACCGGCCGTACTTCAAGGAATTCACGTTGGCAATGCCGAAGCCGGTGCCGGCGTTGTTGTCGCGGATCCTCGGCCGCAAATTCCACGCGGGTTTGCCGTTGGGCCAGTGGTATCCGGCGCTGGCGGCGTGCGTCAGCGTGGCCGTCACCGAGAAACGGAGCCGCGAGGAGATTGACGGCCTGGTGGCGGCGTATGAAGTGGAGTTGGGGGCGAGCGGCCACCGGCACGATTTGCTATCCAAGCCGGGGGAGCGGTTGCTGGCGTGAACGCAAAGCCGCAAGCGGCATAAGACATTGAAGAGAGTTTAATGGATAAAAATCAGTCCACCGAGTTGTTGTTCGAGATGAGCCACCCCGGCCGCCGGGCGCACCTGTTGCCGCAGTGTGACGTGCCCGTGCCGCCCGCCGCGGAGTTGCTGCCGCCCGACGCACTGGCCGACGCGCCGCCGCCGTTGCCCGGCGTCAGTGAGATCGACCTGATCCGCCATTTCACGAACCTGTCCACGCGGAACATGTCGATCGACACCAATTTCTACCCGCTCGGCTCCTGTACCATGAAGTACAATCCGAAGCGCCACGAACGCATGGCCGCCCTGCCCGGCCTGGCCAACCTGCACCCGCTTCAGAGCGACGAATCCTGCCAGGGCATGCTCGAAATGCTTTGGGACATGCAAAACATCCTCGCCGAGATCGCCGGCCTCGACGCCGTGTCGCTCCAGCCGGCCGCCGGCGCGCAGGGCGAATTGGCCGCCCTCCTCGTCGCCGCCGCCTATTTCCGGCACAAGAAGGAAGCGCGGACGCGAGTCCTCATTCCCGACAGTGCCCACGGCACCAACCCCGCCAGTGCCGCCCTCGCCGGCTTCGACACCGTTAGCATCAAGAGCAACGCCCGCGGCCTCGTCGATCTCGCCGACCTGCAGAGCAAGCTCGACGACCGCACCGCCGTGTTCATGATTACCAACCCGAACACCCTCGGCCTGTTCGACGACCAGATCGCGACCATTACCGGCCTGCTGCACAAACAAGGCGCGCTCGTCTACCTCGACGGCGCGAACATGAACGCGATCCTCGGCATCACGCGGCCCGGCGATTTCGGCATCGACATGATGCACTACAACGTCCACAAAACGTTCACCGGCCCGCACGGCGCCGGCGGCCCCGGCTCCGGGCCGATCGCGGTGCGTAAGCCCCTCATCCCGTTCTTGCCCGCGCCGCTCGTGGCCAAGACGGAGAACGGCTTCCACCTCGACTACGACCGGCCGCTGTCCATCGGGCGGGTGCGCAGCTTCTTCGCCAACGTCGGCATTCTGCTCCGCGGCTACTGCTACATCCGCACGCTGGGGCCGAAGGGGTTACGCGACGTGAGCGAAAACGCGGTGTTGAACGCCAACTACCTGCTGAGCCGGTTGAAGGCGGAGTTCGACGTGCCGCACGGCGACCGCTGCATGCACGAGTTCGTCGCCAGCGCCCGGAATCTGCGGAAGGAACGCAAGATCAGCGCGATGGACATTGCCAAGCGCCTGCTCGATTTTGGCTACCACGCGCCGACGGTTTACTTCCCGCTGGTCGTGCCCGAAGCCCTGATGATCGAGCCGACCGAGACGGAGAGCAAGGAGACGCTCGACGCCTTTGCCGACGCGCTTATCAAGATCAAGGGGGAAGACCCGCAATTCCTGCACGACGCGCCGCACACGCTGATGCTGAGTCGGCCCGACGAGGTCAAGGCGGCCAAGGAGCCGGTGCTACGCTGGAAACCGTGACCGCCGCTTGCGGCTTTGCAAACCATGCCCCCACCCCCTGTCGCCTGTTCGGTTACACCGCCGCCGACGGCCCTACCAACATGGCCATCGACGAGGCCTTGCTCGAAACGGCCGCCGCCGCCTGCCTGGCGTCGTTACGTTTCTACGGCTGGACGACGCCGACGGTCAGCTTGGGTTATTTCCAAACCGCCGCGTCGCGCCTGAACGATCCCCTCCTCGCCGACCTACCATTCGTCCGCCGGCCCACCGGCGGCGATGCCCTGGTCCACCACCACGAACTGACCTACGCCCTCACCCTGCCACCCGGCGTGCCGTGGCAGAAACGCGGCGAATCGTGGATTCAGCGCATGCACGGCATCCTCCGCAGTGCCCTGGCGGGTCTGAACATCGACGCCCGCGCGTGCTGCACCGGCGAGGAGAAGCGGCACGGCCCTTTCCTCTGTTTTCTGCACCAGACGCCGTGTGACCTCCTTATCGGAGCGCACAAGGTTGTTGGCAGCGCCCAACGCAAATCCCGTGGGGCACTACTGCAACACGGCGCGATCCTGCTCGCCCAATCGCCGCACACGCCCGCGCTGCCCGGCCTTCACGAACTCGCCGGGGTCGCGGCCGACGACGCTTTTCGCGACGCGCTTGCGGCCCGCGTCGTTGCCGCGTTCGCCGCGGATACCGGCTGGCAACTCACGCCTACCTCATGGACCGACTCGGCGGTGCCGTTGGCGGACGAAAAATACACCTCTGCGTTGTGGAATAATAAGCGCTAACAAACGCGCGTGCCAAACCTCTCCTTTCCTGCCTTGACCCGGCGCGGCGCGGCGTTATAGTGCCGCCACTCGCATAAGGTTTTTCCGTCTCTTGTTTCGCTCCACGGGGCGGATTGTATCCGACCGCCGCCGCCCAATTCGGATTCACGGAATGCAGGAGGGTCCACGGATGAGGAAGCGTATGACCGTCGCCGGGGTCGCCGTGCTAGGCCTTTGCCTGGCCGGCTGGGCGGCAATGGCTTTGGGAGAAGATTCGTTCGCACCGCCCGCGCTGGCGATTAACGGGCCAGGGGCACCGTCGCCCGCCGCCCCCGCGCCCGATCCGACACAGTTACCCAACCCCGACCAACTGAAGCCCGGCGGCCGGCCGGTCGCAGTGCCGTCGCCCAGTCCCGTCGGCCCGGTAAGCCCCGCACCCTTCCTGCCGTCCGCGGCGCCCGCGCGTCCCGGCCCGACGATCACGCCGGCACTGGCCGCGCCGACCGTACCCGTGCTGTCGACCGCCGCACCGCCGCCGCCGCTGCCCGCCGAGGTGCCGGTGCCGCCCCGCCCGCCCGTGCCGTCGGACGCGAAAAGCCCGGCGTCGCCTCCCGTCGGCACGCCCTACCCGACCGGCCCGCTGACGCCGCCCGTGTCGCCGCCCGCGCCGCCCCCGCCGCCGCTGCCGCAACCCCCTGTCGTGCCGACCGGAGCCGCCGCCCCCGCGCCGGTGCCGACGAATCCGGAAGTGATTCCGCTTTCGCCGCGCGCCCCGCAGCCGATGCCGGCGAATACCCTGCCGCACCAGCCGGTCGTGCCGTCCCAGCCCGTCCTGCCCAGCCTTCCGGTCTCGGCGACGACGCAACTCAAGCCCACGGAAAACAAAGTCGAAGAGCCGAAACAGCCCGGCGACCTGCCGCTGATGCCCGACACGCCGCTGGGCCGCCAGGAGCCGGCCGTCAGCATGGAGTGGATCGGCCCGGCCGTCGTCAAGGTCGGCCAGCCGCAAGACTATACGCTCGCCCTGCGCAACGCCTGCAACATCCCGGTCCAGGAAGTCCTCGTCCGCGTCAGCCTGCCCGCCGGCATGAAGGTCGAGGTCACGGAACCCAAGGCCGAAATCGAAAACAGCGTCTACATCTGGCGCGTCGGGGCGATGCTGCCCCGCCAGGAAAAGAACATGCAAATGAAGCTCGTCGCCGACGCCCGCGGCGAAGTGACGCCCAAGGCCTGGGTGACGTTCACCGGCCTGTCGGTCCTGCACGTCCGGGTGCGCGAGCCGAAGCTGCTGCTCAAAACGCTCACGCAGGAAAAGGTCATGGTCGGCGACGCCGCCGCGTTCACGCTGACGGTCAGCAACCCCGGCGACGGCTCGGCCGACCAGGTGAAGATTCACGCCCTGTTGTCGGAAGGCCTCGACCACGGCCGTGACAACAAGGTGGATTTTGAAATCGGCAACCTTGCCGCCGGCGAGACGCGGAGCGTGCAACTGATTTGCGGCACCCGCGTCGGCGGTCCGCAGAAGTGCGAGTGTACCGCCACCGCCGACGGCGGCCTGACGGCCCAGGACACCGGCATCCTGAACGTCATCATGCCGCGGCTGGACCTGCAAGTGGTCGGCCCCGGCCTGCGTTACCTCGACCGCAAGGCGTTGTACACGCTGCGGGTGACGAACCCCGGCGATGCCGCGGCGACGAACGTGACGGTGGGCGACGTGGTGCCCGCCGGCTTCAAGGTGCTGGCGGCCAGTGACGGCGGTCGGCACGACTACAACACGCGCACCGTCTCCTGGTTCCTGGGCGAGATCGGCCCCGGCCAGACGCGCGAGGTCAAGTTCGAGGCCCAGGCCATCGAACCCGGCGAGCACAAACACAAGGCCAGTGCCGTCGGTGCCCGCGGCCTCAAGGCCGAGTCCGAATTGACGACGCGCGTCGAAGGCCTGTCGGCCATCATGCTGGAACTGGTCGATACCGAGGACCCGATCGAAGTGGGCGCGGACACGACCTACGAGGTGCGCATCACGAACACCGGCTCCAAGGCCGAAACCGACATCAAGTTGGTGGCGGTGGTGCCGGAGAAAATGGAGTTCAAGGGTGCGCAAGGCCCGGTCCACTATCGCGAAGACGGCAAGACGATCGTCTTCGAGCCGGTGGAAAAGCTGGCACCGCGGGCCGACGCCTTTTTCAAGATTACCTGCAAGGCCCAGCAGCCGGGCACGGTGCGCTTCAAGATTCAGGTCACGAGCACGAACCTCGTCGAGCCGGTGACGAAGGAAGAGCCGACGCGCATCTACTCCGACGCGCCGGACGTGAAGCCGTGATAGGAAATGATGAATGATGAAGGATGAAGGATGCAATGATGAATGATGGTAACCGTTCACCGGCATCAACTTATCCCCCCCTTACGAAGGGGGGGGGTCAAGAACGATTGCAGTACTCCGTCATGGCGTCCCACCCCCCCTACCCCCCCTTCGTAAGGGGGGGAGTGAACGGTTACGAATGATGAAGGATGAAGGATGAAGGATGAATCAAGACCATAAAGTCTTTGATTCATCCTTCATCCTTCATCCTTTCCGAAGGCGGCTAAAGTCGCCCGCGGGAGAAACGGGAAAGGCGTTAAAAGGGACGCGGAGAGCCGACCTCTGAGGACCGGCCCGAAGTCGGGGTTAGGTCCAAATCCTTCGGACCCGCGCCACCCTTGCCGTCCTTCCCGTCGGGAAGCTTCCTCGGAGCGTCGCCCTCTTTGGGCTTCGGCAACAATTCGTGGTTGCCGGCGGGCGGGGCCGCGATCGGGCCGACCGCACCCGCACCGGACGCGCCGCAACTGTTGCAGCCGCCGCAAGCCGGCGCGCCGCAACCGTCGCAGGACGAGCCGCGCTGGAAGCGAGCCTTCAGCCGGTCGAACAGGCCGGGGCCTTCCGAACCGCAGCTGTCACAGGACGAGCCGCAGCTGCCTTTGTTGCCGCAGTCTTCCCTGGCAAACTTCCCCTTCAGCTTGGCGAAGAAGCCGGGCTTCTCGGCGCAAGCGTCGCAGGTGTTGCAGACCGGGGCCGGCGCGCATTTCGGCGCGCAGGTCGGGGCCGGCGCACAGCTGTCGCACGATTCCCGGTGGAAACGGGCGCGCAGCTTGGTGAGCAGACCTTCGTGTTCCGCACACGAACCACAAGTGCCGCAGGTGCTGGCACCGCAGCTACTACACCCCGCTCCGGGGGCAGCAGCGGCGACGTGCACCGGCGCGGCGGCGGGGGCTGGCATCGGGGCCGGGTCGGCGCCGGCCAGCCACGCCGTCGTAACGAGCAAGAACGCTGCATTCACGTGAGTAATCCTCCGTTGAAAATC
>JBBRLG010000152.1:0-13391 GCA_038231495.1 Gemmatales bacterium | reverse complement strand
TCAGCACCAGCCGGTCGAACGGCACCTGGTTGCTCGTGAACAGACAGTTGACGCCGCGCTTGCTACAGAAGTCGTGCAGTGTCGCCCGGTACGCCGCGAGGTTTTGCTTATAGCGCTTCAACAGCGGCCCATTGACCGTGATCTCGGCCATGTCGTCGTCCTCCACGTCCACCAACTTCAGGTCGCCGACCAGGTCGGGCTCGATCTCTTCCTGCGACAAAATCTGGATGACGTAGATGTCCATCTGCCGGGCGATGACGTAGCGCAACGCCTCCTCGTAGCCGTTCTTGTCCATGAAATCGCTGAGGATGACGACGATGCCCTTGCCGCTGGATTTCAGGCTAAACGTGCGCAACGACTGGGCCATGTCGCCGGCGCCCATTGGCTGGATTTTGTTCAAGAAGTCCATCAGTCGCCACACGCTGCGGCGGCCGCGCACCGCCGGCAGCGTCTGCGTCTGCCGGCTATTGAACGCCTCGACGACGACGCGGTCGAGGTTCACCAACCCGATGAAGCCGAGTGCCGCGGCGACCTGCTTGGCAAAGTGCAATTTCGTCGGCGTGCCGAAGTCCATCGACAGGCTGTTGTCGATCAAGACGTAGAAATGCAGGTCTTCCTCTTCCATGAAAAGGCGGATAAAAAGGCGGTCGAGCCGGGCGTAGAGGTTCCAGTCGAGGAAGCGCAGGTCGTCGCCGACGACGTAGTTGCGGTAGTCGGCAAACTCGACGCTCTGGCCCTTTTTCTTGCTCCGGCGTTCGCCCTTCATACGGCCCATGAAGATTTTGCGCGACACCAGCTCGAGTTGTTCGAGTCGGGCCAAGAACTTGGGTTCGAGCAACGGTTGCGGTGCGGCTGCCGGGGTGTCGGGCATCGGGGTTCCTACTTCTTGGGACGGGTTTTCAGGTTGACCTATTGGCCGTTCTCGTCCGGCTCGTCGTTCGGCTCGACCACGAGTTCAAATCCGGGCAGCAGCCGCGTCGTGTACGTTTCGCCCGGCGCTTTCCGCAAGATTTTCCATTTCGTCGCCTGGCGTCGATGCACGATGAGCGGGTGTTGAGCCTGGGGGCGCAAGTCGAAAACCCAGTATTCCTTGATGGACGGCACTTGCCAATATAACTCGACGTTGCGAACAAGATCTTTGTCGGGGTCCGTCGGCGAAATCACCTCGGCCACGAGGACGGGGGAGAAGTTTTCCCACCCGCGCCGGGGCCGCCGTTTGGGATAGTTCTCGTAGGCGGCAAAATCCGGCTCCGGCTCCGTCACGTCCTCGCGGCCGGGCACAAATACGCGCGCCTTACAGGCGACCTTGTTAATGATTTCCGGATGCGCTTTTGTATAATCCTTCAGCAGGTCATACAACCCTGATTCTACCCACTCATGTTCCGGATTCGCTTCGGGAGACACGTAAAGTTCTCCGTCGATGAGTTCGTACTTATACCCCGGCTGATAATCGCCGGCCAAGTATTCGGCGTAGGTCATGCGCCGCCCGTGGTCGCCGGGTCCGAGTTGCGGTTTCTGCGTCAAGCGCTGGATCATCGCCGTGCCTCCTCTGCAATTACCAAACGCCCTCTACCACCAATTCAAACCCTGGTAACAGTCTGGTCGTGTACGTCCCGCCAGGCGCGATGTCGATGATCCGCCATTGCTTGCCATGTCGCCGATGGACTCGTAGCGAAGGGCGCTGGGAGGATTCCCGCGGGTCGAACAACCAATACTCCTTAATTGATGGCACTTGGAAATACAAATCGACGTTACGAACCTCATCCTTGTCGGCATTGTCTGAGGACAGGATTTCCACCACTACCAAAGGATTAAACCTTCGCCAATCCAGGTCTCCTTCCGTTAGATCGTCGGGAAAATCGTGGTAAACGGCCAGATCGGGTTCCGGCACCGTAACCCGTTCCCGCGCCGGAACGATCACACGTCCCGTGACTGCAACGAGATTAATGACCTCCGGGTGCGAATCGGCATAGGCTTCCAAGGCTTTATTCAGCCAGCGCATGACCAACATGTGGCCCATGTTCGGAGCGGGAGACACAATTAGTTCTCCGTCGATTAGTTCGTAGCGGTAGCCGTCCTCGTAGGCACTGGTCATGAACTCGTCATAGCTCATGCGCCGGCCGTGGTCGGCCGGGCCGAGCTGCGGTTTCTGCGTCAAGCGCTGGATCATCGCCGTGCCTCCCCGCAATTACTGACCGCGGTCCACCACCAATTCAAATCCCGGCAACAACTTGGTCGTATACGTCCCGCCGGGCGCGATGTCGATGATCCGCCATTGCTTACCGTGTCGCCGATAGACTCGTAGCGAAGGGTGCCGGGAGGACGCGCGCGGGTCGAACAGCCAATACTCCTTGATCGAAGGGATTTGGAAATAGAGTTTCACGTTGCGCACCTGGTCCTTGTCCGCGTTGTCAGGCGACATCACTTCCACCACGAGGAGGGGGCTGAAGTTACGCCAATCGAGTTCTTCATCCGGCAGATCCAAGGGCAGTCCCTGATAGACGGCAATGTCCGGCTCAGGTGCCGTCGCTTTGTCTCGATCCGGCACGGAAAGCCGGGCCTTGTTTGTAACGTAATTAATGACATCCGCATGGGCTTCCGCATAAAGTTCGAGCTTAAGGCCAACCCATTTTTCTACCAAGTCATGCGGCATGTTCGGAGCGGGAGACACGATTAGTTCTCCGTCAATTAATTCGTACCGGTAGCCTTCCTGGTAATCGGCCGCCATGAACTCGTCATAAGTCATGCGCCGGCCGCGGTCGCCGGGGCCGAACTGCATTTTCTCCGTCAAACGCTGAATCATCGCCGTGCCTCCTCTGCAATCTGCCTCACGCCCGCACCGCCGCCGACGCGGGCAGGTCACTACCCTTTTCCTTCACGTCTTTCAGGATGCCTTGCAGCACCTCGTCCGACGGGATGTTCTCCGCCTGGGCCTCGAAATTGAGCAGCATGCGGTGCCGCATTGCCGGCAGATACACCTGGCGAATGTCCTGGAAGCTCACGTTGTAACGGCCTTCCAATAGCGCCCGCACCTTCGCCGCCAGGACGATTGCCTGGGCGCCGCGCGGACTCGCGCCGCAACGGACGTACTTGTTCGTGTCCGCCGCCGCGAAATCGCCGCCGGGGTGCGTCGCCAAGACGAGCCGGATCGCGTAGTCCTGCACCGGCTGAGCCAGCAGCACCTCGCGGATTAACTGCTGCCACTTCAGGATTTCGGCCCCGTCCATGATCTTTTCGGGCTGCGGGAATTCGCCGCGCGTCGTGCGGTCGAGGATCGTCGCCATCTCCTCGCGGCCCGAATAGTTCACCACCAGCTTGAAGAAAAAACGGTCGAGCTGCGCTTCCGGCAGCGGGTAGGTGCCTTCCTGCTCGATCGGGTTCTGCGTCGCCATGACGAAGAACGGCTCCACCAGTCGGTGGATGGTGCCGCCGATCGTGACGCTGTGCTCCTGCATCGCTTCGAGCAGGGCCGATTGCGTCTTGGGCGTCGCGCGGTTGATTTCGTCGGCGAGCACGATTTGGGCGAAGATCGGACCGGCCTGGAAGGTGAAGACGCGCTTGCCGTCGCCGGTCTCGGCGATGATGTTGGTGCCGATAATGTCCGACGGCATCAGGTCGGGCGTGAACTGAATGCGGTTGAATTGCAGGTCCAGCACCTGGCTGAGCGTGCGCACCAGGAGCGTCTTGCCGAGGCCGGGCACGCCTTCGAGCAGGGCGTGGCCGCCGACGAACAGGCACGTCAGGATGCCGTGAACGATGTCGGTGTGGCCGACGATCACCTTGCCGATTTCGCGCTGCACACGGCCGTAGGCCTGGCGGAAGTCGTTGGCCCGGTTTTCCATCGATTCGGTTGCTGCCATAGGTCGATTTCGGGGGTTGGTGTTAAGGGGAGTAAAAGTCTTGCCGCTTGCGGCGTTGCGGTTTCTCCCCGCAAAGCCGCAAGCGGCAAGAGGTCACGGCCTCTCTTTCTTGTTCCGTTCGTCCAGCGCCCGTTTCTTCGCGCGGGCCAGGCGGCTGGCGAAGTCGCCGGGTTCCGCGTCGATCTGCGGGCCGGCCGCCGGGCCGGACGTGGGACGCGACCGCGGCGACGACGGCGGCGCGGTCGGCCCCGTCGCGTCCACGGTCGTCGGGAAGTCGCCGGGGCTTTCGCCCTCGAAGCGGCGCGCGGCACGGCCCGCCGCCAGGCCCGCGCCGGCTTGCACCTTGCGCGTCTGCAAGCGGTCCATGAACGCCGGCTCGCCGACCTCCTCGATCGGCAGGCCGCGCAGCCGTCGCCACAAGCGGTTCGTGCCGGCGACCACTTCCGGCATCTCCAGGGACAGCCGCCGGGTCGCCACGTCGAAGAACAGCAGCGTCGCCGTCAGGAACAACAGCCAGAACCACAGCGGCAACAGGCTGCGCACCTTCGGCAATCCAGACCGGTACACGATGCCGGACGCCGCGGTGTCGGTCAACGCCTTGTCGTTGTCGGCGTAGAGCTGGCCGTTCGTCCGCGTGCGCAGTTTCTCCAGCAAGTCCAGGTTCGATTGCAGGTCGGCGAACTCCGGCGAGTACGGCACCGTCACGCCGGAACGTACGCTGTCCTTGCCCTCGATGACCGGGTTGCCGTTCTTGTCGCGGACCGGCTTTTTGTCCTTGTCGAGCGCCACGCCGCGCGCCTGGGCGTTGATGAAGTACGAGCCGGCCTCGTCGGCCTTGATCGTCGCCTCGTAGACGCCGCTGTTGGTTTGCACGAACACCAATTCCTTCTTCTGCCCGCCCTCGGTGGGCTGGGAACTCGGCAGCGTGATACCGCCTTTGAGCTGCAGCGACGTGTCCGGCTCGCCGTTGTCGGTGTGGGCGTCCACGATGATTTTCACCTTGCCGTCCACATATTCCGTCGTCATGTTCAGGTTCTTACTCTCGGTCGGCCGCAGCGACCACTCGACCAGTTGGTCCCAAAACTTCGAGTAGACGCCGCCGTCGTACCACGGCTTCGACCAGAACTTCGGCCCGCCCGCCGCGCTCGTGAACGCCACCGACTTGCCCAGGCCGTAGTGCCAATACGCCAACACGGGGAAGTCCTGCTCGTCCTTGAATTTCGGCGTCATGACCGGGATTTCGACCAACGGCGACGTTTTCGGCGACGTGCGCACGAAGCCGTTCAGCGGCGGCACGTTGTCGGCCAGACCCTGCGTCGGCCCGCTGCGGAACAGCACCAACGGCTGGAACGGCTTCTCGAAAACGAACGACTGGCTCACCAGCCGCGTCTCGCGGATGTAGATTTCCGGCAGCTTGCTCGGATCCGTCACCTTGTAATACTTGCCCGGCGCAATGGCGATCGCTCCCAGGTTCTGGTCCTGCGGCGCGCCGTGCGTGGCGACGCCGATCGTCGTCATCGTCACCTTCTCGTTCCTCATCTTCGTCAACAGCGCCGGCGTCGGCGGCTGCGGGTCGCCGTCGCTGATGATGATGATGTGCTTGGTGGCGAAGTCCTTGTTCTTGTTCGTCAGCGAGTTGTAGGCCATCTGCACCGGGCCGCCAAAGTCCGGCATGTCGCCCGGCGACATCTTGTCGATCTGGCCCATCATCCAGCCGCGCTTGTCGCTGATTTCTTGCAGCGGGATGACCCACTTGTTGCTGAAATCGTAGTCGAGGATGCCCAATTCGTCGGACGGTCCGAGGCGGTCGATGGCGAGCTTGGCGATCTTGCGCTCCCACGAGTTGCCGTCGGCCATTTCGCAGGCGTGCATGATGAGCACCAGCGCGCCCTTGCCTTGCACCTTGAGCGACTTGATGTCGCAGTCCACCGGCAACGCTTTCTCGATCGCCGTGTTCTGCCAGCCGCCGGCACCGAAGCCGTCGGGGCCGCCGACCATGACCAGGCCGCAGCCCTGGTCGTGCGTATTGCTGCGGATCACGTCCTGCTGCTCCTCGTTGACTTGCTCGCGGGCCACGTTCGCCAGGATCACGCAGTCGAAGTTGCTCAGGTAGACGGCCAGCGCCGCCCGATCCTTGTAACGGTCGAGCACCGACACCGGCTCGACGTTGACCTTGAACTTGCCGTTGCCGGCGGCGGCGAGGCGGTCGGCCAACTCGGTGTTCTCGCCCTCCTTGCCTGCCAAAATGAGGACGCGCCGCTGGCCGCGGGCGACGACGTGCGTCGAGGCGCGGTTGTTCTGCACGCGGTCGCCGGGTAGCTTGCCTTTGAAGACCTCGGTGCCCTGCGCGTCCTCGAGGCCCAGCGTCTGAATCTCGGCCTCGTAGGTGTAGGAGCGCTGCTGGTCGGTCAACGGCCGTTTGAACGAATAGGAGTTCAGGCCGAAGCTCAGCTTGACGATGCTGTCGCCGACGGGCTCCACGTTGTCGCTGCGCACCAGGACTTTCACCGTCTGCCCGGCGTTCTGTTCCAGGACGGCACGCAGGGTCTTTTCGTCGCCGACGTAACGGTCGCCGACCTTGTAGATTTCGTCGCCCTCCTTGATGCCCGCCTCCGCCGCGACCGACCCCGGCACCACGATCTCGACGCGCACGCCGCGGCTCTTTTCCAGCGGGCCTTCCTTCAGCGCCAGCACCTTCTTGACGCCGATGTCGCCGTTGTTGGGCACCGCGATTGACAAGTCCAGCTCGCGCTCGGTGATCTGCCGCAGCAGCAGCCGGGCCTTGACGATTTGCGGGTTGAAGCTGCGGACGAGGACGCGGATCGGGATTTGCGCCCCCTGCTCGGTCAGCGGCGGCGCTTCGACGCGCTCGACCAACACTTCGTTGTCGTTGCGCTGCCCGGCGGCGACCGGCACCACGTCGATCTGGACGCCGAGTTCCTCGGCAAGCTTGGCTTGTTCTTCGGCCTTGCCCAGGTTTTCGTTGCCGTCGCTGATGAGGACGATGCGCTTGCCGGTGTCTTCGGGGAACGACGCCAGGGCGAGCTTCAGCCCGGCGGCGATGTCGGTGTACTCGCGGTCCGACGGGTTGGGCAGGTCCGGCAGCCGCACCATGTTGAAGTGCGGCGCGTCGCTCGGCGGCAGTTCCAGGCGGGCCTTGCGGCCGAAGATGACGAGACCCGCGCGGTCGCGCTCGCGGCCGGCGCCGCGCTTCTGGACGGCGTCGTTGATGAACTTCTTGAAGCGGACCGCGCGCAGGTCCACCTTGTCTTTCTTGACCGGCTCGTTGGGATCGTCGTCCTCGAACTCTTGCGGGATGCTTGCGGACATGTCAACGACGAAGATGACCGTCATGTTCTGCGTGGACTGCCGGATGCGCGGCTCGGCCAGTGCCAGGGCGAGAAAGACGATGAGCGCACACCGCAACAAGCCGCTGACTACGGGCCGCCAGACTTCAATGCTCGTCACGGCCCGTAACAACAGCGGTGTCGCCAACAGCAGCACCGCGACGACGCCGTAAAGGCTCGTCAGCACCCAGCCCTGCAAGACGTGCGGCAGCTCCGCCGACAGCTTGCCATACGCTTTGAGGATGAGGACGGGCACCAGCAACAGCGGCAGGCCGACCTGGACGGCGACGAGCGACCGGTGGACCGGCTTCCAGCTAAACCCCATCAGCAGGGCCGCGAACGTATAGAGGAGCAACGCCATCCAATTTTCGGTCGAGGGCGTGACGACGAGCAGCGGCGCGACGGTCAGCAGGAGCAGCGATTGCAGCACGGTCGAGATGACCTGGAGCGTGTAAATTTTCTTGTCGGGCAAGCCGACGCTGCGCGCGACGTGATAAAACACCGGCGGCACCAGGGCGAACAGGATGAGCCAGCCGCCCTCCAATACTTCCATGCTCGCGAGGTTGCGGCCGCCGTCCCAGAGCCAGGTGCCCAGCGTCGGCAGGCAGAAACCGCCGAGGCCGAGCAGCGTCAAGACGGCGACGGCGTACCCGGCCCAGCGCGACCACAGGCCGGTGAGCAGCAGCACGAAGACCGCGACGAACAGTCCGGTCACGCCGATCACGCCGACCCACAGTGCCCACCATTCGGGGATCAGCATTGCGCCCGCCGCGGCGACGACCAGCCCCGCGCCGAGGAGGAGCACCGGCAGGAAGCGGTTTTCCAGCCGTCGCCGGCGCACCAGGGCGGTGACCAGCACGGCCAGGCCGGCCAGGAGGACCGCGAGGGCGAACCCGTTGCCTGCGATAAATTCGAGTAACGGCGTCATGGTGGATACCCGGTTTCCTGGTCAAAACTTGATGCGCTGAATGCGGTGGTTCTCGGTGTCCATGACGTGGACGTACCCCTTGCTATCGACGACGAGCGCCCACGGGTCGTGCAACTGCCCCGGCGCACGGCCCGGACCGCCCCAACAGCCGAGAGACTGGCCGTCGCTGGTGAACTTCTGCACGCGATGGTTCTCGCGCTCGGCGACGTACAATTCGCCCGCCGCGTTGAAGGCCAGGTCGTACGGCAGTGCCAGTTGCCCCGGTTCGCCGCCCGCTTCGCCCCAACAGCGCACCAACGCGCCGTCGCGGCTGAAAACCTGGATGCGGTGGTTCACCGAATCGGCGACGTAAAGGCAACCGTCTTTCGGACCGAGGGCCAACGCCCGCGCCCGCTGAAACTGGCCCGGCTCGGTGCCGTGACTGCCCCAGCACTTGATGAAGTTGCCGTCCAGGTCAAACTTACTGATACGTTCGTTCTCGCCAAACTCGGCGACGTAGAAGCAGCCGTCGGCGTCCTGCACCACGTCGCTGACGTAACCTAGTTCGCCGGGCGCGGTGCCGCCTTTACCGCCGATGACGCGCAATTCGACGCCGTCGGGCGAATAGATGCGGAAACAGTTGTAGTGCGAATCGCTGACGATGAGGTTGCCGTCGCGGTCCATGCTCAGGCCACTGGGCCGGCCCTTGCGATAGTCGGGCGTGATCCAGGTGTGGTGCAGGTAGTTGCCGTCGCGGTCGTAGACCTGGATGCGGGCGGTGAAATCGACGATGTAAAGGTGGTCGTGGGCGTCGATGGCGGCGGCGCGTGGTCGAACGAGGTCGCCGTCCTGGACGCCGCGACGGCCCCAAACGAGGTCCGGCTTGGTGCGGTCGCCACCACAGCCGGTGGCGGCCAGGAGGCCGAACAGGACCAGGGTACGGAGGACGGGCGCGGCGACTGGAACTCGGAACCGGAGTGGTGGTTTCATCGTGGCAGTAGCGTCCCCTCGCGCGGTGGAACGGAAACGGTTGAAAGCTTCCGCTTTAGGCTATCACGTCGGCCCGGCGGATGCCAGAGGCGAGCGCGGCACCGGTCTGGCGGGGGGTGGCAAATGTTTCGGGGCCGTGGGGTGGTCGCCGGGGGGAGTCGTCCGCCCCGCCGCGCGTGCCAATCGTTGTCCAACCGCGACCCCTTTGGATGACGACCGGGTCTGTCCGACCCTAGCCAAGCCAATCAACATATGGCGAGGGTCGAACCGCTTTTGCGCAAACGCTTTCCGCAAGCCAGCCGTAAACCATTTATCAGTATGATCTTACGCATCACCACCGACGCCGGATCGACCCTGGCCAATCTCGACCCTCGCCACAAAAAGGCCGACCCTAGCCAAAGTAAAACGGGGTGTCGTTCGCTTGCGCCAGCGGACGCTGGCGCAAGCGAAAAAGCTTCTGCGGTCGGTGCATGGCTCGCCGCGCACCTTCGGGGGAGAGGGCAGGAAGCGTTTCGCTCCCCGAAAGATTTGCCACACCCATTACGATCGGGTAGGCTGTCTGGCGGGACTGGAAATCCTGGACGTTCGCAGTCGCCTCGGCGGTGCAGATACTTTTCGACGCATCATCGTGGAAGGCGTCGGCGGTCTGGTTTCTGGCCAGACCGTCCCTCACCCTTGAATGAGGACCGAGAAAGGGGACGCATCTCAATGATTAGAAATGCGTCTACCCGCCACCCGGCAATTGGCTAAATCAGGAAGCCATCAATGTCCGCACCGGCTGCCGTCGAGATTACCCTGGAACGGCAGGAACGCCAGCGTCGTGCCGGCGTTGGCGTGCTTTCGTGTCTGGCGGCGCCCGTCCCGCTCGGCAGCGCCTGCTGGCGGCGCTGGTGCGACCGCGCCCAGCGCCCGGTCGTCGTCCTGGCGTCTGCCGATTTGCAAACCGTCGTCCGGCAATGGACGGCCGTGCTGGCACGTTGTCATCATCTGCCCCGCGCCGCCGTGGCGTTTCTGGCGGCAAAAACCGGGCGGCCGGCGGACGAACTGGCGGCGTCGCTGACGGCGATGAGCGTTTACGAGCGCAAATGAGTGGTACTTGGCGAGTGGCGTTCAAAGACGCGTAAAGGGTCACCTTTAGTCTCGCTTTTTCAGCGACAAACCGTCCGCCTTCCTTTACTATCGTCACTCAAGACAGTCCGCTAGGTATGGTAGCAACCAAACTTGGCCATTGCCGCGGACGACGGCGATTGTAATTTGGGTGTAGGCGCAACAACCTGTATCACGTTGCAACAACTGGCACCCAAACTGAGGGTTCGACCGTGCAAACCGATCCGAATTTACTCCTCGCCCTCCTCGCGGTTCGGTTACTTGGCGGGCGCTCCGTTGATGTCGCTACACCGCTCTTAAGAGACAAAGGAAAAAATGAGGAATGGGCACGGCAGCTGCACTGACTTCTCCCTGTGCCCTTGGGAGGAATGGTCATGGCGAAGCCACTGGTAAGTGACGGTCTTTGGCAACGCATCGAACCGCTGCTGCCACCACCACCGCCCCGACGCTTCCGCTTTCCCGGTCGCAAGCCTCTGGACTACCGAATGATTTTGACGGGCATCGTCTTCGTCCTGAAGACTGGCATCAACTGGGAGGACTTGCCCGCTGAACTGGGCTGGGGCTGTGGCAAGACCTGCAAGCACTATCTCCAAGCCTGGCAGGAGGCGGGGATTTGGGACAGACTCCACCACCTCCTCCTGCAAGAACTCCAGGAAGCGAACAAGATCGATTGGTCGCGCGGGGCGGCGGACAGCACCAAGGCCCGTGCCCTGGGCGGCGGCGACGACACCGGACCTAACCCCACGGACCGAGGCAAGTTAGGGACCAAGCACCATGTGCTGACCGATGCCCAGGGCATTCCCCTGGCGGTCACCGTGACAGGGGCCAATGCCGCGGATGTGACCCAGTTGTTACCCTTGGTAGACAGCATCCCAGACCTTTCCGGGGAGGAGGGAGACAAGCCCACCCAGCCCGAAGAACTGTATGCGGACCGGGCCTACGATTCGGAACCACACCGAGAGGAACTGCGGGAGCGGGGAATCGAGCCAAAGATTCCGAAGCGTCGGACCGAGCATGGCAGTGGCTTGGGCGTCTATCGCTGGGTGGTGGAACGTACCAATGCCTGGTTGCATAGCTTCCGCAAGCTCCGCTTGCGGACGGATCCCGATGGCGCCGTCCATAAGGCCTTCGTGGCGCTGGGCTCTGCCCTCATCTGCATGTGGTTCCTGTGATCCGGTCATTTTTTCCTTTGTCTCTAAAGACTTTTAAGGCTCCCCTAAAGCAAGCAAACGAAGAGGGTTTGGCCGAGGAGGGTAAGACCAAAATTGCCACGACCAACAAGGTCGGCAAAGCTGGGATGAAGACGATTACCGTACTCAGTCTCACCGAAAAAGGGGAGCAGTACCTACGTCAGTCCGCCGACCCGGCCGCATTAGCTGCTACTATCTCCGGGTATTTTATGGGGGTGAAGCAAAGCCTCGAAGCGGATCGTAGCCACCTGCGCGCCGAAGTTCAGGCTGCCATTGGTGCGAATGCCAAGGGCAAGGGAACGGATGACGGCAAGACGCCTAAAGCGCTCGAAAAATTGGCCGAGCAAGTCAGCGCTCTGTTAGAAAAGGTTAAGAAACTGGAAAGCGACCTGGCCAACCAGTTGGAAAAGGTAAAGCCGGCCACCCAAGGTACGAGCGATTCCGCAATCCTCGATCGGATCGATCAGGCGTTCGCCGCGATGCGCCACCGCCTCGACCAAACCTTGAACGCTATGCCGGCGGCTAGCCGTTCCGATCAACCAACGCCCCCCTCAGCCGCACCCCTGACTCTTCCCGTCGCGCTGCGGAACGCCTACGACCGACTTTGCCGGTTCATCGAATTCAAGGACGGCGTCGTGGAACTGCCGCGCCTCTACCACGAAACGCGGAAGTTCCTTCCCAACCTCACGGTGAAGGAGTTCCACGACGAACTAATGGCCCTGTGGCAGCGGCGGGAACTGGAATTGCACGTGCTCAACGAAGTCCACATGGCCGCCGAACCGGACAAGGGCATCGACCACAACAACAAACTTTACTACTACGCCCGGTGGAAACCGTCATGAAATCGCTCGCGCCCGTCCTCCCCGACGCGGAACTGCTCCGCCTGGAAACCCAGCGCGCCTACAAGATGCGTTTCGGCCGCGACCCGGAATTCAATTTCTCGCCGTTCAGTGCGGACGCGGTTACCCGCTACGACACGGACGTGACAGCCTCCGACGTTCCCATGATCCACCGCCAGGTGCGCGAGCGCATTGAGGCGATCATCAATGAAATCCACCACGGCCAGGTTTCCCAGGTGGTGATTCTCACGGGCAACCCCGGCATGGGCAAGACGCACCTTATCAACTGCTTTCGGGATCGGAAGAAAGCCAACGCCCTGCGATACGTCCTAGTGTGCAACTCCAACCACTGGAAAGCACCAGAGTTTGAAGAATGCCTTCTCGACTGGATCCTTGAAGCCCTGGTTTACCCGTCACTCGAAGAACCGCACCTGCTGCTGGCGCGAATTCAGGACATCGCCTTTCAAGCGTTGCAGCAAATCGTTGACAGGCCCGGCGAGATCGAACGGTTTAAATCGCGGTCGTTGGCCGGTTTTTTGAGTGGGTTGTGGGGAAAGGTGACCGGCTCCGAACACAGCCTGTTCGTGAGCGCTATCGAGAATCGCGACTTGGGCGTGTTCCGCCGGATCGAATTTGCGCCGTTTGCCGCGTACGTGTGCAAGCGCTTCCTGGTCAACAGCAGCAACCTGTTTCACCGCTACGCTATGCGAGTGCTCCTGCGCTACCTTTTCGTGGAAGATCGTGAAATGGTGCTGCACTGGCTGCGTCGCAAGCCAGTTGCCGATTATTTCCTGCAAAAACTCGGCGTCCGCGATGAGATCGATCGAAAATTCAAGGTAATGGATGTCATCAAAATTCTGATCAGCTTGTTTACACCCGACGTTTCGGCGAGGCTCACTACGGCGGGCAAATCTTGCCCCGACTTGGTCTTCTTTTTCGCATTCGATCAGGCGGAAGCGCGCGAGGCTCTTTTTGAAAGCGATTCCGAATGGCGCACCTTTTTCGCCCAGTTGAGAGGGTGTTTAAAAAGCCTTCTCCGGTAATAATTGTCGGGACATTCGATGGATCATAGCGATATAAATCATTGCCTCGCTGGTGTCGGTCAGGCGCTCATAATCCTTACTCAACCGCCGATACCGGCCCAGCCAGCC
>JBBRLG010000151.1:0-13404 GCA_038231495.1 Gemmatales bacterium | reverse complement strand
GGGCAGGTTGAGCGCGGCGTAGCTCAGGCTGGTGCCGAAATCGAGGTCGGTGGCCAGGATGTTGAAGGTGAGCGGTTGGCCGAGGGTTGCGTTGTGGTTGGGCGTGTTGACGACCGGCGGCCGGATGACGTGATCGACGTGAAGCTGCACGTCGAGCGTGTCGGTCGAGCCGGAGGCGTCTTTGGCGACGAAGTGCAGCGTGTAGTCGCCCGCCTGCGTGTAGTCGGGCGTCCAGACGAACGCGCCGTGGGTGGTGTCGAACCGCGCGCCGGTGGGCGCGTTGACAAGGCTATACGTCAGCGGATCGCCGTCGGCGTCCGCCGCCACGACGGTGAAGCGCACGTCACTGCCTTCCCGCGCGTACTGCGGCAGCAGGCGCACGAACTTCGGCGCGTAGTCGGTGTGCGTGACGGTGACGTTTACCGTCGTCGATGCGCTCAGGGTGCCGTCGCTCGCGATGACCGCGATCGCGTAGGCGGTAGTGTTGGCCTGGCCGGGCCGCGGCGTCCAGGTGAGTACGCCGGTCGCCGGGTCGAGGCTGGCTCCGGTGGGTAGGTTTGCGGCGGTGTAGGTAAGCGGGTCGTGTTCTTGCTTCTGCGCGGCGAGCGCAAGGCTAAGCGTCTGCCCCTCGGCCACGGTCGCGGGGGCGAACGGCGGGAACACCGGGGCGGTGTCGGTGTCGCGCACCACGAGGCGGATCGTCTGCGTCCCGGTCAGCACGGGGGCCGTGCCAGTGGCCCCGTCGTCGGTGGCGGTGAAGGTAACGTCGTAGGCATGCACGTCGCCCTCGGTCGGTGTCCAGTTAAGAGTCGCCGTGCCGTAGACCGCGCCGGGCGTCAGCGTCGCGGCGGCGGGCAGGCCATTGACGGTGAGGCGCACGCCGTCCTGGTCCAGGTCGCGGGCACGCACGGTCAGCTGGAACGGCTGGCCGACGACCGCCACCTTGTCGCCGACGTAATCGAACACGGGCGGTTCGTTCGGCGATTGGACAGTGACGACGATGGTGTAGGTGCCGGTCAGCGCCGCGGCGGGACCGCTCTCGTCGCCGGCGTTGGTCGCGGCCAGTAACAGCGTATAGTTGCCGCGGTCGCCGACGCCGGGCGCGAAGTGGATGACGCCCGTGCCGTTGCTGTTGTCGGTGAACGTGACGAACCGCGGCAGCGCGAAGCCGGCGATGCCGTTTTGCAGCGCGAGCGTCAGCGGGTTGCCGTCCGGGTCGGTCGCCGTCACGATTTGATCGACGGGCGTGCCGCGCGCCAGCGTGACGGTGGTCAACGGCGTGACGACGGGCCGGCGGTTGACATCCAGGACAGAGATCGGCACGGTGACGCTGGTGGACAGCGGGCCGCCCGCGCCGTTGTTGGTCGCGGTGATGACGACGCTGTAATTACCCGCGGTGGCGTAGCCCGGCGTCCAGCTAAAGAGTGCGGTGTCCGGGTCGAACGTCGCGCCGGCGGGCAAGGGGCTGTTGCTGTAGGTGACGGTCGGTTGCGTGGTCGGGTAGGCCGACAGCGTGCCGTCCGCCTGGCGCGTCGGCAGGATGAAATCGGGGTTGTGCGGGTCGTGGGCGAACGCGGTGAAGGCGATCGGTTGCGCTTCGTTGACGCGCCAGCTTTGCAGCGGCACGAAGGCCGGCGTGGCCGGTGCGGCCAGGACGGTGTAGGTAACGGTCTGCGTGGTCGAGACCCCCCCCGCTGCCCCCCCTTGCGAAGGGGGGGAGGGGGGGGTAACGGTGAACGGCACGCGGAAGACGCCGGGTTGGTCGTAGCCGATTGCCCAGTCGAAGACGCCGGTGTTGGGGTCGAGCGTCGCGTACCGGGGTAGGGCGGTGCTGGAGTAAGTAACGCCTGTGCCGTCGGGGTTGTTGCCCTGGAGCGTGAAGCGCAGGTGGTCGCCCTCGCGCACGACTTGATCGGCAGGCACCGCCAGTTGCGGCGGCTGGTCGGTGTGGGCGATCAGGAACGTGATGGTCGCGCTCACGGTGCGCTGCCTGTCGTCGGCGACGAAGAGCGTCACCGAGTTGTACGTCCCCGCCTGGCCGTAGTCCGGCTTCCAAAACAGGGTATGGCTTGCCGGGTCGAACGACGCGCCGCCGGGCAAGTTGTTGGCCCAGTAGACGAGCGGACGGCCGTCCGGGTCGGTGGCATTGACTTGCAGGACGAGCGGCTGGCCTTCCTGGCCCGACACTTGGGGTGACAGGGGGTTTAGTACCGGGTCGTGACTGCCGCCGGCGACCTTGATGACGAACCGCTGCCGCGAGTAGCTGCCGCTGGGGTCGTAGGCGAAGATCGTGACCGGCACGCTGGCCGGGCTAGTAGGCAGCGTCGCCCACGTTACCAGGCCGGTGTGGGGATCGACGGTCATGCCGTCCGGGCCCTGGTAAAGCAGGAAGCCGGGCGTCGAGCCGTCGGGGTCGTGCGCCTGCACCTGGTAGGTGTAGGTCGCGCCGGCGCTGACGGGTGCGTCGGGCGGCAGGCTGTCGAACACGGGGGCACTGCTGCCGGCCGGCGTGCCGGTCACGTCGGGCGTGAACGCGACCTTCAACTGGTTGGGGTTGCTGATAGTGAGCGTCTTGCCAGTAGTGATCTCGCCCGGCTTAAGCTGCACGCCGTCGGGCAGGTTGCCGGTCAGGTTCAAGAGCCAGCGGCCGTCGGAGCTGAGGCTGGCGTTCTGCGGCACACCGTCGTAGCCCTGGGCCGGGTCGAGCACGAGAATGAGCGGCAAAAACAGGCTGAACGTGCCGATGTTCTGGATGGAAATGTCATACGACACCGTGCCGTCGTGGCGATCGGAACGCGGGTGGAAGAATGACACCTTGACGTAAGGCGACAGGTCGCTGACCGCCGTGAAGTGGGTGACGTACGGCACCAGCAGCGGGATGCGCTCGGCGCTGACGAGCGTGTTGGCCACTGTCAGCGTGAACTGGTCGGCGGGCAGCCCGTCGAGGACGAGAAGCGCCGTGTTCGTTGCCGGGTCGTAGCGCACTTCTTGGATCGTCGCCTTGCCGGTCACTTTGCCGACGAGGGCGTAGTTGGCCGGGTTGACCACCGACGACGAGTCGGTCGCCGGGCCGACGAACATCGCTTGGTCGAAGAGGACGCTGATGAACGCCAACGGCAGCGCCGCGATGTTGTCCGGCGGCGGGTTGACGCCGACGACGTTGGGCGCGACCACGGGGTCGAGGACATCCACTTCATGCGACTGGCTGATGAGCAGCCGCCCGTCCGACGTGGCAGCGACACCGAGGCCGCGGGTGCCGCCTGTCGCCACGGTCACCTGTTGCAAGGTGGTGACGTCCACCATCGTCAGGTCGCTGGGCGTCGGCGCGATGGTGCCGGGCGGCGTGTTCGCGGCGTCGTTGTGCGTGACGAACAGCAGGTTCGCCAGGTTGGTGCCGACCTTGCCGAACGCCAGCGAGTCGATGTCGGAATTGAAGGTCAGCTTGACCTCGGCGCGGGCGTGGTCGTTGAAGCGCACCACCTGCCGGCGGTCGGGCCACGTGACCGCCCACAGGCTGCCGTCCGGCGCGAACGCCAGGCTGTCCACGCGCAGGTTCAAGTCGCGGCTGTAATGCGCGAACTTCTGCTTAACTGGGTCGAAGATTTCCACGCCGTCCGAGGACGAGACGTAAATCTGATTGGTCGTCGGGTTGACGGCGATAGCGAGCGTAATGCCGTCGCCGAACTGGTTGATAATCGAGCCGCTGGTCGGGTCGAGCTGGAGCAACGGGCCGCCACCGGTGGTCGCCCACAGGTTGCCGCCGGCGTCGAAGGCCAGACCATAGATCGGGTACGGCAGCGTCGCCAGCGGCGTGCCGACCGTGCCACCGTTCTTGGGCAAGCGGTACAGTTCGTTGCGCGCCGCGCCGCCGCTGACGAGGAACGATTTGCCGTCGGGCGCTTCGGCGATGGCGATCGGGCCGACGATGCCGTCACTCTGGACGAAGCCGGTGGCGAACGAGTGGGCCTGGAACGGCTGCAATACCGTCTTGTATTCGGACGGGTGTTCGTTCGGCCCCGGCGGGACGTTGGGCACCGGGTTGCCGTTGTTCTGGGCCTTGACGAACAGCGGGTTGGTCGAGGCCTGCACCATCGGCGCGGGCGGGATGCCGAAATTGGGCGGCGTGGTGTCGGGCACCGTGGGCAGGGCACCGAGGTTGACCGTCGTGGTGTCCTGCGGCGCGTTGGTGCCGACGGGCGGCTGCTCGTGGTTGCCGGCGAGGTCGGTGGCCAGCGCCAGGAACGTGTAGGTGTGGCCGACCTGCCCCTGGTAGACCAGCGTGCCCGATTTCTGGGCCAGCTGATCCTGCCAAATTTTGTAGCCGCCGCCGTCGGTGGAGACGTAGAGCGTCACGTACTTGACGCCCGACCCGGTGGCGTCGTCGGTACTCGTCCATTGCACCGCGTAGTTGGCGCTCGAGCCGGCCGGCGTGACCGTCAACTGCGTGGTCGGCGCTACCGTATCGAGGGTGTAGGTCAGCGGCAGGGTGTCCTGCGGCGGCGCGTTGTTGAACAACACGCGCGCCGTCGCGGTGATCTTGGTGCCGGTCGCCAGGTCGTCCTGGGGCCGCACGGTGTAGGTGACGAAGCCCGCGCCATGTCCGCGCGCGTCGTTGGGTGGCAAGAGACCCTTGAGTGCGTCGGTGACGACCTCGCCCGTCAGCGGGTCGATGGCCTGGATCACCCAACTTGCCGTGCCCGCCTGCAGGTCGATGCCGGCGCTGACGCGCAGGATGAAGCCGTTCGTGCGGCTGAAATCGAAGTCGCCCTGGAACAGGCCGCGGTTGCCCGGAATGTGGACGTTGATGTTGCCGACCTTGACGTCGCCCAGGCGGAACGAGCGCGGGTCGAGGTTCGGGTCCAGTTGAATGACGACGCGGATTTCGCCCGGCGTGGTCGTGGCGGTCGGGTCGTTCTGGAAGTTGACGGTGAACGGCAACGGCTGCCCCGCCGGCAAAAAGCCGTTGTCCTCGGCGGTGAACGGGCCGGTCAGCGACGCCAGGCCGCGCACCTGGCCCTGGCCGTTGAGATACTGGTCGAGGCGCAGCGGGATGACGGCTTGCTGGCCGATCTCCTGCACGCTCGTGATCTGGAACGACGGCGGCAGGCTGGCCCGCGCGTCCCAGTTGACCCAGGGGACGTAGACGTTGAAGTTTTCAAAATGGGTCGGCGCCTGGGCGTTCAGGTTGAACTGGGCGGCGGTAGGCAGGACGGCAATTTCGTTGCCGTGGCTGTTGTAACTGGCGGCGGGCGCGGTCTGGTTCGGGTCCTGGCCGTACCAGGAGAGCAGTTGGCCGAAGAAGGCGGACAGGTTGCCGCCGGACACGATGCCGCTGCCCGCCGGCCCGGCCAGGATGCCGGTCGCCAGCGTCGCCATGACGCTCAGAATCACGGGGGTTTGCAGCACCGGCGGGATGGCGCCGTTGGGCAGCAACACGCCCGACTGTTCCAGTGACGCCAGGTACAGGTTCTCCCAGGTCGTCGGGTCGGCGGCGAGGTTTTGCAGCGCCACGGGGGCCGTGGGGTCGGCGATGATCGCCCCGCGCAGCTGGTCGGCCTGCTTCGTCGCCAGGGCCACGAACTCGGCGCGCGTCAGCGCCGTCGCCGAGGCGTTAATGTCGAACTGGAAGGGGATAAACGCCTTGGTAATAATGTCCGGCACGTCGCCGAAGGCGTTGAAAATGTTGGCCAGGCCGGGGGAAACCTGGTCGAGTCCCGCGGGGCCGTTGTCGAGGATGCCGGGCTTGCCGTCGTGCGGGGCGAACTTGGGGAAGGCGGCGTAAAGCTTGGCCTTCAGCTCGTCGAAGGCGTGGTCGTGCATCTCCTTGAGGCCGGGGTAGGTCTGCAAGTTGAACGTGAAGCCCGTGAAGCCGGCCGCGTTCTCGCCGAACAGGTAGCCCGGTGCCTGGACGTGGCCGTTTGCCGCGGCGGTGTCGGCCGCCGACTGGAGGCTGGCGAACGGCACGTCGGCCAGGTTGCCCCCCCCCGTCCCCCCCTTGCCAAGGGGGGGTGAGAGGGGGCCCGTCCCCCCCTTGCCAAGGGGGGGTGAGGGGGGGGTGGGTGAGCCGGCCAGGTTGGACGTGAACTGCAAATACGGCAGCCCGTACACGCGCGTGTTGATCGGCGCGCGCACGTTGGGCTTGCCGAAATCGTCCGGCAAGGCGTTGCTCAGGACGGGGACGCCGACGTTGAACGCGACGTAAGGCGCGTCGAGGTTGCTGATGTTTTGCAGCGCGACGCTGTAGGTGCCGGTGTCGCCGGCCAGGATGAAGCGCGGTCCGCCGATGCCAATGGTCACGTCGGGCTGGATGGCTTGCTCAACCTCGAAGCGGTAGGGCACGAGCGCCGCCGCGCCGCCGGGGTTGATGACTTTCAAGTCGTAAAGGCCGTGCGGCGCACCGGTCAGGTCGAACTCGGCGATGATCTTGGTGCTGTCCACGAACTGCATCTTGACCGGCTCGAACTCGGCAAAGCCGGGCATGACCAGCTTGACGATGGCGTTCGGTTGGAACTGCGCGCCCGTGATCGTGGTCGTGACGTACTTGCTATCGCCGCCCTGGTCGGTTTTGACGTTGGAGATCGACAGCGGCAGCAACTCGGCGAGGACGGTCACAGGCGTGGCGTCGGCCGGCTCGGAGTGGCCGCGGATGAGGATGTAATAAACGCCCGGCACGGTAGACGGAATGACGGCGTACTGCGTGGGGGCCAGGCCGCCCTGGTAGGCGGCGTCGTAGACCGCGTCGGTTGGGGCCGAACCCTGCTTGAGGAAGATTTCGTTCGCCGCTTGCGGCGTTGCGGCTCCCAGGGTGACGCGCAGCGTCGCCCCCTGGGGCACGGTGACTTGCAAGAGCCGCGTCTGGCCGGTGCTCAGCGTCGTGGCGTAGGGGACGTTCAGCGTCAGGGCGTCCACGGCCACGGTGAGCAGGTCGGCGGACGCCGTCGTCTTTTTGGAGACGGGCACGCCCGCGGCCTCGCGGACCTGGTTGAAGATGTCGGCGCGGACGATGACGTGGTAGTTCGGGCTCGGCGTGACCGACGGCAGGTTGGTAGTGAGAGTGCCGTCGTAGAAGGAACCGGCAGCCAGGCCGCCGTCGTGGGGCACGCGCCCCAGGTAGGCGTCGGAGATGTCCCAGGTGGTGCCGAAGCCCAGGTAGAGCGAGTCGGACCAACTGCCCGGCGCGTCGATGCCGCTGTCGTTCGTCACGCGCCACTTAAGGACAATTGGGTCGCCCGGCTTGGCCGTGGCCGGCACGGGCAGTGTGACGCTGGTGACGACAATATCGCTGACCGGCGGCGGTTCGATGATGAGCTGCGGGTTGAGGGAAAAGTCGTTGTTGCGCTCGTTGAGGCCGCCGCCTTCAAACACGTTGCCGATGGCGGTCGTGAGATCGGGGTCGGTAATGACGAACAGGTAGTACGGGCCGCTGAGGTCCGTCGGCACCTGCACCGTGGTGGTGACGGTGTAGGTCGCGCCCGCGGTCAGGCCCTTTTCGTGGTGGACGCTGCCCAGGTAGCGGTCGGCCCGCAGGTCGAGGTTCTGGTCGCGCGAGAAGTAAATCAGGTCGTCCCAAGTGGGCATGGTCGGCACGGTGTCGCCGCCCAGGTTGGCGACGGTGTAGGTAACGTTGAGCGCCTGGCCCTGGTAGACGTGGCCGGCGGTGAGGTCGGTGCTCGTGGCGCTGACGGCCGTCACCTGCAAGTCCGGCGGCGTGGGCAGCGCGACGGGCACCAAGAGCGGCTTAATGTTGTCGCCCTCGTCCTGGTACTCCGGCACCACGCCGCGACCGAGGCTGCGCGACGCGGAGGAAACGAGGTCGTACACGTCCAACGGGTTGGGCGAGCCGGGGATGATGGCGAAGTTCTTGAAGCCGATGTCGCTGTACGCCAGGGGGTTGACCCTCGTGTCGGCGTCGGTGTAGACCAGCACGTAAAAGTTGCCCTGGATGCCGTCGGGGATGCGGACGTTGACGGTGGTGGTGTAGGGATCGCCGGGTTGCAGCGGGCGTGGGTTGCCGTTCGCGTCCCGGGGCGCGTTGTAGCCGCCCTGGCCCAACTTCGTATCCGAGCCGTTCAGGGACGGGTCGCGCGACAGGTAAATCGTGTCCGTCCAGCCCTGGCTGCGCGTGGCGCGACTACCCTGGTTGGTCACGGTGTAGGTAACCGGCACGACATCGCCGGCGTGAACGTCGGTCAGCGGCTGAATGGCCGTGACCACGAGGTTCGGCTCTTTGTAAATGATGTCGAACGGCGTCGAATGGCGGTTGTTGTTCGGATCCTCGAACGCCCAGTGGTTGAACTGGTCCAGCCAGTAGGAGTTGTCGCCGGTGTTCGCGGGCCACCAGTTGGTAATCTCCTGTCGGGCCAGGTAGGGGTAGAGGCCCGGCGGGTAGTCGTTGTGGGCGTCCAGGTCGATGTAGAGGTAGTAGTGCCCGTCGGTGCCGGGCGGCAGGGTCGCGGTGAAGGTGATGTCGTAGTGATCGCCCGGTTTCAGGGGGTGGGCGGCGTCGGCGAAGTGCGTGGTCTGGCCCAGGAACGAGGCCCGGCTGCGGTCGAAGGTCGGGTCGGCCGACAGCCACAGGAAATCGGTCCAGTAGGGGGTGCCCGTCCACACGTCGTTGGGGCCGTTGTTCGTGACGGTGTAGGTGAACGTCATCTTCTCGCCGGAGTAGTTCACCTGCGGAATCGAGACATCCGTGACGACCAGGTCCGCCGGCACCGGGGTGACGTTGGTGGCGGCCGCCTTCAGGTTATTCGTCTCGTCCACCTCCTTGACAACGTTGTGAACCTTGTCGTAGTCGGGCTGCGGCGCGTCGGTGTAGACGACGATGTACTGCCCGACGGCGGACGGCGATAGCTGGACGTGCAGGGCCGAGTCATAGGTGCCGTCAGGACTGAGCGCGGTGGTATGGGCAACCGAGCCGAGGGTGAGGCTGTGCGTGTTGGGGTCGAGGCCCAGCGGGTCGGTGGGGTTGTCGGTCAGGTAAACCGTGTCGAGCCAGCCCGTCGGCTGGGCGACGCCGGTGCCCTTGTTCTTGACGGTCCACGACACCGTGACGGTGTCGCCGCCCTTGGCCTTGTCGAACGCGACGACCGAGCTGACTACGAGGTCGGGCAGGGGCGCCAAAATAGCGACGACCCGCGCTTTGTAGTTGTCGCTGTTGAAGTTGTTCGGGTCGTCGGGGTTGACGTTGTCGGCCAGGGTGTCTTGCAGGACGACGCCGTAGGGGTCGGTCCAGGGCGTGAGGTAGTAGGTGCCGGCGTCGAGGTTGGCGGGCAGCGTGACGACCACGTCCTGGTCGTAGCCGGCCTTGATGTCCAGGCTGCCGTGGTGCGGGAAGGTCGCCAGCAGCACGTCGCCCTTGGCCGGGATCGGCCGCGTCTTGTCGCGCGTCAGCCAGATCGAGTCGGTCCAGTCGCTGGTGTCGGTCTTGCCCGCGCCGAGGTTGGTCACGGTGAAACGCACGTCGGCCGTCGCGCCGGCAATGGCCTGGGTGGGGGCAACCACCTGGCTCACCACCAGGTCGGGCAGCGGCAGCGGGTCGATGAAGATTGCCTGGTCGCCGAGGTTGTGCGCGCCATTGGGCCACTGGTCCACGGCGTGGTTGGCGTCCACCGCCACCAGGATGTGGACCAACCCGCGGAAGCGCTTGGGCACGACGACCGGCTGCGTGGTCGAAGTATACTTGCCGCCGGGTTCGAGCGCCGACTGGTTGCCGGGGGCGTCGATTACGATGTCGTCGCTGCTGATGGTGGTGTCGAGCGACAGATAAACCTTGTCGGTCCAGCGGGGCGTGGTGGTAGCGACGGAACCCTGGTTGATGACGGTGAACGTCACGGAGAAGGTGCCGCCGGCGGCGACGTGGGCGGGGGCCGCGATGGCAAAGACCTGCAAATCGGGCCGCGGCATGACGCTGACGGCGAGCGGCTGGTTGGTGGTGCCGGTGTTGTTGACCGTCGCGCCGTTCTCGAAGAGCGCGTTGTCGAAGTTGGTGATGACCTTGACGTTGAACTGGTCGTTGATGTGCGTCGGCAGCACGATCGCCACGGACCGGGTGTAGGACTTGCCGCGCAGCAGCGGGTCGAGGTGGTCGAAGGTGCCCAGGTCCACGAACGGGGCGTTGGGGTCGCCGACCTTTTGCAGCACGACCTTGTCGTGCCACACACCGTTAGCATCGCCGGTGCCGTTGTTGGCCACGGTCCAGGTCACGTCGATGGTGTCGCCTTCCTGGGCGGTCGTCGGCGCGAGGACGCTGGTGACGGCGAGGTCGGGCGGCGGCGTCAGGTTGATCGTGAACGCCGTCGAACTGGTCGTGTTGTTGTTGCCGTAGATGAACTCGAACGGGTGGGACTGCGCGGCCGCGGTCACGACGAAGTAGTAGGTGCCGTTCAACCCGTCTGGCAGAATGATGTTGGCCGTGCGCGTGTAGTTGCCGCCGGTCGGCACCTGGGGACTTATTGGCGCCAGGGGGCCGAAGTGGTCGAAGAAGCGGTAGTCGAACACGACGTTCTTGCCGGCCGGGTCGGTGGCGAGGACCAGGCTGTCCGTCCAGGACGGCGTGCTGGTCAGGCCGATGCCCTGGTTGGTTATGACCCAGGTGACGCTCAGCGGCTGGCCGCTGCCCGCCGGCTGCGGCACGTTGACCGATGACACGACAAGGTCCGCATAGGGGATCGGCATCACGTCGAAGAAGCCCGGCGCGGCGGCGGCGTCTCCGATCGTGGAGCCGTTCTCGAAGACGACGTTGTCCACGTCCGTCTTGACGAACAGCGTGTAGCGGCCGGTGAAGCCCGGCGGCAACTGGATTTGCTGATCCGTCACGGTGTAAAACTGGCCGCGATCCAGACCACCGGTGTGGGGGATTCGCGCCAGAACGATGTCGTGGCCGTCGCCCAAGGTGTGCAAAAGTGGGACGGCGATGACCGCGTCGGTCCACGCGGTCGTTTGGCCGGGGCCGGTGCCGTTGTTCGTGACCGTCCACGAGATGAGTGGGTAAGCCGGATCGCCGATCGTCTGCGCGGGCGCGATGACGTTGGACACGGCAAGGTCGGCGTACTTGGCAAGGGTGACGTTGATCGCCTGGGAAACGCGATTCGCCGTGCCGTTCGGCTCGATGAGCTGGTTGGTCGCGTCGGACACGACGATGATTTGGTAGGCACCGTTGTCGCCGAGCGGGATTGGCGCGCTGGCCGTGCCGGTGACGAACTGACCGGGGGAGAGCGGCCCGGCGTAGGCCACCTCGCCGAGCAGGAGGGAATCGCTCGTGACTTGGTTAGTCTTGGACAGGTAGGCGCGATCGACCCAGCCGCCGAGCGTGGGGGCGCTGCCAAGGTTGGTGGTCATCCAGTTGACGGTCAGCGTGTCGCCGGACGTGGCGCTCGCCGGGGCCAACGTGATGGCCGGGGTAAGATTGACGTGACCGATGACCAGGGGCTGGCCGGCGCTGTTCTGGTTGTTGGCCCGGCCGGCGTCGTTGGCAACCGCGCCGTCGGCGTCGGTGACGACGATGACTTGGTAGTTGCCGTCGGCGAGGGCGGGCAACAGAACGTTGGACAACGTTCCCGGGTAGGTGCCGTTGACCGCGAGGCCGCCGCCGTGGGCAACGGCCCCGATCTGCGTGGCGTGGGCGAGCGTGCCGTCGGGCGACAGGTAAACGCGGTCCACCCAGACGCCGGCGGCCGCGCCGTTGCCGGTATTCTTCACCATCCACATCACCGTCACGGGCTGGCCCTGCTGCCCAGCCGTCAGCGTCGAGATGACGCCCATCACGACCAGGTCCGGCGGCACGGGCACGGTCAGGTTTATCGACGCGCTGGCGGTTTGATTCGTAAGGTCCGACTCACTCACGACCCGGCCGGCGTCGGCCACCACGACCAGGAAGTAGGTGCCGGCGGGCAGCGCGGTGTTCGCCGGTAGCTGCACAACGGCGTGACCGGGGTAGGTGCCGTTCGCTGCCAGCGTCCCGGTGCTTTGCGCGGTGAACGAGGCCAGGTAGATCGCGTCGGCGGCGAGCGTCGCCGTCTTCGACAGGTAAACCTTGTCGGTCCACGGACCCGTCGCGGGGGAATTGCCGGTGTTGGTCACGGTCCAACTCACGTCGAACGTGTCGCCGAACTTGGCGTTAAAGACCGTCGGCGTGACGGCGCTCGGCACGAGGTTCGGCAGCGCGACGGTGAACGTCGTCTGGTAGGTGTTGGCCGCGCCCAAGGGGTTGCCGGCGATGTCTTGCACGCCCGCGCCGACGGTGAAGGTGTAGGAACCGTTGGCCCGCTGCGCCGCGAACGGGATGCGGTAGGTCGTGCCGGAGAGCAGGAAGCCCCCGCCCACCGTCACCGCGCCGCCAGGCCCGGTCAGCGTCAGGTTCGTGGCGTTCAGGGTGCCGGCGTTCATCAACTTGTTGAAAGTCACGTCCACGCGATCGACCACGGCGTTGACGGTCCCGGTCGGGCTGGCGGAAACGACGGCCGGCGCGGTGCGGTCGATGCTGAAGCTGGTCTGGTAGGCGGCCGTCATTGCATTGCCGGAGATGTCGAGGACGGCCGGTCCGCCGATGCTGACGGCGTAGGTGGCTTCCTGCGTCTGCTGCGGGAACGCGACCGTGTAGGTGGAGGCGTTGATCGCGGTGACGGTGATTGAGGCGGTAGGTATTGGGCCGGCGGGCGTGCCGATGACCACCTGGGCCGCGGTAAAGGTGGACGGTTTAATGGCCTTGTTGAAATAGACGGTGAGGCTCGACACGTTGGCGGTGGTCGGCCCCGACGGCGACACGAAGGAGACGACTGGCGCCGCGGTGTCGGGGACAAGCCGGAAGGTGTCGGCGACGCCCGCGCCGGCGGGGTTGCCCGCGAGGTCGGTGACGGAGGCCGCGACCTGGATCGTGTAGGTGCCGCCCTTCGTCAGCGGGGCGGGGAAGTACACGGTGTAGGTGGCACCGCCGCCGCTGACCTGGCTGGGGCTGATCGTGCCCGTGATGCCAGGCCCGCTAATCAGGATGGACGAGACGCCGATCGTCGCGGCGTCGATGTTTTTGTTAAAGGTGAGGTTGCGCGCGTACAGTGGGCCTTGCCCGTCCACGCCCGAACCCGACAGGAAAGGAGCCTTGGTGTCGATCGTATCGGTGACCGTGGCGGAAACCGCAACGCCGCCGGTCGGGGTGAAGATCGCCTTGGTCGCGTAGGTGCCGTCGGGCAGGGGTAGAGGGATAAAGGTGTAGGTGCCGGCGGCGGCGACATTCTGCGTGGCAGTGGTGCTGCCGTCGCCCTTGAAATCGACGACGATCTTGCCGGCCTGGTTGACCGTCACGTCGAAGGTCGGCGTCTTGACGTTGGTGAGGCCATCGTGGTTGGACGCGCCGGAATCGCTGGCGGAGTCCAGGATGATGCCGACCTGGCCGGGCACGACGTTGCC
>JBBRLG010000150.1:0-13425 GCA_038231495.1 Gemmatales bacterium | reverse complement strand
TGGCGTGGCGCCGGGCCTCACCCCCGCGGTGTTTTGTGGGGGCGGGGGAACCCGGGGGGGATTCCCCCCCGACGCTCGCCGAATAAATCTCTAAGGAGATACGTTATGTCCGTGCAAGTTCATATCCCGACGCCGATGCGCCAGCACACCGACGGCAAGGCCGTGGTCGAGGCCAAGGGCGCGACGGTCAAGGCCGTGCTAGACGACCTCGGCGCGCAGCACCCCGCGCTGACGCAGAAGCTGTTCGACAACGGCAAGGTCCGGCAGTTCGTCAACCTCTACCTGAACAACGAGGACGTCCGCTACCTGGACAACCTGGCCTCGCCGGTCAAGGACGGCGACGAGTTGGCGATCATCCCCGCCGTGGCCGGAGGTTGACCATGCACGACGACGACGAAACCGAATTGTCGGAAGACGAATTGCCGGAAGGCGACGTGCCCGAAGGCGCGGCGGTCTTTCCGCTGATCCCCGCGGAACTGGGCGTCAACCCGCTGCTGCTGGGCGTGCTGCACGCGACGGTCTTCCTGGCCGGCTCCGAAAAAGAGGTAGTCGATCCCGCCGCGGCTCAGGAGGCGATGGAGTACCTCGCCGGCTACCTGCAGCGATTGGAAGGCGATGCCCTGGCGCGGGTGCGCGAGGACATGGCGTGCCTGGTCGCCTTTGCCCGCCAGGAGCAGTGGCCCAAGCAGCTGATCCAATCCTTGAAATCGCTCCTGGATGACTTCGGCGTCGGCCGAACGGAAGAGGCGTGAAGATGGATCCGTCGTTGGAGCGCTACAGCCGCCAGATTCGGTTTTACGGCATGACGGAGGCCGGCCAGCGCAAGCTGCTGGACGCGCGCGTGACCCTGTGCGGCTGCGGCGCACTGGGAACAGTGCTGGCAAACGCCCTGGTGCGTGCCGGCGTCGGCCACTTGCGCCTGATCGACCGCGATTTCATCGAGACGAGCAACCTGCAACGGCAAATCCTGTTCGACGAACACGACGTGGCCGAGAATTTGCCGAAAGCCGAGGCCGCGGCCCGCAAGCTCGGTGCCATCAATTCGAGCGTCCACGTCGAGCCGGTCGTCACGGACATCGACCGCACGAACATCCTCGACCTGGTAGCCGACGCCGACCTGATCCTCGACGGCACGGACAATTTCGAGATCCGCTACCTGATAAACGACGCGGCAGTGAAGCTGAACAAGCCGTGGGTGTACGGCGGCTGCATCGGCAGTCACGGGCAAACGATGACGATCCTGCCGGGCGAGACGCCGTGCCTGCGTTGCGTCTTCGAGGCCGCTCCCGCGCCCGGCGAGGCCGGCACCTGCGAGACGGCGGGCGTGCTGGGACCGATCGTGAACATCATTGCCAGCTTCCAGGCGACGGAGGCTCTAAAAATCCTCAGCGGCCACCGCGAGACGGTCAACCGCGATTTGCTGTACTTCGACGTGTGGGAAAACACGCAGCGCAAGATCAAGATCGCGCCGCTGCTGGGCAAGGTCGATTGCCCCTGTTGCCAGCGCTGCCGGTTCGAGTGGCTCGAAGGCGAGTTGGGTTCGCACACGACGAGCCTGTGCGGTCGCAACGCGGTGCAGGTATCGCACCGCTCGGCGACGACGCTTAACTTCGAGGAGCTTGCCCACCACCTGGGCGTGATGGGCGCGGTGAATTACAACCGTTTCATGCTAAAGTTCAACGTCGAGACGTACGAGTTCACGGTGTTCCCCGACGGCCGCGCGATCATCAAGGGCACCAGCGACGAGGACAAGGCACGGACGCTGTACGCCAAGTATATTGGGCATTGACGATGCTACTGAAGCGCCCTCCGCGTTATAGTGGAGACATTCGGCTGGGATTTCCCGTGGCCGTGCCGGAAAGCGAGGCAGCTACCTATGTCCTCCGCCTTGAAAACACGCCGGAAAGTCAATGGGCCGCGACTGCCCGTCCCGGTGCATGAACGATCGACTGATTCAGCCCCCCCCATCTATCGACTGAGCGTCGAGCAGTACGAGCAAATGCTAAAATTCGGTGTGCTAGGCAGTGGCGACCGGGTGGAACTGATCGAAGGCATCGTGGTCCAGAAAATGACCCAGTACCCACCTCATGCCACGGCGATCGATTACACGGTAGACGCCCTTCGCCCCTTGCTCCCCGACGGTTGGCGGCTGCGCGAGCAGAAGCCAATCAAGTTGAGTGACAGTGAACCGGAGCCGGACCTTGTCGTCTTGCGCGGGCCGCTCCAACTCTACGAGCGCCGCCATCCCCGGTCCGCGGACATCGCCGTCGTGATTGAGGTGGCGGATACGACGCTGGAGGGAGACCGCCGCGACAAGGGGCGCGTCTACGCCCGCGCCCGGCTGCCCTTTTACTGGATCATCAACTTGAACGAGCGGCGCGTCGAGGTGTACACCGACCCGAAGGCCGGCAAAGCGCCCGCCTATCGCCGGCGCACCGATTACGGATTGGACGCCAAGGTGCCGTTGGTAATCGACGACAGCGCCGTCGGCGTGGTCGCCGTGAGTGGTCTACTGCCGGGCAATGCAGCAGACGAGTCCAATTGATCCGCCCTGTTCAAAATAAGGATGAAGGGAGAATTCCAATGTTAGAGATCGTACTGACTGACGAACAGGCAAAGATGGTTACGTCTGCACTAAAGCCCGTGCAAGTAAAAGACGGGAAGGACCACGTCCTTGGGTGGTTCACGCCAATTTGGACGGAAGAAGATGTCGCCAGGGCCAAGCAGATTCTTGCATCCGACCAACCGTGGTTTACGACGGAACAGGTGTTGGAGAAGTTGCGATCCCTGGAGCGGCAATGACGCGCTACACGGTAATCTGGGCGACCGACGCCCTGAACCAGCTCGCACAGCTGTGGATGGACGCGGTGTACGATCCGACGATCAATGCCGCGGCCAACGCGATTGACAGGGAGTTGGCTCGCGACCCCGAGACCAAAGGCTCCTCTTTGAGCGAAGGTATGCGTTTCCTTGAGATTCCGCCGTTGCACGTCCTCTTCACGGTTACCGAATTGGATCGCATGGTCCGCGTTGTACTCGTTCGCGCTTCAGCCTTTAAGGCGACGCCGCAGGACGGCAATGGCCAGGCAAAAAACTGAATTCATGATCTATCTCGACAACGCCGCCACGTCGTTTCCCAAGCCCGAAAGCGTCTACCAAACGCTCGACGCCTTCGCGCGGCAGAGCCTTGCCAACCCCGGCCGCGCCGGGCACAAGATGGCTCTCGCCGCCGAACGCGCCCTCGACGACTGCCGGCACCGGCTCAACCAGTTCTTCCACGGCAAGGAGCCGGAGCGTTTCGCCTTCACGCTCAACGCGACCGACGCGCTCAACATGGCGTTCAAGGGCGTCCTGACCGACGGCGACCACGTCATCACAACCGACCTCGAACACAACAGCGTTAGCCGGCCCCTGCGCGCCCTGGAACTCGCGGGCCTCATCACGGTGACGCGCCTTGTAGCCGATGGCGGCGGCACCATCAGCCCCGACGACGTGAAGCAGGCGATCACGCCGCGCACCCGGCTCGTCGCGCTGACGCACGCCAGCAACGTCCTCGGCACCGTGCAGCCGGTCGCGGCGGTCGGTCGCATCGCGCGCGAACACGACCTCCTTTTTTTGGTTGATGCGGCCCAGACGGCGGGCGTGCTAGTGATCGACGTGCAGGCAATGAACATCGACCTGCTGGCGTTCCCCGGCCACAAGTCGCTGCTCGGCCCGACGGGTACGGGGGCCTTGTACGTCGGGCCGCGCGCCAAATTGCGGGCGTGGCGCGAAGGCGGCACCGGCGGCGACTCTGCCAGTGAGACGCAGCCGCGCGATTATCCCTATTTTTTAGAGGGGGGAACTCCGAACGTACTCGGCGTCGCCGGCTTGGCGGCGGGCTTGAAGTACGTGCAGGAGCGCGGCCTCGCCGACATCCACGCCCATGAGATTGCGCTGACCGAGCGGTTGTGGCGGCGGCTGGACGAAATGCCGGGCTATGAAGTGTGCGGCCACCGCGACGGCACGCGCCGCGTCGGCACCTTGTCGTTACGCTGCAAGTCCCTGGCGGCGACGGAGGTCGGCGGCATTCTCGACCAGGCGTTCGACGTGGCGGTGCGGCCCGGCTTGCACTGCGCCCCGTACATCCACCGGGCGCTCAAGACTTTTCCGGAAGGTACGATCCGCGTCAGCCCCGGCCCGTTCAGCACGGCCGCGGACATGGACGTGCTGGCCGATGCGTTGGCCGAAATTGCGCTTTGAGCCAACCGCGCCATCGCCGGACCGAAAACAAATTCCACGTTGAGCCGCGGCTAAACGGTTGCCTGGCAGTCGACTGCGACAATGGTTGCCCTTGCGCCCGCAGACCCTACGCCTTGGGCCCGAATCGACCCTTGCCACGCCAAATCACCTATGGCAAGAGGCTCCCTCTCGCAGACGCCAGGTGCTGTAGGCGCGTTTTCTTAAGCCCTTATCAATTAACAAGTTAGTTCAATTATCGCCCCGGATTTCGACCCTTGCCAAAGGCGACCCTTGCCACAAAAAAGCCGACCCTTGCCAAAGTAAAACCCGCGGCTCGGTTGTAACACGGTCGCAAGACCCGGCGTTGAACCGCCCTCATGCACAAGGGGCTAATCGTCGGTTTCCTTCGGTAACCGTCGATGCTCACGGCAGTTCGCATGCGCGGGCGCCATTTTCCTCCCGCGGTACACGCGCCACAGCCGTTACCCTTGAACGTGGCCAGGGGACATATACTCGCCGCGGGACAATGTGGCACAAGCCTGAAGCGCAAGCGAAGGACTGTCCTTCGCTTGCGCTTCAGGCTTGTGTCATTCCAAGTCGCGGGGAGTATAGTTTCTCTCGCCTTGGGCAACGTTATAGAGGTTCGGCGGTTTTGAGACCGTCATGCTCGTAGAAACCGGCGGGGCGGGCCGCGGTCGGCTTCAAAGGTGGGTTGGGCAGCGACCTACTTCACGGCATACTCCAAGGAGACGATCCCTGTCGGATACACTTTGTGGCCGGTCAACGTCAGTTTCGCCTGCTTGGCTGGAGGTGGAAACAGTGGGATTCCTCCGCCAAGGAGCACGGGGATCACAGCGACCTCCACCGTGTCCACCAGCCCGAAGTCGAGCAGACTGCGAAAGAGGGAGCCGCCGCCGAACAACCACATATCCTTTCCTGACTCCGTCCGCAGCGCCCCCAAGGTTTCCTCCGCGTTCTCAGCGACGACGATCGTTTTCGGATAATTGCGCTGCCGCAACGTCCGCGAAAAGACAATCGTTTTCATGCCGGGCAGCGCAGCAGCTTTCTTCTTTCCGCGCGCCATTCCCTCAAACGTCCGGCGCCCGATGAGGACCGTGTCGAACTGGTCGAACAGGGCGCGAAAGTCGATGTCCGGATCCACGATGATCCAATCGGCTTCACCCTTGGGCCCGGCAATGTAGCCGTCCAGACTCATCGCCACTGCGTAACGAATCCGTCGCAAGGGCACCTCCTACCCACACGGAGCTTTCCGCTACCGAACGGGTGATTAAACCGACCAAGGTCGGTCTCATTATGGGTCGCGCCGGTTACTTTATTCGGATGCCGACGACGGGTATGCCCGCCACGTGCCGACAGGCTTCGCGCCGCATCTGAGCAGTTCGCTCTGCGCCTGTCAAGAATCTTCCCGCGGGGACCTTTTATCCGAAAATGGTGAGAAAAAACGAGCTGCGTCCCAATACTGTTCGGCTCATCTGTTGCTGGGCCGCAGCCGACGACCGCTGCCGGCAGGGCCAGCGGGGTTGCCTAAGGTTAGGATGGTGGCGTGAGGGGGTCAAGAGGGGGACTGGGTTTCGCAGCGCGCAGGGTCAAACGCCGCCGAGCCTGGGGCGAAACAGGCCGACGGTTTTCAGGAGTCCTGTCGGTGCCGCTTGTCGATGTGGCGCTCTGCAATTCCTCTTCGCGGGCGCGGCCTGCGCAGTAGAACGGGAGCCTCTCCAAGGTTCGCTTGGTCGGCTTCTTGCCGGTCCCCAGGCCGATCAACAAACGGGCGAGGATGCCCAGATACAACGGGATCGTGATCCCGTTGGGGCTCGTCGAGAGCAAAGGGCGACAACCGAGAACGCACTTGAACCAGCGGAAAAACAACGCGACTGCCCAGCGCAAGCGATACCCCCGGGCGACGTGCTCCGCCTCCAGGTCCAGACGAGCGGTGGCCCGGAGCAGCACCTCCGGCCGTCCCCGGCTGTCGGTTTTCCCGGTCTCGACCTGCACCACCCGCAGCACTTGCTTGAAGACCGCCCCGCTCTGGTCGCCGCCCAGGCGCACCACGCGGTCGCTGCGAACCCCGGCCGCCCAGGCTGCCGCGCTGACGGGGCGTTCTTCGACCACGGTCCCGACGGCGTTGTCGCGGCTGCGGCCGCTGAAACGGCTGCCGCGGTCGCTGCTGTCTTGGAAGAGTTGGTACGCGGCGTAGCCGCGATCCAGGACGTAGAGCCGGCCGGCTTGCAGGGTGGCCCGCAACGGGGCGGTTTCCGAGCCGTTACCTGCCGTCAGCGTGGCCTCGACGGGCACGCCCTTGAGGACATCGAAGTGCAGGTGCATCTTGACGGCGCGGTGCTCGTCGTCCACCCACAAAGCCCAGGCCATCTTGGGCAGGGCGGTCAACAGGGTGCCAGCGACGGCGGTGAGGCCGCGCAAGGCTTCGGCTTCCCGTCCCTGGATTTGCGGCAAGGCCTGCGCGGCCCGTTCACCGAGGAGCTCGCGCAGCAGGGCCGGGTCGAAGACGCGGCCGGCTGCGCTCAGCGAACCGAGAGCGGCCCGTTCGCAGCCGAGGCGTTTCTGGACCTTGGCCAGTCTCCTGGCTTGCTGAAGGCCGCGCAAGCTGTCCACGAGGGGACTGAAAAAGGCCAGCAGGATAAGGCCGGCGTACGGGTCGAAATGAAGTCGGCGGTTGCCGGCGCGATCGCGTTGGGTGGCATTGGTGGGCAGACGGTCCAGCAGGGGCCCCAAGACCTTGAAGTACTTGAGGCCACCCAGGTCCTTGTCGCGAAGTTCCTTGCGGCGGGGGTGCGCCCTGCTACCGTATCCGGGGCGAAAGCCGGACGAGCGGCCTGTCGTCGTGCAGGCCAGCGGTAGTAGGCGCAAGAAGAGCGCCTGGCGCAAGTGCAAAATAGCGGAATTCTGAAAATAACCGTCGCGGCCTTGGCTGCAATCAATCAGAGCAAAGGTCGAGCCGAACAGTATTGGCTGCGTCCTCTTTTGTGACTTCATACGAATCGACTCCCGACCCTGTGAAAAGAGCTGCGTCCCCTTTCTGTACCTGTACCCTTTCTGTACCCCGCAGGGAATGCTTCAGGCCGAGCGCCAGTCCACCCCGGCCATCAGACCGGCAACCGACAGATCCTCGTCCAAGTCCGGCCAATGCAAGCTGATACCGCCTCCGCCGATCTCATACCGCGCCCGCTGCTCGGACGTGGCTTGCCGCAGCACCGGGAACCACGCCAGCGGCACGCCGAGCACACGCCCGTCCGTGAACAGGACCTGCATCATCGCGTCATCGAATTCAACCCCCTTGGCCAGAGCCGTGACCGGCACAAAGGACCGCTGCTGCCTGGGATTCTTGCTCTGCGCTGGCTCTTTCGGCTTACGTGCTGAAGTACGCATTCCACGCCTCCAAGAGTTCGTCCCGATGCTCCTCGACTACCCGTTGGATTTGCTTCAATTCGCGCCCGTTGAAGCCATAGTTGGCCGCAAGTTGTACCGGGTCGAGCCAGAATTTGGCTTCGTCGCCACCGGCCTTGACATGGATGTGGGCCGGTTCCTGCCCCTCGTTGCTGAAGAAGAAAAAGCGGAAACGCCCTACACAGAGAACGGTCGGCATCGGAAAACCCGTCCGGCGGTTGCCATGTTTGCCCCACGCTTCCCACATTGTAGGAATGCAGTCACACCCGCAAAAAAAGCGATCTGCGTCCTCTTTTATGAACCCCCTAGCGTCGATCCCCTGCCCACTCCCTTTGTAACTCCCTAACGATCTCGTGACTGTCCTTAACACACAAGTCGTATTCTTCCAGCAACTCGTGCAACCGCGTATGGTGGCAATCACAAAGTGGGATAAGGTCCAACAGCTCTTCATGCCCCAATCGCTCGTATGTTATGTGGTGTAATACGAAATTACAGTCGCCGCACACCAGGCATTGTTGAAGGTAGTTTGACTCCCGATACCGGCGTTTCGTCCGCTCCCAGATATCTGAGACAAGATAGTCGTGGTAAGTCTCGAAGCCAAGGCGCTCAAGAGCATCGTAGAATTCCCTCTGCGAATTCTGTTTTCTGCTCCGATTGTTGTGTAGGGCCGTTCTAACTTGTGCTGTTTTCCGTTGGTTCGGCTCGGGGGCCAAGGCGACCGCGAGGATGCAAATTCCGCTTGCGACCAGAACCAAACCCCAACATCCAAGGTAATACCAAGCAGCAACACCTCCGACAAGCAGGGCTAAAGCCAGAAGATCATTGACGGCACCGGATTCAGTCGATCGCGCCATGCGGAGTCCGTCGCCTAACTGATGATGACGCCGACCAGTGACGAGTGCTGCTGGCGGCTGGTCCTCCGGCGTGGGAACGAGACCGCGCCGGTTTCCAAGCAGTCCTGATATCCGCCGAAACTTAGAAAGCAGTCCGGGAGAGCTTCAAACGGTTATACCAGACTACGCGGTCGAAACAGGTCCGAAAAAGTCATTCGTGCTCGGTGCACATTGCCTCTTGATAAAGTGCCTGCACCCGCCGCGTGACAGGCCCCGGCTCACCATTTTTAACCGGCCGCCCCTCCACCCGCACTATTGGCAACACTTCCGCCGTGGTGCCGCTAAGGAACACTTCACCCCCTTCAAACAACTCTTCGCGGCGCAGGTTGCGCTCAATCACCGGAATGCGGTTCTTGCGTGCCAGGACCACGACCAGGTCGCGTGTGACGCCCGGCAGGATGGCGGTGCCGTGCGGCGCGGTGACGAGTTGGCCGTCGCGGACGCCGAACAGGCTGGAATGCGACGCCTCGGTCAGCGTGCCGTCGGGCAGGTACAGAAGCGCCTCGACGCAGCCGGCTTCCTTTGCGGCTTGCATCGCCAGGACGTTGCCGAGCAGGTTGGTCGATTTGATGTCGCACCGGCCCCAGCGGATGTCCGGTTGCAGCACGACCGCCGCACCTTTTTCGCGCGCCTCGACATACGGGTCTTTGAACTCCTGCACGAACAGGAATTCGAGCGGCGTTGTGCCGGTGGGAAAAGGGTGGCTGCGCGGCGCGCTGCCGCGCGTGATCTGGATGTAGACGATCGCTTCGATAAACGGCCCGGCGGCGATCGTGTCGGTCATCCGCCGGCGCAGACGTGCCAGGTCGATGCCGCCGATGCGAACCGCCGCGAGACTGCGTTCCAGTCGGGCGAAATGCTCGGCGGGCAACCACGGCCGGCCGGCGTAGACGCGCAACACTTCGTAGACCGCGTCGCCGAACAGAAAGCCGCGGTCCAGCGCGGATACCTTCGCCTCGGCCAGTGGCAGGACGTGGCCGTCGAGGTTGGCGAGCGCCACGGGCGGCCGGGTTGCTGCACTCATTTCGGAGTCTCCGGCGTCGGCGCGGCGGCCACCGGCGCGGCGGGCAGGCGGATGGTGAATTTCGTGCCGCGACCGACTTCGCTCTGCACCTCGATAGTGCCGTCGTGAGCCTGGACAATTTTGCGCGTCGTCGGCAGTCCCAGGCCGGTGCCGCCGTTGCGCGTCGAGTAGAAGGGGCGAAAAGCATTCGCCACCACCTCCGGCGACATGCCCTTGCCGGTGTCGATCAGGTTCATCACCACGCAATGGTCCTCGCGCGCCGCCTGGATCGTCAACTCGCCGCCGGTTGGCATGGCCTGCTGGGCGTTGAGCAGGAGGTTGAGTAGGGCTTGCTTGAACATGTCGCGGTCCAGGACGACGGGGGGCAGGTCGGAGGGGAAGTAGCACTTGATGTCGATTTTGTCGGTGACCGCCACCGGCCCGAAGAAGACGATCAAATCCTCGACGATGGCGGCGAGGTCGGTCGGCTCCAGGTGCAGGTCGATGATGCGGGCGAAACGCAAAAAGTCGTTGGACACGTCAACCAGGCGCGTACACTCTTTTTGTAAGCGCTGGACGCGCTCCAGGGCACGGCGTTCGCGCAGGTTTTGTGGCTCCGCGAAGTCTTCACCGAGCAGCTGCAAGTTGAGGCTGAGCGTGCTGAGGTGGTTTTTGATCTCGTGAATGAACCCGCCCGCCAGCTCGGCCAGTTCGGTGTACTGTTGCTGGTCCATTGTCGGGCACCCTGGGGAAAAAGATTAACCACAGAGAGGACACCGAGAAGACAAATTGCCTTTGCCGCTTGCGGCTTTGCAAACAACCATGCAAAGCCGCAAGCGGCAAAACAAATCTTTGTCTTCTCTGTGTCCTCTCCGTGGTTAACTTGCCTTACCGGTTTTCCGGGGGACGACCGCCTTCACGACGCGGGCCGCCCTCGCGCGGCGGACGTGACTCGGCCGGCGGACGTGGCGGCGGCGCGCCTTGCGGCGGAGTACCGCCAGCCGCGCCCTGGTTCTGTTCGCGCAACAGCACCTTGCGCGACAGCTTCACGCGGTCGTGCTCGTCGATCGCAATCACCTTCACCTGCATCTTGTCGCCGACCTTGCACACGTCATCGACCTTGCCGACGTACTTGTCGTCCAACTCGCTGATGTGGCACAGGCCGTCACGTCCAGGCAGGATTTCGATGAACGCGCCAAAGTCCTTGATCGACGTGACCTTGCCGTCGTACACCTTGCCAACCTTCACCTCTTCGGTCAGGGCTTCGACCTTCCGCAGGGCCGCTTCCGCGCCCTCGGATTCGATGTGCGAAATGTAAACGGTGCCGTCGTCCTCAATGTCGATCTTGGCACCGGTCGCCTCCTGGATGCTCTTGATCATCTTGCCGCCGGGGCCGATCAAGAGGCCGATCTTGTCCGGGCTGATGTGCGTCGTCAGCAGACGCGGGGCGAACTTGCTGATCTCCTCGCGCGGCTGCCGTAGCGTGCTAAGCATCTGCTTGAGGATGTCCCGGCGCGCGTCGCGGGCCTGTTCGAGCGCCCCCTTGATGATCGGCTCGTCGATGCCCTCATTCTTGAGGTCGAGTTGGATGCCGGTGATACCCAGGCCCGTGCCGGCGACCTTGAAATCCATGTCGCCGTAATGATCCTCGTCGCCCATGATGTCGGTCAAGAGGACGAAGCGGTCGGGTTCCTTGACCAGGCCGATCGAGATGCCGGCGACCGGGTTGGTGATCGGCACGCCCGCATCCATCAGCGCCAGCGTGCCGCCACAGACCGACGCCATGCTCGACGAGCCGTTGGATTCGAGGATGTCGGACACCAGGCGGATCGTGTAGGGGAACTCGTCAACGGTCGGAATGACCGCCTTGAGCGAGCGTTCGGCCAGGGCGCCGTGGCCGGTCTCCCGGCGGCCGGGGCCGCGGATGGGCCGGCACTCGCCGACGCTGAACGGCGGGAAGTTGTAATCGAGCATGAACTTCTTGCTGATCTCTTCAAACAGGCCGTCCACCCGCTGCTCGTCGGAACTGGTGCCGAGCGTCGTCGTTACCAACGCTTGCGTTTCGCCGCGCTGGAAGACCGCCGAGCCGTGCGTCCGCGGCAGGTAGCCGACCGCACACTCGATGGCGCGAATCTGCTTGGGACTGCGGCCGTCGATGCGCTTGCCTTCGAGGATCATGGCGCGCACCGAGTGCTCTTCCAGCGCCGAGAACGCCGCGGATACTTCCTGCGGCGTGTGCTTCGGCTCCTGGTCCGCGGGCAGGTACTCCGCGACGATGCGGTCCTTCAACTCCTTGATGGCCGTGGACCGTTCGTGCTTGCCGCTGGTCTGCTTGCGTTGCTTGAACTCGCCGCCGAAGCGCTGGCGGAACTCCTCGACGAGCGGGTTCGCTGCCGGCGACTGGTAAGCCGCCTTCGCGCCCAGGCCGGACTTCGTGCGCAACTCCTCGACCATGCCGACGATCTCGACGATCGCCTTCTGGCCGAAGAGGATCGCTTCGAGCATCTGGTCTTCCGGCATTTCGCGGGCGAAGCCTTCGATCATCGTGATCGCCGTTTTCGTACCGGACAACACGAGGTCGAGGTCGCTCGCTTCGAGTTGCGAGTGGCCGGGCATCAAGATTAATTCGCCGTTGACGCGGCCGACACGGACACAGCCGGTCGGGTGCAAAAACGGGATGTGCGAAATGTGCAATGCCGCACTCGAGCCGACGAGCGCCAGCACGTCGGGGTCGTTCTCCTTGTCCGCCGACAACACGGTGGCCATCACCTGGACTTCGTTGATGTAGGTCGGCGGGAAGAGCGGGCGGATGGGGCGGTCGATGAGGCGCGAGGTGAGGATTTCCTTCATGGTCGGCCGGCCCTCGCGCTTGATAAAGCCGCCAGGGAATTTGCCAGCCGCGGAGGTTCGTTCGCGGTAATCGACGGTGAGCGGGAAGAAGTCCTGGCCCGGCCGCACGCCGCCTTCGGTGGCGGCGACGAGGACCACGGATTCGCCGTAGCGGACGACGACGGCGCCGTGCGCTTGCTTGGCGAGATAACCGGTTTCGAGGATAAGATTGTGGGCGCCGATGGGACGTTCAATGCGACATAAAGGCACGGAAGAAACCTCCTGTGGCGTGCGCGACGGCACACGCCGACGGCGGCAAGCAGGTTACCGTGCAACCGACGATGGGGAGCGGGGATCAGAAACCCGGCCGGAGTGAAAAGGGCGTGGAGGACGGGCGGGCGCCCAGCGCCTGCCGCCCGGCATTACTTTCGCAGGCCCAAGCGACTGATTACCGCCAAGTAACGGCTGCGGTCTTTGTTGCGAAGGTAGGTCAACAAGCCGGACCGCTTGCTGACCATCTTCAGCAGGCCGCGCCGGCTGGCGTGGTCCTTCTTGTGCGTTCGCATGTGCTCGTGCAGCTCGTTGACGTGAGCGGTGAGCAGCGCGATCTGCACTTCCGGGGAACCCGTGTCAGTGGGTTCGCGGCGGAACTGGTCAATGATCTGAGTTTTGCGGTCCTTCGTGATCGACATCGAGAGCCTCACTACCTCCGCACTGGCACTTCTGCTGCCTGAATTTACGGAACTTTTCCTACTCGGTACTCCCAGAATCGTATCAATGCCTCTTCAGATTGCAAGAGTGATTAGGAATTTTCTGCCGCGAGGCGCTGGTTCACGTCACGGCGGTCCGGCATTGGCGAACCGGCAGCGTAGCCGATCACCGCCAATTTCCCCCCCTTACGAAGGGGGGCAGGGGCAATAGTGTTCGGCTCGATTTTTGCTATGCCCTGGGTGGTACACCGGTGCCCCATGCCCTGCTGCTGCACCGGTGCCCTACACCCACGCACTGCTGTTACACCCGTGCCCTGCTACCACACCCCTGCCCCGCACCCACGCA
>JBBRLG010000149.1:0-13453 GCA_038231495.1 Gemmatales bacterium | reverse complement strand
GACGAGGCGTGCGGCGGCGGTGGGCTGCAAGGGCGTGCCCTGCAACTTCTTGTCGAGGCTGCCGCCCGCACAGAATTCCAGGCTGAAAAACGGGTTGCCCTCGTGCTGCCCGACCTCAAAAATCTGCACGATGTTGGGGTGCTGGAGGCGGGCCACGGCCTCGGCCTCGGTGCGAAAGCGGGCAAGCTCCTGCGGCTCGGCGTGGACGCCGGCCAGGATCATTTTGATCGCGACCAGCCGGCCCAGGCCGGTCTGGCGGGCCTTGTAAACGACGCCCATACCGCCGCGGCCGAGCTTACCAACGATTTCGTAGCCGGGAATGACCGGCAAACCCGGCGCTGCCGTCACGGCGTGCGAACCGGGCGTAACCTCGGCCGGGCGGGTGGCCCACGCGTCCTGTGCCGGCGATGGCGTCTCGCCGGCGCGGGTGGCCCAGCAATCCTGGGAGGAGGGCGGCGCGGGGCGCGTGGCGAATTGGTCCGCCGGCACGACGAGGCTGGTGCCGGTCGGTTCCGGGTTGTGCGCACAGACCGGACACGGGGGCGACGGGTCCGCGGGCGCGGAGCGGGTGTCGTCGGCATCCCACTGGTGGCCGTTCGGGCAGGTCCATCGGCTGGACATGATTCGTTCCTTAGCTTGAAAAGCCGTCAACCTCATCGCCGGCAAGGGAGGCGATCCGCAACGACACAACCGTCAGACGGGCAACAGCGGGGGCAAAAACCGTTCGACCCAATTGGGTTAAGGACCCTGTGCGGGGGGCGGGTGGCGCTTGCCGAGGTGTAGGTCGGCTGCGGCTTGCAGTTCCGCCTCCAACGTCTTATAGTCGTTGCGTTGCTTCAGTGCGCGGAAGCCGGGGTGATCGAGGCGTCCGACGTTCAGGTAGCTCTTTTGAGCAGCGGCTCGAAGGAATTTCTTCGCCTGTTCCACACACCGTTCCGCCTCATCCGGGTCCGGCTGCACATTCTTCGCGCCGCGTGCCAGTTCCGCCGACAAAGCGTAGGAAAAAGCAATCCGGTACAGATCGTTCGTGCCAAGGATTGCCATGTCCGACTTCTTGTAATAGTCCCGGCCTTGCTGTAGATCCTTGCCTGCCTGAGCAGGCTCCTTCTCCATCCGTAGTAAGGCCTGATAAACGTAAATGGTCCCAAGATTGCTTAGAACCGATGCCTCGCTGGAATTAGTCTCATGCAACTTCCCGAAGATTTTGTTGGCCCGCTCGATATAGACGCCAGCCTGCTCCGGCTTACCCTGAATGCAATAGGCCTCCGCGAGTTGCACACAGTTATAGCCAAGGTCTTTTTGATATTCGTTGACGTCGGGATAGGTTTTCACTAACCCTTCCGCCAAGCCCAACGCTTCCAAATAGCGGTCGATCGCATCTGGGATTCGGCCGGTTTCTCCGCTTTCGAGGTGGAGGCTGCCAAAGTTACCATGACTCCGGCATAGCTGGAGGGCGCGATCCGGGTCTTCCGGATCGGCGTCATACAACTGCTTACGAAACAAGTGAGACTCTTCGTATTCCTTCTGCGCGTCTTTGAACTTCGCTTGCGCGCGATACACGTCGCCCAAAAACCCGTGGGAGCGCGACAGGGCGCGCTTGAGCTTTGCGTCGGGGTGCTGGGTGTTGTCGAAAAGCCTTTGGCGGATGGTCAGTGCCGTCTTGTAATCCCTTTCGGAATCCTCGTATTGCTGTCTATCTCGATGATAGGTGCCCTTCCAGTGATGGGCCTCGGCTACGAGCAGTTGCCCGTTGACGTCAGGGTCCGTGTTCGCTTGCGAAAGATGTTTGAGTGCGCTCTTATAGTCATCGGGCGCGCGATCGCTCAACGCGCGGTCGGCGAGCGACGCCAAGGCTTCACCCCGGTTGATGTAGACCAGCGCCAGCCGCCTGTGGAGGTCGGTTTGGTCCGTTGCTTCAGCGCCCGCGAGTAATTCCAGATATAGCGCTTCCGCTCGGTCGAACCGCTGCCTGGCGTTTTCCATGTCCGCAAAATTCTTCTCGAACAACCCTGCTGCGTAACAGATTCGCGCGGCCTTTCCAAGCGAATCACGGCCCCTCTCTTGCGTAAAGGCGGCGTTAGGGTCCTTGTACATTTTGTCGTAACCCTTCCGAAATTCGTCGCGTAGCGGCCCAAAACGGAGGCGCTTGCGCAACTCCTCGTCGTCGTTATCGAGCATGTCCGCACTGGCAGCTAAGAGATTCCTCACCATTTCTTCCAACTGAAGTCGCTGGGTCTCGTTCTTTTTGTCCATCACTTGTTGATCGTGCTTGTCGCTTTGCACTTTCATGGCGTACAACACGAACCCCGCGGTCGATACGATTGCCAGCACCGCCCCGCAAATGCCCAAGGCTCTGAGCGGCCGGCGTTTCACCGAGCGCCACCGGCGTTCCGCCCACGAAGCACGGCGCGCCTCAATCGTCTCGCCGGCCTGGAAGCGGCGCAGATCCTCTGCCAGGGCCTCGGCGGACTGGTAGCGGTTCCCCGGGGCTTTTTGCAGGCATTTCAGGCAGATCGTCTCCAGGCCGCGCGGGGTTTTCGGCTGGAGCCGGCGCGGCGACACCGGCTCGTCCGCGATCACCTGGTTCATCGTCTCCTGTTCGGTCGCCGCCTTGAACGGCGGGCGTCCCGTCAGCGCCTCGTACAAGATCGCGCCGAGGGCGTAAACGTCGGCGAGGGGGCCGATCTCGTCCGTCTTGCCGAGCGCCTGTTCCGGGGCCATGTAACTCGGCGTACCCATGACCGTACCGGGTTTGGTCCGGTCCGAGTCGTCCATCTTCTTGGCCAGGCCAAAATCGGTGATTTTCGGCACCCCATGTTCGGTCAGCAGGACGTTGCCCGGCTTGAGATCGCGGTGGACGACGTCGTGTTGGTGGGCGACATGGACGGCCCGCGCCAGCGTTTCCACCAACCGGGCGGCCTTGGGCGGCGTCCAGGGCGTGGCGCGGAGGCGCTTGTCGAGACTGCCGCCGGCACAGAATTCGAGGCTGAAAAAAGGCCGCTCTTCGTGCTCGCCGATTTGGTAAACCTGAACGATGTGCGCGTGCTGGAGGCGGGCAATGGCCTCGGCCTCGGTGCGGAAGCGCTCGCGGTCTTCGAGGCGCGTGTGGCCGCCGGACAGGATCATTTTGAGCGCGACGACGCGGTCGAAACCGAGTTGCCGGGCCTTGTAAACGACGCCCATGCCCCCCCGGCCCAGTTCACCCAGGATTTCGTAGCCAACGATTTTCAGCCAACCGGCAGGCCCCACGACGACTGTACTCCCGGCACGAGTCGCCCACGGATCGACCGGCGGTCGCGGCGTGGGCGTAAGACGCGTCGCCCAGGGATCAGCAGGCTCCTCGGCCGGCTGAGGCAGTGACGACTTCGTTTGATTGGGGTCGTCGGCGGAGTTTGCGGCGGTCGAAGCGGCGTGCAACTCCGCGACGCTCGTTGCCTGCGCGGCCGTCGCGCAAATGGGACACAACACGGGTAGTTTGAAAGTGGCAACGGCGTCGGCCGATTCCCACTCGTGGCCGTGGGGGCAGGTCCAGTGACTGGGCATGGTCGGTCCTCGCGGCGGGTTTTCAAGGGGTTCGGAATGATTATCCCACAAAGGGAGTCGCCGTCAAGCAGGGAGCCTGCCTCCGGCGACAACCGGCGTTGGAAATGCGACACGGCCCGGCGTGCGTCACTCCGTTTGGTGTGACGCACGCCGGGCCGTTTGCAAGTTACATCCGCCGTTATCAGAACCCGATACCCACCTGGAACGACAGCCCGTCGAGCGACAGGTCACTGAGCCGGCGCACCATCTTGCCGCGGTGGACGTCGTCCACGAAGTCGGGCCGGTCCACCAGGTTGCCCCAGTTCGTCATCTCGTATCCAAGGCGGATGCGGATGTTGTCTTTCTGCCAGCCCAGGCCCACGCCGTACTCCGTCACCGGCACCACCTTCTCGAACTTTTCCGAGACGTGTACCAGCGTTGCCGTGCCGTTCGTCTCGGTTTCTCTTACTTCATACCGCCCGCCGACCAGGGAACCGGCCGCGTGGGCGAACAGGCTGAAACCGCGGCCGATGGTCCACACGCCTTCCGCCCCCACCCGCAAACCAACCCCGTCGAAGTCCACCCGGCTGTAAACGCCGTCGTTGGCGGCGTCGCGGCCGTTGTACGTTGCCGAGACGTGCTGGTTAATAAAGCCGCCCCGGCCGCCGCCGAAAACGCGCAAGCCGAATTGGTCCGCGAACTGCATGCGGTGGCCGACTTCCACGTCCACGATGTTGTAGTTCAGCCGCGCGTCGCCAATGGCGGTCGTCGCCTGTTCGACCTGCTCGGGGTGGGTCAGCGTGGCGTAGACGGTGCCATTCGGGCCGCTCGCCACGACCCGTTGGCCGCGACTGAACAGATAGTTGTAGCTCGCGCCCACGTCCCAGTTGTTCGGCAGCCGGTAGCCGCCGCCCACGCGGAAGGCACTGCTCGTGCCCAGCACCAGCGATTCGGTCGTCCCGTCCGGGTGGCCGCTATTCGTCTGGTTCAGGATCGCGAAGTCCAGGTCGCGGCGCTGCGGCTTCAGGAGCAGGTATTCGGCCGACAAAAACAGGCCGCTCGGGTCCGACTTGGTGCCTAGGTCGGCGCAGTGGTTCGACGACGCGCCGCCTTCCGCCGCGCCACCTTCGGCCGGGACTGACGGCGGCTTGTCATCGACGAGGCCGGGTAAGACCTCGAAGCGTCCGGAAGTCGGCGGCTCCTGGGCACCGGCCTTCCCTGCGAGCAGCGCGGCCGCCCACGCCAGTGCCAGTAGCCCCTTGACCCTTCCCTCCGGCATGGGAACTCTCCCTCGGTAAGCGCACCCGGCAACGACGGAACGACCCGCTTGCGCAACGGCGCGCGGGGCCACGGTCCTGGATTGGGTTCGGTCGGGAACGCGGACTTATAGGATCGTCGTCCGAATATTGCAAGGCGAATTCCGTGACTGGCCGCCGTCAGCCGCTTCGCCCGGCAATTTGACACAAATGCGGTCCGGCTTCCACAGCGGCACGCGGCGCAGAACGACCACCGGCCATTGCCCTACCGTTTGAACGTTGGTAAAATGCAAGGCACCAAGCCTTTCCTTCCGGGGCAACGAAGTCATGAACGAAACCATCGAAATCGTCGACCGCGGCCGCGGTCCCCAGCTTTCGACGAGCCGTATTACGGTGCAGGACCTGGTTCCCTACTTCCAGCGGCAATGCACCCACGAGCAGATCATCGCGGTCATGCCCGTCCTTACCGTTGCAGAAATCGAGGTCGTGGAGCGCTACGTTCGGGACCATCACCAGGAGGTCATGGAGCAGGACCGACACATCCGCGAACGCAACGCCAACCGCAAGAACCCGCCCCAAGTCGAAGAGATACTGCGGCGCGGCGGTGAAAGGATGGCGGCACTTCGAGAGCAATTCCAGAAAGCGGCAAATGTTTGGGGACGGCTTGTCCCGCGGGTTATGGACGCCCCGGAGAAGCTGCCGGCGGAGGAGCGCAACGCCTGGCGCAAGCTGGGGGACGACGTCGCCGCTTTGTTGAAGAAGTCCGCGAAGTGACCTGATCTCGGCGCGGGACACCGGCCGCAGGGATTTCTGGTCGTCAGCCGGCCCAATTCTCGGTTTTCAGGCCGGGAACCTGCTGGAAGTCCCGCAGGTTTCGGGTGACCAAAGTCGCGTTATGAGCCAAAGTGATGCTCGCGATCAACAAGTCGCCCCAGCCGATCTTCTTTAGCTTCTTGTTGCGGAGCAGTCTTTCAAATTCCTTGCCGGCAGAGGCATCAATCGAGATGACGGGCAGCGTCGCGAGTTGTTGTTGAGAGTGTTGCAGCCGCTCTTGGGCTTGCAGAAGCTGCTGCGGATCTGCCGCCTTGAAAATCGCTTCAAAACGCCCTTTCAGGACTTCGATCCAGGTAACGACGGTGGTTGCAACGTCTTCCTCCATGGCACGCATGCGATGCGAGACTTGCGCGTGGCCCTGAAAGAGAAGGGTAAGGATGTCGGTATCCAAGAGCATCATTGCTCATTCCCCGTCCGCGGCCGACCGCGCTGTTGCAGCGCCGCCCGGAGGATGCCCTCGATATCCGGATCGTCTTTCCAGGCGCCCGCAAGAGCCAGGAACGCCGCTTTCCCCGATTGGCGCGCGGGAGTCCGCAGCCAATCCTGCAACGCCGTTTTCAGAAAACGCCATTCCTGGCCGATCTGGCGTCCGGGCAAGTCAAGTAGATTGGCCAGGCGCAACACCTCCGCCTCTGCAACGCGCAGGTACGCTGCGGCTTCCCTCAGAGTCAGGACATCGGCGGCCTCGACCCCGAACTCTATTCCGGTCGTCGGGACCGCGGCGTTGTCAGGTCGTTTGCCAGCTTTCGATTTCACTGTTCCTTTCAGAGACATCGTTTAATTCCTACTCTGCACAGGTGAAAAGTTCTCCCCGACTATTCTACCAGGTGACCTCATCGCCCGCCTGCCGCCGGCGGATACCGGCCCCGCGCCGCCTCGCGTAGCGCGGCGGCAAAGTCCGGGAAGCTCTTCAGCACGTCGTTGAAGTCGCGCTGCTCCAGGACGAACAGGTCGCACGCCGTCACCGTGCGGATCGAGGCGTTCCGCGGCTGCGACAACAGCAGGCTTAGCTCGCCGAAGAAGTCGCCCTCGCCCAGCGTCGTTAGACGCTTGTCGGCTTCGCCCAGGACTTCGACCTGGCCGCGGGCGATGAAGTACATCTCGCGGCCGATCTCGCCCTTGCGAAGGATGAATTCTTCCGCCGGATACGCCACGGGCTTGAGCATCATGGCCAGGTTGTGCAGGAATACGGGCTTGCTGCCGTGGAACAGTGGCACCCGGTCCAGCGCGTCGCGGTTGATTACCTCCAGCCAGCGGCGGCCGTCGCGCTCGATCAGGTCGAACGCCGCCTTCGGGCCCCACGTCCCCGCCGCGTAGTTGGGGAAGTGCTCCGGCGGCGTTCGCTCCCAGGCGTCCAGGATCGGTTGCGCCACCCGCCAGGCCGTTTCCACCAGGTCCGTCCGCGAAAACAGCGTCGCGTCGCCGATCATGCAGTTGTACAGCAGCACCTCGTAACCGGTGCCGCGCGCCGCCTCGAATGCCTCACGGTAATCGAACCGCATGTTGACTTTTTGTAACGCCATCGCCGGCCCCGGCGTCTTGGCCTGGAAGCGGAACTCGATGCCCTGGTCCGGCTGGATGTGGAACAGCAGCCGGTTCGCGTCCAGCCGCGCCGCCGGCGTGTCGCGAAAAATTACCTCCGGAGCCTTCTTGAATTGCACCACGATCTCCGTACCGCGCTTCCACAGACTCTTGCCCGAACGCAGGTAGACCGGCACCCCCTCCCACCGCCAGTTGTCGATGTGGAGTTTGAGGGCCGCAAATGTCTCCGTAACCGACTGGGGCGGCACGTCCTTCTCCTGGCGGTAGCCGGTCGCCGCCGACCCGTCGGGCTTGCGGCCGGGGCCGTACTGCCCGCGCACGGCGTGCCCGGCCACGTCGTCGGGTTCCAGGACGCGGACGGCTTCCAGTAGCTTGGCCTTCTCGTTGCGCACCGCGTCGGGCCGGAACGACGGCGGTGGCTCCATGCACAGGTATGCGAGCATCTGGAACATGTGGTTTTGAATCATGTCGCGCAGCACGCCCGCGCCGTCAAAGTATTTGCCGCGGCCCTCGACGCCGACCGTCTCGGAGACGTTGAACTGGATGTGGTCCACATGGTTCTTGTTCCACAGCGGCTCGAAGATGCCGTTGGAGAAGCGAAACGCCAGCAGGTTTTGCACCGTCTCCTTGCCGAGGTAGTGGTCGATGCGGTAAATCTGGCTCTCCGAACACGTCGCCAGCAGCGTGCGGTTCAACTCGATTGCGGACTTGAGGTCGTTGCCGAACGGCTTCTCGACGATGAGGCGTGTCCAGCCCTTGTCGCGGTTTTTGAAGCCGGCCCGGTCGAGATTGACGGAGATCATGCCGAACACCGGCGGCGGCACGGCAAGGTAGAACAGGACGTTGCCGCCGGTCTGGTGTTCGGCGTCGAGCCGCGCCACCAACTCCGCGAGCCGCAGATAAGTCGCGGGGTCGGCGAAGTTGCCGCTGGTGTAGTGGAGCCGGGCGACGAAGTCGTCCCAGACGCGCGGGTCGAACGTGGGGCGCGTGGTGAAGGTCTGGACATCCGCGGTCAGGCGGGCGCGAAACTGCTCGGTGGTAAGCTCGTCCAGCGCGAGGCCGACGACGGCGAAGTGCTTGGGCAGCAGACCGTCGCAGGCCAGGTTGTAAAGGGCCGGCATGAGCAGGCGTTTGGTCAGGTCGCCGGAAGCGCCGAAGAGGACCAGGACGCACGAATCGGCCGGCGGCGTCGTGCCCTGCGGCGGCTCGCCCACTTGGCGCTGCGTTTGCGTTTCGGTTGCCATGGCCGTTAGCCTCCGCCGGGGGTAAAGGGGACCGGCCGGTGAATTGGTGCCAGTCTACACTCGTGCCGTTGGCAAAACAAGTTGGCAGAGAAACCTTCGTGCCTTTACGATCATCTCCGGTCGCTTACGCGGCTGACGAAATCCCACCTATCGACAGCTGTGCACAAAAAGTCGTGTCGCCGATCCCCGTCCGCCAACGCCGCCTCAGTCCGCCAACGGTGGCGGACTCAGAATCAACGCCAATGGGCTCCCAACTACAGCCCTTTGCTGCCGCTGACCCGGAGTCCGCCACTCGGTTTGGAAGTGTCCTTTTGTGCCGCCGGCTTACTTCTCTTGACCGCGTCATACAAGCGGAAACCTACGTTGCTGTCGTCCCGGACTTGAGAGGCCGTGGGTTCAAGCGTGCCGCCGTGGTCCGTGCCGTTCAGGCCGACGGCGTAGACGGTCACGCCGTCGGCCGTCCGCACATAGCGCAGCGGCTGGCCGTCCGCGGGATCGGCCGGAACCTGTTTCACGAAGTCGGGCACCAGGTCGGCGAGCTTTTCCGGCCAGCGCTCGTTCTTCAATCGGTAACGCTCCAGCGCCAGCGCAACGACAGCGCAGCGTAACGCCGCTCGGTAGCGCAGACACACGTCCACCAGCTTCGGGCCCCCAACGAGCAGTATGGTTTCTTCTTTCTTAGCGGCCTTGGCCACCCGATCCCATTCGCGGATGGCTTCCCTTTGCTGGTGGTCCGGCAGCCGGGAGATTTCTTCAAAGCGGGTCAGGTGGCGGAGCAGCCAGGCGTGTACGTGCCGGGCCGCAAGTCCCGTCGGCAGTACCTTCAATACCGCCGTCAGTTCCGCGTCCGCCTTGACCAACTCGGCATCGGCCCCGAAGTCCATGTCACCGGACTCGACGACCGACATCATCCAATGCATTCCGCCGCGCTCCGCAGTCGCCATGGTACGCAGGATTGGTTCCGCGGCCTCCCCTGCCAGCAGACCCTGAAGCGCTTCCAACTCCGTCGCAGGCGGGTCACCGGTGCGGAGAATGAACTCGGCGTCGTGGACGGCGGTCGTGACACAGGCGATCCGGACCAGCTGCGTGATCGCGGACGGCTCGCCTTTGAGAGACCGGCCCCCGTTCACGGACGCGCGGCAGGCGATCAGCGCCTCGGCCGGGTGACCTTCAAGGGCCTGCCCGACTGCGTCCAAGGACAACAAACCGCTGACCATTCGCGTGTCTACGGCGTGCGGCACCAAGGTGGTCAGGTAGCCGCGCGAGTAGTTGACCGCGTGGCGGCCCTCCGGGAAATCGGCCAGGGTACGAGCCTCCGCCAGCGCCCGGCCGGCGCTTTTCCGCAGGGCTTGGAGGGCGGCTTGTTGGTCCTGATCGGGCAGCACGTCCACGGGACGGGAGCCGAATGCCTTGTCATAACCCTCGCGCTGTTTTTGCCAGTTTGCCGGAAGCAGTCGGCGGGCCGCTTCGATCTTCACTGCCGAGTTCCGCTCCGGCGGCACGGCCTTGCGACTGGCCTCGAGTTGCTCCAGGTGCCAGCCGGGGTCGGTCCGGTTCAACTCGGCAACAATTTGTAACACTTCGTCTTCGTGCGGTCCGGAGTCGGGCGGCACCACGACTCCGGTATTATCCGGACGCGAACCGCCGCCCAAGGCAAGCACCACGACCCCGGCCAGTAACCCGACCACCGCCAGGCCCAGGACGGCCAAGACCGGGTTGCGCCGCACCCGCCGCCAGCCGCGCTCCACGCGCCCCACCGGTCGAGCCTTGACCGGCTCGCCGGCAAGGAACAGGCCCAGGTCATCCGCCAAGGCACCCGCGGACGCATAGCGCTTCCGCGGCTCTTTTTGCAGGCATTTCAGGCAGATTGTTTCCAGGTCGCGCGGCAGGGATCGCCGGTTCCGCGACGGCGGCGCCGGCTCGTCGCGGATCACCATGACGATCGTGTCGAACGCCGTGTCACCCTTGAACGGTGGGCCGCCGACGAGCAGTTCGTACAGGATGGTCCCAAGGGCGTAAACGTCCGTCGCCGGGCCGACATCCCTTGCATTGCCAGCAGCCTGCTCCGGCGCCATGTAGCTCGGCGTACCCATCACCGCGCCGGACACCGTCTGGCCCGCCTCGTCCAACCGCTTGGCCAGGCCGAAATCCGTTATCTTGGGCGTCCCGTCCTCGGTCAACAGCACGTTGGCCGGCTTCAGGTCGCGGTGGATGACGTGGTGGTCGTGCGCCGACTGCACCGCCCGCGCCAGGGTTTGCACCAGCCGGGCCGCATCTTTCGGCAAAAGCGGCGTGCCGCGCAGCTTGCGGTCGAGGCTGCCGCCGGGGCAGAACTCCATGCTGAAGTACGGCCGGCCCTCGTGCTCGCCGACCTCGTAGATCTGCACGACGTTGGGGTGCTGCAAGCGCGCGACCACCTCGGCCTCGGCGCGGAAACGGGCCAGGTCGTCCGGACCAGCGTGGCCGCCGGCCAGGATCATCTTCAGGGCGACGACGCGGTTAAGCCGGGTGTGCCGGGCCTTGTAGACGACGCCCATGCCGCCGCGGCCCAGCTCCCCAAGGATCTCGTAGCCGACGATAACGAGCGGTGTACCGGTCGCGGGGGTCGAACCGACCTGGCCCGGTCGCGTCGCCCACTCGTCGAGCAGCGGCTGGTCCGGCGCCCGCGTCACCCAGTCGGCGGCGGCGGCGGGTATGCGCGTCTGCCAGGAATCCGTGGGTGCGGACGCTGGCGTGCCCGGAAGCGCAGACGTGGGCAACTCCGAACCGACGGACGCCGGACCGGAAGCGTCCGCGGTCCCCGGCGCAGTCGCTTCCGGCTCGGTCGGGGAGCGCGATTCATCGGACGGAGCGTGCGACATGACGGCGAGTCTCCTGGCATAGGCGTCGGACCTGACCACCTGCATTATCGCTGCTTGCGGTTGGGACACAAGGAAGAAGCGTAAAAGGTATGGGACAAGGACCGCGCCGCGGCGCGACCGGCTGTGGGCCGCCAACAAGGGTTTTTGGGCAAAGCCGACCGCGGGGTTGCTCCTGGCTTTCGTCTCGGTTAAAGTGAAGTCGATGGTGGTTGAGTGTGGCCAAGAGCTCGGAGGCAGACGATGAAAACGCTCACGGTGAAGCGCGATCTGGCGCGGCAGCTCCTTCTCTCCGAGCGCTGGGGCTGGTCGGTACAAGTCGCGGCGGAGTTCTTCGGGAAGACTGTCGGCATGGCCGAAAAACGACGCTGCCCGGTTTGGTAAGCTGGGCAAGGAAGCGGAAGAAGGAGACAAGCCGGGCAAGGGTGAAGGCGCATCCGGCTTCGATTCGGCAGACGCCGGCTACCAGCTGGCACCTTTGCAATTCCTCTTCGGCAGCGGGCCGGTGCTCCTCTTCAACGGCCAAGAGGTGGGCGAACCGGGCACCGGCGCGGAGGGCTTTAACGCGGACGACGGTAAGACGACGGCCTTCGATTACTGGGCCATGCCGGAGTTCGCCAAATGGGTCAACGGCCACGCCTACGACGGCGGCGGCCTCTCCCAATCGCAGAAGGACCTTCGCCGGTTCTACGCCGGCCTGCTCAGTCTTTGCCAGGACCCGTCGGTGTGCGGCGACGGCTACTGGGGGTTGAAGTACTATAACCGCAGCTCGCAATTCGCCGCCTGCCCCGACGACCTCTACACGTTTGCACGATTTCAAACTGGTTCCGGGCGTCTGCTCGTGGTAGCCGCCAACTTCCGGCCCAATAGTGCCATCGACGGGAAAGTAGGTATTTCCGAAGGCGTCGCGGGCGCGGCCAACCTCGCGACGACCGTGACCGTCCGGCTGCTATTAGACCGGGCAGGTGCGCAAAATGGGACGGTCGCTCAACCGACTCGGAAAGACCTCCTGGAAAAGGGCTTCCCGGTTGCCGTGCCGAACCAGACGACTCAGGTGTTCGCGATTGAATAGGAGACGGGCTATCTGACTGAAATGAGGTTCGACCGCAGGCTCCCTCGGGGCGTTGACGCGACCGCGCTCGCCTGCTTGCTTAAGGATTGAGAGCCTCAATTTTAATTGGCGAGCCTGCCGCGTAAGCGGGGGGAGTGGTTTCCGAGGATTTCTCCCACCGCTTACGCGGCAGGCTCGCCAAAAAAGTTAGAGCCTCTAACGGCCGCGCCGGTGATGATACCCGGTCCGGCACGAAAAGGCTTACCGCCAGTCCGGCATCATCATTGTGATGCGCCCCGGCCCGTTGGCCTTTTCCGTAACAATCGTCTTGGCATTCTTGCCGTCCGGGTCGGCGACGACCAGGAACGATTCCGTTTCCTGGTCGGGCTGGGGCTTCTCGTGGCGCTGCCGCCAGATGTACGCAACGTGCTTGCCGTCGGGCGACCAGGTGTGTCCCATGAACTCGGCGTTCAACTCCTGCGTGATCTGCTTCGGCTTGCCGCCGTCCACGTCCACGACGAACAAGCCGCTGGCGCCGATTTTTCCCGGTTTGCTTTCGGCGTCGATGCCGAGGAACAGGGTCTACCTGCCTGGCGGCGGATGACAACACACGTTATTTCCGCCGCACAAATTGTGCCGAGTACGGCTCTGTCGATGGATGCCTATGCATGTAAGCCACGCCAATCGCATTTGGCGAGGGTCACCCCCTACCATGCGGTATCGCTTTGTAAATGGTTGACACAACACCTTTGCCGATTAACTCTTACGCATCCATGACAGGCCACAATCGACCCTCGCCAATCTCGACCCTCGCCAACCTTGCCACCGCCCTTACGCTTAGAACTCCCCTTCAACCGCACCGGGTAAGATCAAGCTATACCGAGGACCGTTTTTGGTCTGGTAGACACGAACTTCAACCTGGAGCTTCACGACCTCGCCAATTGCAAACGGCTCATCGGAAGTATAAAAGGGGACAGCGTGAATTATTCCTGATCGTCCAAGTGGTCGGCAAGGGAAAAGTACGCTGTCCCGAATGCCCCGAAGATAGCACGAAAGTGGCGCAACTCCTCTAACTGCCGACGTTTGCGCACTCAAATCTGCGCGACTATCCTGCACTGCTGCGAATACAAGAGTTTGCGAGTGCAT
>JBBRLG010000148.1:0-13481 GCA_038231495.1 Gemmatales bacterium | reverse complement strand
GGACTTGGAGCGTGTACTCGCTGACATGCGTCAGACTTTTGCGAAGACCTGTAAGCGTGACAAACGTGCCAAAGCGGGAACCTTTGAATTACTTAACGACGTGGAACTCTTGGACTTCTGCTTAACTTGATGCGTATGGGGTGCGCGAGTACGCGACCCCCGGCTCTGTTGTCTAACCGCTTCGCGGTAAAGGAGCGCGACCGTCCACCGAGAAAGCGGGTAGTTAGTTCATCAGCGATCCTTAACGACCGGAAGGGCGGCAATGGCCACGCTACCGACTGACCCCCTCAACATCATCGACCGCTTCGGGCCGCACCGCCAGTACATGGGCGGCCTGAGCCTGGAAACCGCGGCCGAGCCGGATCGGTTGGTCCAGACGCACTGCTGCTTCTGCGGCCAGCAGTGCGGTATCCGCCTCAAGGTGAAGGACAACACCGTCATCGGCTTCGAGCCGTGGGACGAGTTCCCCTTCAACCGCGGCATGCTCTGCCCCAAGGGCGTCAAGCGCTACCTGCAAGGGGCGCATCCCGACCGGCTCTTGACGGCGTTCGCACGCGACCCCGCCGCGCCGGGCGGCTTCCGGCCGCTGGCCTACGCGGAGGCGATCGGCCGGGTCGCGGCGGCAATCCAACGCATCCAGGCGGCGCACGGCAACGACGCCTTCGCCGTCTTGACCGGGGCGAGCCTGACGACGGAGAAAGCGTACCTGATGGGCAAGTTCGCGCGCGTCTGCCTGAAGACGGCAAACATCGACTACAACGGCCGGCTGTGCATGGTCAGCGCCGCGGCCGGCAACAAGAAGGCGTTCGGCGTGGACCGCAGCGCCAGTCCCTGGGCCGACATCCTCAAGGCCAAACTCGTCTGGATCAGCGGCGCCAACATCGCCGAGTGCGCGCCGATCACCACCAACTACGTCTGGCAGGCGCGCGAGCAGGGCGCGCGCGTCATCGTCGTGGACCCGCGCATCACGCCGTTGGCCCGTACCTGCGACCTGTTCCTGCCGATCAAGCCGGGTGGCGACGTGGCGCTGTTCAACGGCGTCCTGCACCTGATGATCGAGAACGACTGGCTCGACCACGCCTTCATCCGCGAGCACACCGTCGGCTTCGACAAGGTGGCCGAGCACGTCAAGGACTGGACACCGAAACGGACGGCGGCGGTCACCGGCATCGGCGAGCGCGGCATCCGGCAAGCGGCCGAGTGGTGGGGCACGGCGCCGTCGAGCTTCCTGATGCACGCCCGCGGCATCGAACACCACACGCACGGCGTGCAGAACGTCCTGGGGGCGATCAACCTGGTGCTGGCCTCCGGGCGCATCGGCCGCGAGGGTTGCGGCTACGCCACCATCACAGGGCAGGGCAACGGCCAGGGCGGCCGCGAGCACGGCCAGAAGTGCGACCAACTCCCCGGCGGTCGCGACATCAGCAACCCCGAGCATCGGGCCTACGTTGCCGGGGTATGGGGTGTCGCGCCCGACGAGTTGCCCGGCCCCGGCGTGGACGCTTACGAGATCTTTCGCAAGGCCGACCGCGGTGAAATCCGCGGCCTGCTGAGCATCTGCTTCAACCCGAAGGTGTCGCTGCCGGACAGCGAGTTCGTCGCCCGCGCGCTGGATAAATTGGACTTCTACGTCGCCATCGACTTCTTCCTCAACGAGACCGCCCAACACGCCGACGTGATCCTGCCCGGCTCGTTGCAGGAAGAGGACGAGGGCATCGTGTGCAGTGCCGAGGGCCGGGTCCTCAAGATCAACAAGGCCGTCGAGCCGCCCGGCGACGCCCGCCAGGACTGGCGCGTCATCCAGGACATCGCGAAGGCGCTGGGCCGCGAGCGCGGCTTCACGTTCGCCGAGCCGCGCGCAATCCTCGACGAGTTGCGGCGCGCCTCGGCCGGGGGCGTCGCCGACTACGCGGGCATCACCTACGAGCGGCTGGAAAAGGAGATGGGCATCTTCTGGCCGTGCCCGAGCGCGGACCACCCCGGCACGCCGCGGCTGTTCGAGCCGGGGTCGTGGAACCCGATCGCGCGGGGTAACGGACCGTTCTACTTCCCCGACGGCAAGGCGCGCTTCAACGTGGCCGCCTATTCGCCGCCGGCGGAGGAGGTGGACGCCGACTACCCGGTCATCCTGACCACCGGGCGCGTCATCAGCCAGTTCTTGTCCGGGACGCAGACGCGCCGCATCGGGCCGTTGGTGGACCAGTACCCGGAGCCGCGCGTCGAGATGCACCCGCGGCTGGCGGAGAAGCTGGGCATCGCCGACGGCGATTGGACGGTCGTGGAGTCGCGGCGGGCGAGTTGCTGCCTGCGGGCGCAGGTTGTGCAGACGATTCGGCCGGATACGATTTTCGTCCCGTACCACTGGGCGGGCGCGCGGAGCATCAACCGGCTGACGATCGCGGCGCAGGACCCGATCTCCAAGATACCGGAGTACAAGGTCTGTGCGGTGCGCGTCCGCAAGGCGGACGAGCCGCCCAGGAAGGAGGAAGGATGAAGGATGAAGGATGTAAGGATGAAGGAGGGTAAGAAGAAGCCGAAGCGGAAAGGCGCGGACATCGGGCTGCTCACGAACGTGCGAAACGGCCCTTAAACCTCCACGCTCTCCCCGCGCTCCGGGACGGCAACGTCCGCGAACCCGATCTCCCGCAAGCCCCTGGCAAGCGTCGCCGCCCGGTCCGGCTCGCCGTGGACCAGGCGGAGCCTTGCGGTCGTCGCCGCCAACGGCCCCAGGCTACGCAACAGGCCGTCGTGGTCGGCGTGGCTGGACAGGCCGTTGAGCACCACCACCTCGGCCTTGAGCGCGAACGCCCGCCCCAGGATGTGCACTTCCGGCCGCCGGTCCACTAGCCGTCGGCCGAGCGTGTTTGCCGCCTGGTAGCCGGCGATCAGGATCGTGGCCCGCGGGTCCTCGATGTTGTGCTTGAGGTGGTGCAAGACGCGGCCCGCCTCGCACATGCCGCTGGCCGAGAGGATGACGCACGGCTCCGTCCGCCGGTTGAGCGCGATGCTCTCGTGGACCTTATCGACGTAGTGGACGTGCTGCTCGCCGAACAGTTCGGGGTGTTCGTCGCGCAGGCGTAGCGCCTCGGCGTTGAAGCACTCCGGGTGAGCCTGGAACACTTCGGTGGCCCGCACCGCCATCGGGCTATCGACGTAGACGGGCAACGCCGGCAGCCGGCCGGAGGCGATGAGCTGGTGCAGAAAATAAACGATGGTCTGCGTGCGGCCGACGCTGAAGGCCGGGACGATGATCTTGCCGCCGCGGGCCGCCGTACGGCGCACGACCGCGCCCAGGCGCTCGGCCGTTTCTTCGACCGTTTCGTGCGTGTGGCCGCCGTAGGTGCTTTCGCTGACGAGCAGATCGCCCGGCGGGACCGGTGCCGGGTCGCGCAGGATCGGCAGGCCGGGCCGGCCCAGGTCGCCGGTGAACGTCAAGCGCCGCTCGCCGCCGGCCGCGTCGATGCAGAGGCTAATCATCGCGGAGCCGAGCAGGTGCCCGGCGTCCACGAAGGTCGCTTGCAAACCCTTGCCGACTGACATCGGGGTGTCATAAGGAACCGCCTTGAACCGCAGCAAGGTGCGGTACACGTCGCGGCCGTCGTAGAGCGGTTCAACCTTCGGCGCGCCGCGGGCGCGCTTCCGGTCGAGGTAGGCGGCGTCCTCCTCCTGAATCTTGGCGGCGTCGCCGAGCATGACGCCGGCAAGCGCGCGGGTGGCGGGCGTGCAGTAGTTCGGTCCGGTGAACCCCTGCTTGACGAGGTTGGGCAGGTTGCCGCAGTGGTCGATGTGGGCGTGGCTGAGCAGCACCGCATCGATGTCCTTCGGCCGAAACGGGAACGCCCGGTTGCGGCGTTGGCCCTCGGCGCGCGACCCCTGGAACAGCCCGCAGTCGAGCAACAGGGTTTGGCCGCAGGCGTCGAGCTGGTGCATCGAGCCGGTAACGGTCTGCGCGGCGCCCCAGAACGTGACCGTCGGCCCGGCGAGTGGGGTGGGGTTTGTCGGCATGGTTCTATTCTACCGTGCGCCAGGCCAGGACGCCCTGCGCCGGGCGATTGGTATTGCGTCCAGAGCGGCGGTGAAAATAATACGGATGCCCGAAAGCGAAGACGCTGAAAATGCTCGAAAGGAATCGAGGATCATTCATGGCACCACCTGCCACGGTCGCGGACGCGCCGCTGTTTCCCCTGGCGACACCCGAAGGCCCAAGCCCGTTACTCAGCCCGCTCCGGCTGGATCAACTGGTCCGCGCGTTCGTCGTCCTGGGGTTGGTCGCGCGGTGCGTGCGCTACTTCCTGCGCTTTCCGCTGTGGGAGGACGAATCCTTCCTCTGCGTCAACCTCATCGACCGCGACTTTCGCGGCCTGATGCAGCCGCTCGACTACCATCAGGTGGCCCCGGTTTTCTTCCTGTGGATGCAGCTCGGCGTGGTGAAGCTCCTGGGATTCAGCGAGTTGTCGCTACGGCTCGTCCCCTTCCTCGCGGCACTCGGCAGCCTGTTGCTCTTCTGGCGGCTGGCCCGGCAGTGCCTGGAAGGGTTGCCGCGACTGTTGGCGGTGGCCGTCTTTTCCGTCACCTACGGCACGATCCGCTACGCCGCCGAGGCCAAGCCGTACGGCGTGGACCTGTTCGTCGCGCTGGTCCTCGTCTCCCTCACGGTCAACTGGTTGCAAAATCCGGGGCGAACCGCGTGGCTGTGGGCACTGGCGGCGGCGATCCCGGTCGCGGTCGGGCTGTCGTACGGCGCGGTCATGCTCGGCGGTGGTTTGTGCCTTGCCGCGGCGTGGGTGATAGGCCGGCAGCGGCGTTGGGAGAGCCTCGCGCCGTGGGCCGTTTACACCGCGGCACTGCTGGTTAGTTTCGGTGCCCTCTATTTCCTGTGCATCCGCGGCCAGGAAGCGTCGGAACTGGAACCGATGCGCGAGATGTGGCAGGAACACTTTCCGCCGCGCACGGGCGTGCTGGCGTTCGGCCAATGGCTGGTCCACACGCACACCGGCGACATCATTGCTTACCCCGCGGGCGGCTCGCCCTACCAGAGTACCCTGTCCACAATCTTCTGGATCGCCGGCCTCGTCGCCCTGGCCCGCCGCAAGCAAGGGTGGTTTCTGGTCCTGTGCCTGGCCCCCCTCGCCGTCACTTTCGTCGCCGCGGCCCTGCGGCGTTTTCCCTACGGCGGCAACATCCGCTTGAACTTTTACATGGCCCCGTTCCTGTGCATGCTCATCGGCTACGGCATGGCGGTACTGCTGACTTGGGCGGCCAGGCGCGGCTGGCGGCCCGAACGGTGGCTGTTCGGCACCCTCGCGACACTGGCGCTCGTGGGCGGCGTCACCGTGGCCCGCGACCTGGCCACGCCGTACAAGAACGCCGGCGACGAGCGCGCCCGCGCCTTCGCCCAGTGGTTCTGGTTCAACGCCGAACGCGAGGGCGAAGCGGTGTGCGTGAAGACTGACCTGGGACGCAACTTCTCGCCCGACACCTACCGGCAGTTGAGCTTCTCGGCCGAGTACCTGTGTAACCAGCGCATCTACTCCCCGCGCCGCGCGGCGGGCGAGCCGGTCCAGTGGGAGCAAATAGCCGCAACCCACCCGCTGCGTTGCGTGCTGTACCGCTGCCCCAGTTACCCTTTCGACGAGGACGCCTTGCAGGACTGGCTCGACGAGATGCAGGATAAATACGACCTGATAAGTCATGAATCGATCCCGCAAGTGCGTCTGCGGAACACCGGCAAGGAGTTGTGTACGGATTACGTGGAAATCTTTCGCTTCGTGCCGCGGACGACGCCGGGCGACGGTCTGCCGCCGCGGCGCAAGGCGCTGGAGCCGTCGGAAAGTTGTGAACCGTGAACTAAACTGCCAGCGGCAACGTCCGACGCTTTCGGCGAACCGGCTTCCGTCCGGGAGGAGAAGCCATACAATCGGTAGCAGCCGATAACCTTCCTTCCGACAGGAGTTGTACCGTGTTGCGAACGCTCTCCCTGATGGGGTTGGCGCTGGTGCTGACCCTCCCCCTCGCCGCCGACGACAAGACCCCGCCGAAAAACCCGCCTGCCGCCGCCAAGCAGCCGGCCGCCACCGCCGCGGAGACCCTCAAAGTCAAAAAGGATTTCAAGGCCGAGCTGCTCTACTCGGTGCCCAAAGAAGACCAAGGTTCGTGGGTCAACCTCTGCGTGGACCCCAAGGGCCGGCTCATCGTCTCCGACCAGAACGGCCCGCTCTACCGCGTCACGCCGCCGGCCGTCGGCGGCAAGACCGGCGACACCAAAGTTGAAAAGCTCGACCTGCCGCTCGGCGGCGCTCACGGCCTGCTGTGGGCGTTCGACAGCCTCTATGTAATGGTCAACGAGGAGGTGACCGTCAATAACGTGAAGCCGAAGCGCGGCCTGCACCGCGTTCGGTCCAAGGACGGCGGCGACACCTTCGAGAAGCCCGAATTCCTGCACGGCCTGGATGGCCACGGCGAGCACGGGGTCCATGCCATCCTGCCCGCCCCCGACGGCAAATCGCTCTACATCGTCGTCGGCGACATGACGAAAATGGTTCAGCCGCTAGCGGCCTCGCGCGTGCCGCAGGTTTGGGGCGAGGACCACCTGCTGCCGCGCCTGCGCGATGGCAACGGCTTCATGGCCGGCGTCCTCGGACCCGGCGGCTGCATCTACAAGGTAGACCCCGACGGCAAGGATTGGGAGCTGGTCAGCACCGGTTATCGCAACGAATTCGACGCCGCCTTCAACCGCCACGGCGACCTGTTCACCTACGACGCCGACATGGAATGGGACATGAACACGCCGTGGTATCGGCCGACGCGCGTCTGCCTTGCAGCCAGCGGCAGCGAGTTCGGCTGGCGCAACGGTGCCGGCAAATGGCCGCCATACTATCCGGACAGCCTGCCCGCCGTCTTCAATGTCGGCCCCGGCTCGCCGACCGGCATCTGCTTCGGCTACGACACCAAGTTCCCGGCGAAGTACCAGGATGCGCTGTTCATGTGCGACTGGAGTTATGGCAAATTGTACGCCCTGCACCTGACGCCCGACGGCGCGGCCTACAAAGGCGAGATGGAAGAGTTCGTCAACGGCGCCCCGCTGCCGTTGACCGACGTGGTGGTCAACCCGAAGGACGGGGCGCTGTACTTCACCATCGGCGGCCGTAAAACCCAGTCGGGGTTGTACCGCGTCACCTACGTCGGCAACGAAGCCACCGAGCCGTCGAAGGGCAGCCCGGCACCCGGACCGCTGCACGCGCTACGGCACCAGCTCGAAGCGTTCCACGGCAAGCCGGACGCGAAGGCGGTCAACACCGCCTGGCCGCAGCTTGGCCACGAGGACCGCTACGTCCGCTACGCCGCCCGCGTTGCCGTCGAACACCAGGACCCCAAGGAATGGCAAGATCGCGCCCTGAAGGAGACGGACCCGGCCAAGGCTATCAACGCCTTGCTGGCCCTGGTGCGCACGACCGGACAGGACCCGTTCCACCACCCGCGCAAGCCGTCCGACCCGGTGCCGGGCGCGGCGCTCAAGGAACCGATTCTCGAAGCGCTCGACCGCATCGACTGGCAGAAGCTGACGGACTCGCAGCGGCTCGACCTGTTGCGCGTCTACGCGGTTTTGTTCAACCGCACGGGCAAGCCGTCCGAGGCGGCGCGGGCCAAGCTCGTCAAGCGCTTCGACCCCTCTTTGCCGGCCAAGGGGCGCGACCTGAACGCCGAATTGTGTCAGTTGCTCGTCTACCTGGAAGCGCCCGGCATTGCGGGCAAAGCGCTGAAGATGATCGCCGACGCGGCGACGCAGGAGGAGCAGTTGGAGTACGCCCGGTCGCTGCGCATCCTGGCGACCGGCTGGACGCCGGCCGAGCGGAAGGAGTATTTCACCTGGTATCTGAAGGCGGCCAATTTCAAGGGCGGCAGCAGTTTGCAGGGGTTCCTACGCCTGATGAAGGCCGACGCCGTGGCGACACTGACCGACCAGGAAAAGGCTGAATTCAAGCCGGTCCTGGGCGCGCAGCCCCTGGCACCGGCGCCCATCGTCGGCAAGGCGCGGCCGCTGATCAAGAAGTACAAGCTCGACGAGTTGACGGCGGTGGTGGAGAAAGGGTTGGTGAAGCGCGACTTCGACCGCGGCCGGCGGCTGTTCGGCGAGGCGAGTTGCTTCACCTGCCACCGTTTCGACAACGAGGGCGGTGCGCAGGGTCCGGACCTGACGATCGTGTCGGGCCGCTTCAGCGTGAAGGACCTGTTGGAATCGATCCTCGACCCGAGCAAGGAGGTCAGCGACCAGTACGCCGCGGTGGTCATTAACACGACCGACGGCAAATCGGTGACGGGTCGCATCGTCAACCACGGCGGCGGCAACATCATCGTGATGACCAACATGCTCGACCCGAACGGCCTGGTGAACGTCAACGCCAAGAAGGTGGAATCGGTCGAGAAGTCCAAGGTGTCGATGATGCCCGAAGGGCTGCTCGACTCATTCAAGGAGGACGAAATCCTCGACCTGGTGGCGTACCTGCTGTCGCGCGGCGACCGGAATAACAAGATGTTTCAGAAATAGTTGGGTCGCTAGTGCGCGATCAAGGGAGGTGTTTTTCCCTTTGGAGTGCGGCTGGCACCCCGGGCAAGCAACCCGGGACGGCCAACCCAGAAAGGGTTGCACAACACGGCGGGAACTCCTGGCGCTGCCGTACCGCGAAGCGGTTTCACAACAAAGCCGGGGGTCGCGTACTCGCGCACCCCCGGAAAGCAACCCGCGCACCCCCGGAAAGCCATCCGGGACGGCCAACCCGGAAAGGGTTGCACAACACGGCGGGGACTCTTCTACAACCCTTTCAGGGTAGAAAAAGGGGTTGACGGTCGTCCGGTTCCGGGGGTGCGCGAGTACGCGACCCCCGGCTCTGTTGTTGAACCGCTTCGCGGTACGCAAGGGTCGGCTTTTTCCTGGCAAGGGTCGGTAGTGGCAAGGGTCGATCCTGACAATCGGTGGCGCGTAAGAATTGTTCACCAAAGGACTTGCGTCAGGCATGTAACGAGCGCTCCCAAAGCAGCGGCGGCACCCTTGCCGCAGGCGCAGACGTTGGCAAGGGTGGGCCTGACAATCCGGGTCGTCGTCAACGGGTGTCGCGTTTGCCTGAGTTTTGAACGCGGGGGTGTAGCTGCGTCGCGTTCGAGCCATGAGGAACCTCCCAGGGCGATTGTACCCCCTTAACGGGGTGTCCACCATTCGTGGGGAAGTCCCGTTCGACCTTGCCCCGACCCCCTACAATAAAGAGGCTGGTCCGGTGAACTCTTCCGCCGACGCCCGCCGCCTTGGCCCCGAAGCCAACCTCCTTGGAGATTATCCCGACATGCTGTCCGCAGGCGTTCGACCGACCAACCTCAAAGACTTGCGCGCGAGCGGCTGGGTTTCCAAAACGGTCAAGCAAGAAATCCGCGACAACTTCCTGCGCATGCTTAGCGCCGGCGAAGACCTCTTCCCCGGCATCATCGGCTACGACGACACCGTCATCCCCGAAATCAACCTCGCCCTCATCGCCGGCCACGACCTCCTTTTCCTCGGCGAAAAGGGCCAGGCCAAGAGCCGACTCATGCGCAGCCTCGCCCGCTTCCTCGACGACGCCGTGCCGTTCATCGACCACCCGTCCTGCCCGGTTCATGAGGACCCGTACCAGCCGATCACCCTGGCCGGCAAGCGCGTCCTCGCCGAGCTGCCCGAAGACCAGGTGCCGATCGGCTGGTGGCCGCGCTCCGGCCGTTACGCCGAGCGGCTCGCGCCGGGCACCAAGTTTGCCGACGTGATCGGCGAGATCGACCCGGCCAAGCTTGCCGCCGGCACTAGCATGGCCACCGAGGAGGCGCTGCACTTCGGCCTGATCCCGCGCATGCACCGCGGCATCTTCGCCATGAACGAAGTGCCCGAGTTGGACGAGTTGGTGCAGGTCGGCCTGTTCAACATCCTCGAAGAGCGCGACGTGCAAATCCGCGGCTACCCGATCCAGTTCGACCTCGACGTGCTGATCCTGTTCTCGGCCAACCCCGCGACGTACAACCGCAGCGGCAAGGTGATCCCGCAGCTCAAGGACCGCGTCGGCACCCTGGTGCAAACGCACTACCCGCGCGAGCGCGCCGCCGGCATCGAGATCATGGAGCAGGAGGCCGCGGTCGATCTCGGCGGCGACTACCCGGTGATCGTGCCGCTGTTCATGAAGGAAATCGTCGAGCAGATGAGCGTCAGCGCCCGCAAGTCGAAGTACGTCGATCACGCGTCCGGCGTCAGCGCCCGCTTCTCGATCGCCAACTACCGGACGATGGTGGCCAGTGCCCGTCACCGCGGCGTCCGCCTGGGGGAGAAGCCGGCGGTGCCGCGCATCAGCGACCTGGGCCATCTGCTGTCGTCGTCGATGGGCAAGCTGGAACTGGACATGATGGGCAGTCAGCAAATGTCGGAACGGCAAGTGATCGAGGCGATCCAGGCGGAGGCGATACGCACGGTGTTCGAGGAATATGTCGAGAAGAACGGCCTGGACGAGATCGTGCAAGTATTCGGCAAGGGCGTGAAGATCGAGGTCGGCGACTTGCTGCCGTCGTCGCACTACGCGGAGCGGCTGAAGCGTGTGCCGAAAGCGTGGGAGAAGGCGTTCGAGGTCAACCCCAGCGAGAGCGAGGCGGTGCGGGCGTCGTGCATCGAGTTCGTGCTGGCGGGCTTGTATGCCAGCGACCGGATTTCACGTTCGCAAAAGCACGGGCGGATCACTTACGAGATTCGGTGACACCTATTTTGAGGCGCGGGTACAATCGAGGCGGAGGTGATTCTCATGCCGACCATCAAAGAAGAAGTGCCGTTGCTCAAGTCGGGCGAGGTACTCGCGCGCGCCGAGTTCTTGCGCCGCTGGGAGGCGTTGCCGAACTTGAAGCGGGCGGAGTTAATCCGGGGAGTCGTTTACATGCCTTCGCCACTGAGCCTCGAACCTGGCGACGTCGATGTGTTGGTCGGCGGCTGGCTAGTGGGCTATGCGGCGGCGACGCCGGGTTGCCGCCCCAGCGCCAACGCCACCTGGCTGTTGACGGAGGATTCCGCTCCGCAACCGGACAACTCGCTGCGGGTTTTGCCGGAATATGGAGGAAGAACCCGAAGGCAAGGCCGCTTGGGCGCGGGTGTCCCGGAGTTTTTGGCGGAAGTGTGTTTGACGAGTGCCGACTACGACATGCACGAAAAGTTAGAATTGTACCAAGACGCCGGGGTCCAGGAGTACCTCGCGGTACTGCTCCAAGCAGGGGAGGTGCGCTGGCACCGACTGACGGAAGGTCGGTTCGCGGTCGTGCCCCTACCGGCCGACGGCGTTTATCGCTCGGAGGTGTTCCCCGGCCTGTGGCTGGACGCGGCCGGGTTGCTTGCGGTGGACCTGGCGCGTGTGCTGGCCGTGCTCAATGACGGCATCCAGACGCCAGCACATCAGCAGTTTGTCGAGCAACTGGCGGCGCGACGCCAGGCCTGAGTGAAAGAGGCCCGCCCTGTATTGCCGCCTGCGGCGTTGCGTTCTCCCCGCAACGCCGCAAGCGGCAAAACCGGAATAGAGACCCCCCATGAATGCAACCGACCGCCTCGGCGGCGTTATCCACACTTATCAGAAGTTCAACCCCGTCGATTTCCCCAGCCCCACCGCGCCGCCGCCCGACATGGTGTCGCCGGCGATGGAACACCTACTCCACTACGGCAACACCCGCCGACTGACCGCAGAGGAGCTGGCCCGCGCCATCCGCATCGATCCGAGCCAAATCCGCGGCCTCGGCGCCAGTCTCGAAGCGCTCATGGAGATGCTCCGCCAGCGCAAGAAAAAGATTCTGGAGACGTACGAGACCGGCAAAGTCCAGAACGAGGTGCGGCAGAATTACCAGGACCAGGCCGGTGACATGAAGCCGCCGGCGAAGATCGCCAAGGCGTTCCAAAAGGCGGTGCGTGAGGAGCAGTTGTACGACCTCGAAAACCTCTGGTACCGCGCCGGCGACGAACACGGCCCGTTCGCCAAACAGTTGCTGCACCTAACCGAACGCCTGGGTGAAAAGTACCAGGTCGATGAGCTGGCGTCGAAGTACGACTTCACCGGCGACCGGTCGATGACGGTGCCGCAAGCTCTTGCGATCAAGCAAGAATTGGAGACGATCGACAAGCTCCTCAAGCAGCTGGAAGAGGCGTCGAAGACGGCTCAGATTGGCGTCATCGACCTGGACGAGCTGGCCCAGTTCGCGGAACCCGGCGACGTGGAACAGTTGGGCGAATTGCAGCGCCAGGTGCAGGAATACCTCCGGCAAATGGCGGAGCAACAGGGATTGGAAGAGGCGGAGCGCGGCGGCTTCGAGATGACGCCCAAGGCGTACCGGCTGTTCCAATCGAAGCTGTTGTCGCGCATCTTCGAGCAGTTGCAGTCGTCGCGATCCGGCCGGCACCAGGGGCCGGTCGTCGGCGAGGGCGCGACGGAGATGCAGCACACGCGGCCCTACGAGTTCGGCGACTCGGTGACGCACATGGACATCCCGGCGTCGTTCACCAACGCCCTGTTGCGCAGCGGCCCCGGCCTGCCCGTGCGCCTCAAGGCCGAAGACATTGTGGTCCACCCGACGCGCAACAACCCCAAGTGTGCCTCGGCGGTGTTGCTCGACATGAGCGGGTCGATGCGTTACGACGGCCAATACGTCAACGTCAAGCGCATGGGCCTCGCGCTGGACGGCCTGATCCGCAGCGAGTACCCCGGCGACTTTGTGCAATTCATCGAGATGTACACATTCGCCAAGCCCCGGCACATCTCGGAGATCGCGGCGTTGATGCCCAAGCCGGTGACGCTGTTCGACCCCTGGATTGCGCTCAAGGCCGATATGAGCGACCCGGACATAACCGAGATGATTATCCCGCCGCACTTCACAAACATCCAACACGGCCTGCAACTGGCGCGCAAGTTCCTGTCCGCCCAGGACACGCCCAACCGCCAGGTCATGCTCATCACGGACGGGCTGCCCACGGCCCACTTTGAAGGCACGATGTTGTACCTCTTATACCCGCCCGACCCGCGCACCGAGGACGCCACGCTACGCGAGGCGCAGCTGTGTGCGCGCGAGGGTATCACAATCAACATTTTCCTGCTGGCGAGTTGGAACCAGACGCCGGAGGACGTGCGGTTCGCCTATAAGATGGCGGAATCGACGAAGGGCCGCGTCTTCTTCACCGCCGGCCGCGAGCTGGACCGTTATGTGGTGTGGGACTATATTGCCCGGCGCAAGCAAATCATCTCGTAAACGGCGACGGCCACGTTTCTCAGACGTGCAAAACTGAAAGGCGAGCCGGGAGCGTAAGCGACCGGAGTAAGTTTCAGTGATACACTCCGGTCGCTTACGCTCCCGGCTCGCCAAATTGTTAGAGTCGCTGCATAGGCGGGCTTTGGTCCAGCCCCGGTCGAACGGCCAGACTTGAACGCCGGCAAGGCTCCCCTATGATGAGGGTG
>JBBRLG010000147.1:0-13525 GCA_038231495.1 Gemmatales bacterium | reverse complement strand
CTTGAAAGAATGACAATTGGGAGTGCTTAAGCCACCCATGCCCCGGGGGGCCAGGGGGTGCTATGCGCAGAGGCCGCAAAAAGGAAAGGAACTGCCGGGAAACTCGCTGTCACGCCGGGGGACCGTTCATGGGGAGGCGCTTGGATGCGATGGCCTGTTGGGCGACATCCAGAATGATTTGTAGACCTCGAACGCCTCGAAGTAGCTGCTGGGTGCCCGATGGAAGAATGACCAACGCGCCGCCATCGCCTTCACATGCTCAATCTTCATATATTTGCGTGACCGCTGACTATCGTGTTTATGGAGCGCAGTGAATTTGTGGTGGATGGCCTCCTCGTCCAACGACACGAAGAAGTTCGGGTGAAACCCGTTCGGCTTCGTCGAGGGCGATTGGTAGAGCAGCACGGTGCCGTAGTAATACCGCAGCGCCGAGATCGTCGCCTCGTGGGCCTCGCGGTGGTCGGCGTGGGTATCCTCCCCGGAGTGAGTCAGGATCAAATCCCAACCGTCCGAGTACTCGTGGACGCACAACTCGATATCCTGGATCAGCTTGTGGCCTGCGGTGTGCATGCCGCAGTCCTCGTAGTCCCAGACGGTGACATTCTCTTCGGCGACTTTCAAGACTGCCGCGGCACCCTTCGCTTCGGCGCGGCGGGATTCCGGGGAGTAACTTTTTTCCCTGGGTGTCCCCTTCAATCCCGGCGTCAGAATCAAGTACTTGACGAACGCCTTGCGTTCCTCGATGAGCCGGTAGATCAGACCACCGGCACCCAGTTCGATGTCGTCCGGGTGGGCACCGATCGCAAGGACGCTCGGTGATGACACGTTCAGCAGCATGCCTCGCCCCTTACTTTTCTGCCGCCTAACTGATGATTATGCTAACCGGCACCGGCACATGATCACTGTGCGGGCACTATATCGGCGTGCGCCGGCACCGGATCGCGAACCGCCGGCACAGGATCGCCGCGCCGGCATCCTATCTTACTACGGCGGAACCCGATCATCGCGCCAGCACAGGATGACGGATGCCGGCTCCGATCCCTTGCTCATTGGACTTGTCACGCCTCGACCTGTCAAGTGCCTGCCTGCTATTTCGCCGTTGTGTCACGATCTCTCGATCGGGCCCCTGCGACCGACTGAAGGTCTCCTCTCCCACCGAAGACCGGGTTTCCCGGATTCGGCAATGGCAACCGCAACAGATTGGCCGCGAACGCATGGAACGCAACCGGTAGGATGTGCTCGAGCGACCGTAACAGCAACAACCGCGCCAACGGCCTTGTCCTGTCCTACAGGGTGGGATAGCATGAAAGCGACGTTCATTGAGACGACGGGATTCACGGCGGCCATTGCGGATTTATTGTCGGACCATGCCTATGGCCGGCTTCAGCAGCGGCTGATGGCGAACCCTAACGCTGGGGACGTGATGCCGGGCTGCGGTGGTTTGCGGAAGATTCGCCTTGCCGACCCAAAGAAGGGAAAAGGGAAGCGAGGCGGCGCACGGGTGATCTACCTCTCTGTGGCGGCCGCCAAGCGTTTCTACCTGCTCGACCGCTACGGCAAAGCCGAGAAGGACGATCTCACGCCGGTCGAGAAGAAGCAACTGCGCCTACTGGCGGAACAGTTGAAAAAGGAAGCAACCGCGGCCCATGAACGGTGGCTCCAGGAGAACGAATAATGACCGCGAAAACGCGCAAACCTTTTTTCACACGGCTCCAGGAAGGATTGCGGGAAGGAATTGCCCACGCCAAGGGTGAACGCATGCTCAAAACCGTCTTCATACCGGAGGCTCCACCGGAGATCGACGCCAAGACCCTGGTGGCTTTGCGTGAAGCGGCGGAGATGTCCCAAGCCGTGTTCGCCAGGGTCTTGTACGTTTCGGCGAAAACCGTGCAGAGTTGGGAGCAGGGTGTACGCGTGCCGTCGAAGGCGACTCGACGTTTGCTGCAAATTTTCGCCGAACAACCAGCCACGGTGTGCAAGGTGGTCGGGTTGCCGGCGGTAAAGCTGCATGGCTTCAAGATTCTATCGGTCGGGAACGGGAAACGGCGCATCGTGACGGATGGGTCAGATGGTCGCGCAAAGAACCTGGAAACGGTTTGACGATTGGTAACCGTTCACTCCCCCCCTTACGAAGGGGGGCAGAGGGGTGGAGTTGAAGCCAGGACGCAGTACCTCAACCGAGCTTAACCCCCCCTACCCCCCCTTCGTAAGGGGGGGAGAAATTGGCGGTGAACGGTTACGACGATTGCACCCTACAACGGGGTCGGGAGTCATAAGTATTCCACATGGTTGCGCATGCTCTCACGGTCCAGCACGCCCTGCACGAGAAGCAACACCTGCAAGAGCTGGCCGATGCTATACTTCTGCTCCTGACACCAGGCAATGCCGGCGTGGGCTACACCGGAGCGGTGCAGGGCTAAAAAGTCGGTGTCGAACGTCACCAGGACGCGCTGATCCGCGGCGGCGAAAGCGAGTTGATCCGGGTCCGGCAGGCCGCAACGTCCGGCGTCCTGTGCAGTCAGCACGTCGATGCCCTCCCGTCGAAGCCCCTCCACCACGGAAGCCCAAAGGTGCTGATCGAAATAGAAGCGGATCGGCTCAGCCACCGAGTTTCTCCCGGAGGTCCGCGGGAATCTTCGATGGGATGTTGGCCTTCACCCACTCGGCCCATTCATCGGCCTTGCGAAGCTCGTCGGCGATTTCTTGCTGATTGTCGTAATAGTAAGCCAGCGCGGCGTGGACATCGGCCAAGGTAATGCCGGGGTACTGGCCGACGATTTCCCTGGGTGACATCCCGCGCATCTCGTGCAAGACGACAATATCCTGCACGCGAATGCGATGGCCGGCGATGCATGCCCGGCCCCCGCAAACCCCGGGGGCTTTGTCGATGTGTTTCACGAGCACGCTTTCCATCGGATCCTCTTTCGAGCTTCTGTTTTGCACCCGGTAGGCGTATTGGACTTGTCACGCCTCGACCTGTCAAGTGTCCGCCTGCGATTTCGCCGTTGTGGCATGGTCGGGAGAGCCTGTTCCAACGAGGGTTGCGCCAACTGGACGAGGACGAAAGACGACTCCCCTGACCGTCGGTGGGATTGTGGGATGGTGCCCCCTTGCCCCGTTGCCGTACAATTGAAACATGGAAAGGCATTCAACATCCCGCTCGAACGGTCCGCACGTCACTTTCTTCGGGGCGGCCCAGTCCGTCACCGGCTCCATGCACCTGGTCGAGTCCGCGAACCAGCGCATCCTGCTGGACTGCGGCCTGCACCGCGGGCCGCGCGACGAGGCCCGGACCCTCAACCGCCATTTTCCGTTTGACCCGACGGCACTCGACGCCGTGATCCTCAGCCACGCCCACGTCGATCACTGCGGCAACCTGCCCAACCTCGTCAAGCAGGGCTACCAGGGGCCGATCTATTGCACGCCGGCGACGCGCGACCTGATCGCCGTCATGCTCGCCGACTCGGCACGCATCCAGGAAGAGGACGCCGCCGTCGCCGGGGTCGTCGGCCGCCGTGGCCCGTCGTCCCGCGCCCCGCTCTACACCCGCTCCGACGCGGCAATGACGATCGACCAGTGCGTCACCATCCCCTACGGCGAGACGATGGAGATCAGCCCCACCGCGCAGGTGCGGTTCATCGACGCGGGCCACATCCTTGGCTCGGCCATGGTCCTGTTGTCGATCCAACAAGGCGGGCGGACGCACCGGATCACCTTCACCGGCGACGTGGGGCGGCGCGGCTTGCCCTTCCTCAGCGAAGTGTCGAACATTCCCGCGGGCGACCTGCTCATCTGCGAAAGCACCTACGGCGGTCGCGTTCACCAACCGGCCGAAAGCATGGCCGCCAAGATGAGCGATGTCGTGCGTCGCACGGTGGCGCGCGGCGGCAAGGTCATCATCCCGGCGTTCAGCCTCGGCCGCACGCAAATCGTGCTGCACTACCTCCAGCGCTGGACGCGCGAGGGGCTGCTGCCGCGGCTGCCCCTTTACGTTGACAGCCCGCTGGCCCACGACATCTCGGAAGTCTACCGCCAGCACGCCCCGAACTTCGAGGCGCCCGGCACGGAAGACATGCCGGTCCATTACATTTTGAAGCAAGACGAGAGCCACGAAGTCACCAGCAGCCCCGACCCGTGCATCATCATCGCGTCGGGCGGCATGTGCGAGGGCGGCCGGATCACCAACCATTTGAAGCAACACATTGACGACCCGCGCTATGCGCTCGTGTTGGTCAGCTACCAGGCACCGCACTCGCTCGGCCACCGGCTGCTGGAAAAGTGTCCCATCGTGTATTTCCAGGGTCGCAAGTGGAACAAGTGGATCGAAGTCGTGGAATTGAACGGCTTCTCCGGCCACGCGGACCAGAACGATTTCCTCGCCCTGCTCGGCACGACGTACAACGAGACGGGCCGGGTGCGGCTGGTGCATGGCGAGGTGGCCCAGTCGGAGGCGCTGGCGGCGAGCCTGCGCAAGCACGGCTTCCGCGACGTGGTGGTGCCGGAGCGCGAGGAAACGGTCTCGGTGGCTTGAAAGGTCATTTTCTGTCCACCTATACCCCCCCTGCCCCCCCTTCGTAAGGGGGGGAGTGAGTGGTCCGCTCTTCGTAAAGGGGGAGCATCAACTCCCCCTTACGAAGGGGGTAGCCTCAACTCCCCCCCTTACGTAGGGGGAGCATCAACCCCCCCCGTTCGAAGGGGGTAGCATCAACTCCCCCCCTTACGAAGGGGGGCAGGGGGGGGTGGAACGGTCAATTCGCCGCGTTGCGCCCGTCGAGCAGGCGGTTAAGGCGTTCGGTCATCTCCTCGTCGGCCGCCACGGACCAGGTGAAATCCTGCGGTGCCTTGAACCCGCCCTCGTTCGTGAACGTCGCCGCCGGCACCGGGCTGAGCGACAACACGCCCAACACCCGGTTCTTATTCCGCAATTCAAAACCGCTCACTTGCCGCAAGTCCGCCACGTCCAGCGTGCCGGGGGCCACCATCGTCGGCCCGTCGGTGATGAGCACTTCCTGTTCGAGCAGCAAGGGCGGCTGCACCGCGCCCGGCACCTGGGCCGCGATTTGCAGGTGGCAGACGCCCGCCATGCCCGGCTCGCCGCTGCTGACGAGGAAGCACGGCCCGATCCGCTCCGCCTGATCGAACCCCGGCACTTGCCGTGCCAGCCGCACGCCGCCCGCACCCTGCTGCGTTACAAAGCGCGTGTCCGAGACCCGCAACGACCGCTGGAAAGTCCGCTGCGAGATACCGCGCACTTTCTGCGTCGTCAGCACCAGGTCGCCCAGCAGCCACGTCGCGGTATACGTTCCCTGCCGGCGCGGCACCTTGCGCGGCACGACCGTGGCGAGCGCCTGCCGGCCCGCGAGCTGCGAGCTGCACAGCACCGCCGGCACGCGCTGCACCGGCCCGCCGCGGTCGCAGCTGAATTCCACCTGCAAATCGAGGTCGGGCAAGGGCACCAAACAGGTCGGACTGACGAGCAGAACGCTGAAGACGACGCCCTTGCACTGGCTCGTCACAAAAGTCTGACAGGCGACCGTGTCGGCACCGACGCGCGCGTACACCGTCGGCATTTGCAGGCGTAGACCCTGGATAAATTCGGCGCGGCTCAAGAAGGGGAGCGTCAGCTGGCCCAGGGGCTGGTCGCGGAAGAGGAGTTCGGCGTTGACCGTCGCGCCGGGCGGCGGCACGCGGAATGAGACGCGGTAGCGGTCGTCGTTCTCGACGCGACGGAGCTGTTCGGCGGGGCACAGGGGTTGGCCCGGCAGCCGCAACTGAAAGTCGGCCTTCCGGCGGCTCTGGCTTGGCGAAAGGCGCAGCGTGGCCTCGATCAGCACGGCTTCCGCGTTCCACGGCACCGGCTGGTCGGGCACGGTTAGCCCGGCTTTTTCGTAGCTGTAGTGCAGCGCCTGCGACTGCGGGCCGAGGCGGTACAGCGGCCAGAGGTTAAGCATTGCCCAGTCGCGCCAGCGCTTGATCCAGGGCCACATCGAGTTCCTCCGCCGAGGAAGGCGTCGAACGCGCCTGGCAGATCAAGCAGTCTGCGGCGCGCGGCACACGGAAACGGTAAGGTCGAAACAGGTCGTCGAACACGTCCGGCACCCGCCGCAAGGTGAGCAGCAGGCTCGTAAACCCCGGCGCGTAGCGCGCCGGATTCTCCATTAGCTCCAGCGTCACCAGCGCGTGCAGCGATGCGACGGCGTGGATTGACGCCATGCTCGCCGGGATGGTGGTTTCCTGCACCGGACCGCCGGGCTGTGAGTAATCGGGCGTTGTCGGCTTCTCGACGGCGACGGAGCGCTGCAAATGGCTGGCGACACAGCCGTAACACGGGCCGCCCGGCACGAACCAGTGGACGAAGCCGCCGATGCCGCCGCTGAGGACTTCGCCCAGCGTCCAGGGTTTGGCGTGGCGACGCATGAGCGCGTCCCAGTGATACTTCGCCGTCTCGTTGTCCGCGGCACAGACGCCGATGTCCGCGGTCGCCGCCGCCTCGTCGATGGCCTGTTGCTGGTGCGGGTCGCACAGATCGCAGACGAGCAGCCGTACATCCAAATCGGGCCGGCGGTCCTGGAGCCATTGTTGCGCCAACTCGGCCTTGGGTTCACCGACCGCGCTCAAAGGGAACAAGTGGCGTTCGACGTTGTGCGGCTTGTAAACATCCGGCTCGATGAGGGTGATGCGCCGGACGCGCGGGTCACGGCACACCATGTCCAGCACCGGCATCCCGCCGCTGCCCGCGCCGACCTGGATGAGATGGGACAAAGGGTTCCTCCCGTATTGCCGCTTGCGGCTTTGCATATTCTTGCAAAGCCGCAAGCGGCAACACCTGCAACCTCACTTGGCTTCCGGCAAAGGCCACTCCCCCGTATCGTACCAGATTTCGTAGCACGCCAGCCAGCGCCACGCCGCCTGGATCGCGAACACGCAGGTAAACTGTGCCGGATCCCAGCGGCTCGTGGTCCGCGTGCTGCCCTGCCGCCACAGGCACATCGTCTGTCCTTCCAGCAGGTGCGGACAATGTTTGAGTGCCGTGAGGACGCGCGTTTCGGGCGGCACGGTCGGGTAGCTGGACGCCAACCGTGTTTCGAGGTGATACACGTTGTGTCCCGGTTTGAGACAGTAGCGCAGGACGAGCGCCCCGCCGACGCGCTGCAACCGCACCTGAAACGCGGGTTCGCGCCCCTCGTTGTAGCGCTCGATAACGGGGATTTCGACCGTAAGCAACCGTCGCTTGCCGGCTTCACTGTCGAGGAGACTCATAGCCTAGAATGAGGAATGATGAATGATGAATGATGAATCAAGACAAGCCAGATGATTGCCTTTGTATTTGATTCATCATTCATCATTCATCATTCATCATTTCCTCAATAGTGGCAGGGCACCGACTTGATGGCGTTGATGACCTCTTCGTCGGGCACTTCGTCGCTCGTGCCCAGGAAGCTGGTGTCGCGACGATCTATGAGGATGGCGCGGTCGCTTTCCGCGTTGCCGCGCAGGGCGTTAATCAGCTGCCGCCGTTCGACATCGTTCAGGGGGCGGAAGTCCATGAGAACCTCTCCTTCTTGCAATGAAGGGAACAAGGAAACTCCGGCCACGCGGTCGGATCGTCTTACCGTTCAAGCCTGCGAGGCCAGCTCCGCCAGCATCAAGTAGACGCCGCGGTCCACACACTCGTCGGTACAATCGGCCCGTAACATCTGGTCGCCACGCACCAGGTAATAGCACACTTCCTTCCGGCGGAGCAACACCCGCACCGACTCGCCGCTCGCCGCCAGCGGTATGGTCAGGCTCAGCCCCGGGTTGCCGGCGTCACTCAGCACTTCAAACCGAACGTTCGCCTGTTGCCGATAGAGGCGTTCGAGTTGCTCGGCGTGTTCCTCAACGATCGGCCAGATCGCGTGCAGCGGCCGGGCGAGGTCGGGGCCGATCGTCAACTCGACGGGCAGCGGGCGATAGTTGCCGTCGCCATGCCCCAGGGCGTACCACGAGAACCGCAATTCGCCGAGACACTGCACGTGGGCCTTGGGCTGATACGCGAACGCCGAACCGTTGACCGGCTGCCCGTCCGCGGTGCCGATGCCGAAAACCCCCTCTTTGCCCCGCAATTTCTGTACCCAATGACGGTCGCCGCGGAAGTCGCCGTCGCTAGGATGGCGCAGGCTGCCGGGGTGCGTGTGGACGATGCCCAAAGTCGTCAACCGGCGGTCCTGTTGCCGCACAATGCTGCTGGCAATCGCCTGCCCGGTGCTGTTGAACCGGATGTGCGCGACACCCGCATCGCTCTCGCTGCCGGCGGGCAAGGTGGCCAGGACAATCGCCTCGTTGGCCTCGCGCCGGCCCAGAAGTACCCAGCCGGTTTCCTCATCGCCGCGCTCGGCCGCGCGGTGGCCGGAGTATTCTTCAAAGAGTGTGCGCCCGACCTCGTCGGTAATCAGGACACGCCGGAGGGGCACATAGTTCGTGGCAACCGGCGGCACGACTTCACGGCTCGGTGGCGGCACCGGTTTGGGACGGTGCCACGACCGCATGAAATCGTTGAGCAATCCGCGCGTCGTGCTTAGGAGGGCCTGCAACATGAGTCGGCACGTACTCCCGCAAGGACGGCGGCTGTTGGGCGAACCCGTTGCCCGAAGAAAGTGCGGCGGAGCGTGGTCACGTCCGGTAAGGGAAGAGGAACTGCTTCGCCTTCTCCACTCCTGTCCCCATCATACCCCTGAGTCTGAACGGAGTAAAGCGCAGCAGCGAGGGAAAAGGCGTTGTGCGGCGCAGCGTCGGCTTGTTCAGAAGCACCCGCGGATAGACAACCTGCGGCCGGTGCGTTACGATCAAAAACTGGCATAGCAACAGCAGTTCCTGAAGGTGAGGTCAAGCAATGAGTAAGCCAAATCGCGTCGTACACGCGGCCGCAATTGAAATGCTTGCCGAATGGGAAGTACCGGCGATTCCCGGCCCAGGAGTCCTTGTGGACGAGGGGCAGATTGAGCAATTAAGCGTTAAACCCGATGTCGGCGGCCTTGCCGCGTGGATCGCGGTTACGGCAATCACCGAAGCGACCGGCCATGAGGCGAGAAAGAAGAAAGTCCGCGGCGTGCTGACCGTCTGCCGCCAGCGCTTTGGCCAGCCAAAGATCGATGAAATCAAGCAAGAGTTGATTCGGCACATGCAGCAGTATGGCAGCCGCCGCAAGATCACGGACGAGGAGTTACTCGCACGGATCGAGCGGCTTTTTGACGCGATTTAGGTCTCAGTGTGCCATGCTATCGCGGCCCCTCCGAAACAGGCCACGTCTTCCGTAGGCACCTGGGCGGCGAAAGCATGTCGCTCCGGCCCGTCATGCTTTCGCGGTCCGGCACGGTTTTGACGATAAAACATATCCCCGAAGGCCGCGAAAGCATGGCACCCGGCGGATGGGGGACGCCGATACCCAGTTCGTCCAAATGCCGTTACGCTCGCGGGTTCGGTTTGCCTGGCCAGCCGCTTGCTTGCCAGAGGGCGTCAACGATCGGCTGCAAGACTGCCTCCGCCGGTTGGTCGAGATCCTCGACCAGCACGTCGGGTAAGAGGAGCACATCTCGGTCAAAACCGGGCCGCTGAAATCGAACGCTTTGTTCTCTCGTAGCCAAGCCATACCCTTTCACCCCTATGACGCTGAACATGACGCAGACGGGCGGTTGAATAGATAGTTCTTTTAACACTCTCAAATACGCCTTAACTGACGCCAACAGTTCCTGTTCATAGTAGTCGAAGTTAAGCAAGTTTGTTTGCGGTGTGGCAAACTCTGTCACGCCACCTTCCACAGCTTCCAGGATACCGTTACGGAACAACTGGATGTAACTGATGCCAACCGCTGCACGGTCGAATTTGAAGTAGGAAACGAACCCATCAAGGTTATGACGCCCAGTAAAGCCTTGACTGGCCCCGATCGGCCGCAGGGCTTGGGTATGCACCATTGCCGATACGTCAACACGAGTGTTCCTATCGAGCGAGATGATTGGCAGGAGATGCAGGACAAACCGCACGTGCCGGGGAGGTAGGGGCACCGGCGTTTCATCCGCAACAATGGCGGCGAGACGTTCATTGCGGAACTGGCGAATTTTCTCGGGCATGCTCTCGGACAGGGCGAAAGCGGACCGGATCTCGCCAACGTCGAGCGGGTACTTACCGACGTTGTTTCGCGAGTAAAACCGCGTGTGGTCTTGAAATGTGACCATGTGAGGAGCGTTGAAGCTTTTGGGGACTCGTACATGCAGAACAGGCCCGCTAGCAAAGCCGTCGACGGCACCGATGCGGACACCCGCGATACGGGGCCCGCTGCCAGTTCGGATCATGTTATCCAGCCGTGCAACCTCCAGCTCGACAATGATTGCAGCAATTCCGGGCACGCTCACGGGCACCCCGGTTTGGTTATTGGCCGCGTCCCGCTTCTCGACCACGCCGTAGAGTAGGTCCCCGCCAGCAGCATTGGCGAAGCTGGACACGTCCGCAAGGAACTCCTTTTTGTCCTTGTCCACGTGCGTGGGCAGCGACTGCTTGTACTCAATGGTACGGCCCTCCTTCACCTCGTTCGTAACGAGGGCCTCGATGTCGCTCGTGCGGATGGCGTCAAACGGCTTGCTAATCATGGACCACTCCAGGTAGTACTTCGTCAAGGGGACCGGCCAGCATACTTTCCTGCTCAAGCGGATTCTGACGCCGGGTGCCATGCTTTCGCGGCCCTTCACAGGTGCGTATTGTCCTCCAAAACGGGCTGGCCGCGAAAGCATGCGTCCGCCGCCAAACTGAGCCTTTCTTCCAGGTGCCAGCTTGTCGGTGCCCGCATGCTTTCGCGGCCTGTTTCCCTGCGATGACAGAATCCGTCTCGGACTGGCCGCGAAAGCATGGCACCCGGCACCCCCAGTCCACCTCCGGAGTATTTCCCTTCGCCTTTGGAAACCTTTGGTCAAAATTAAGCCGTGGCTAGGGGACGGGGAATAGAAGACAAAAGAGATTACTGGATATTGGTAACTTCATCCGCCGCTACGGCTTGGGTTTGACCAGTGCTGGCATCAAGGAGCACAATCTGAAGCCGGCGGCTTGGCCCGTGCGTTGGCAGCTGAACGCCAACGGGGATCGCTTGCTTGTTGCTTCCGTCAGCGAAGGTGAAGTTCAAGGATTGGGCGCGTCCGCCGCGTTTCAAGAGCGCGATCACCGTTTGCAGTACGTCGTCACGGGTCATCGGCCCCGTCTTGGGGTAGATATAAGCTTCTTCAATGGGCTGATCGCCCAGGCGTTTCCCCTGATAACGCACCGGCAGCCACTCCGGCTTGCGATCACGTAGTGCCAGCGCCGCCCTGGCAATCGGGTCGGACGCAGGGACCATCATCACTTCTGAAATGGCTACGGAATTGTTTGGGATTTTGGTGAGGCACGCATAAAGCGTCCGGTAGGCATCGCCAACACGCCCTGGATTAACCGCGTTCGAGGCGATGTAAAGGTACCACGAACTGTCCTCGCTCATTTGCAGCCAAAATGCCACTGCGACATCAAAGCCGGATCGGACGAGCAGGCTAAGCACTTTCTCGCCGTCGTCAATTCGGTCGTCTACCAGAAGGTCTTGATCCACGACAACACCCCATCCGGGTCATGCGTAATGGCCTCAAATAGCCGGCGGGCTTCTGCCTCCGTTGTTGGTTGATAGCGGCTTTCAACCTTCCAGCGGAGTACCGTTGCCCAGTAACCCACAAACGCGCCCACGGGCGATTCCCCCTGCGGTGTCGCGGCCGCGGCGGTGGTGGCGAGCTTATTGTTCAACTCGTCGCGCAGGCCGGCAAGGTCGATCCGTTTCCCGAAGTCGTGCGTGAGGCATGCCTTCGCCTCCCATTTCTCCTGAAAGACCCATGCCGTGTGGATCATCCGGGCCAGCAGGCAAGCCTTCAGGGCGCACTCAACGGCATACCCAGCCGCGTAGTAAGCAAACTCCCAGCGGCCGCCATCGAGGAGGGCTTTGGAGTCCTTGACCCGCTCTTCGGCCATCACCTGCAACTCGGCTCGGTTCACGCCCGCGCCTCCCGATATTGAACGCCGCCGAACTTTGATGACCCTGCCATTCCCATGATACCGAGTGACCCGTTCCGGTGCCATAAGCTGGTCGGCAAAGTTGATGCGCTTGAGAGTGACTCCCTGCACGAGCAAATTCTGGTAGGCTGGGGAGTGAAGTGGGGCGCGGAGAGCTTGTTCGGGAGGGACGACCATGGTGTTGATTCAATTCGCGGATCGGGAAACCGAAATCAAAGGCCTCGCCTTCCTGGTCGGGCGCTTTTCCGGCAAGGTGCTGCGGGGCGGCCTGCACATCGTTCCCGAGGCCGCTCTGGAAGCGTTGGCTTCGCAGAACATCCCCTATTCGGTGAAGGGAAAAGCCACCTATGAGCACCAGATGGCGGCGCTTCGAGGTGATGCTACCCGGCGAGAATTAAAGGCTTCGGAAGTCAATCCCAGAATTTACTCCCGACCCCATTGAAACTTCGACCCCTTTGAATCTTCCCGCCTTTGAATCTTCCACGGTGTCATTCCTAGTCTGCCATCGGATCACGGCTTGAACCGCGCGATGCCGACGGCTTTCGCGGCGGCTTCGAGCTTGTCATCGAGCGTGGCGAGCGGCAACGATTCTCTCGCGGCGAGTTCCAAATAAGCGGCATCGTAGGTCGATAGACCGTGGGAACGGGCCAACGCGATAATGTCCGACCAGGCCCGGGCAACCGTTTGGCCGTCAACGCCGATCGGCAACGCGGCCGGGCGCACGAGGAAGGCCGTGGCTTGGGCCTCGGTGCTGCGCTTGCGCCGTTCGCCGACAACGAGGATGTTGGCGAGTTCCAGGTGAAAAAGGGACGGCACGAGCGCGGTAGCGTTTGGCAGCGCCGCCGCCACCGCATCGGCGTACCGGTCCGTCTCGTCGGCGAAGTACCAAGCGAGTACCACTGAGCAGTCGAGTACGAAGCGCGTACGGGCGACCGCCTTGGCGCGGCTGCGTGCCATTAGAACCGCCGCCCATCCTCAATCATTTGACGCACGGTCAGACCCTTGCCACAGGTCGGCCCCTGTTCGTCGCGGACGCGCAGCATTTCCTCGACGAGGCCCGCGACGTCTACTCGGTTTTCTGGTTCCGGTGGAACCAGCATGGCAACAGGTCGCCCGCGATTGGTGATGAGAATCTTTTCGCCCTTGGCGACTCGGCCAAGCAACTGCGTGAGATGGGTCTTGGCCGCGAAGGTTCCGATACTGGTCATATCGACTCCTCTAAACTGGTTTGTTAACCTAGTTTATCCGAGCGCGTTGGCGGGTGTCAACGGGCAAGGCGGCACAGCTGCTCAGACGGGCGACAAATCAACTTCCAGCTTCTGCCCCAGTCCTTCCGCCTCCTGGTGCGGCGTCGCAAGGGTGGGGTTCAACACTTTGCCCGTTTCTAGTTCTACTGTGTCAGTTGGCCAGGTGGCATAAGTATTTTACCCCGAAGGGGTTACATAACACAGCCCAGGGTTGCCGCGCAGCG